>NZ_NKUI01000235.1 GCF_014845115.1 Methylorubrum zatmanii | reverse complement strand
TAAAATCCTGCATAGCTCCTGCGCAGGACCGTGTCGCGATAGGGGCCGCGATAGGTGCAGCGGCCCGACCATTCCTCCCAATAGGCCCGCGTCGCGGCCAGCGATGCATCGACCGCCTCGGACACCCCCTCCCCCACCGTGTCGTCCCCATGGGCGATCACCAGATCGGCGCGCCCCCCGGCCCGCAGGGAGAAGGCGCCCTCGGCGGCGGCATCGCGCCGCTCCAGCGGCACCGTGCAGGCGGCGAGGATCGTCTCGCCCCCGCCCCTGAAGCGGATCCGGCCGTCCGCTTGCGTCACCGCCTCGGTCGGGGCGCGGGCGTAATCGAAGGTCGGCCGCAGCTCCCAGCGGCCGGAGAGCTGCCCCGCCTCGCAGGCGAGGCGGCGGACCACCCGGCCCTGGGCGTGGCCGTCCGGCCCCTCCTCCGGCACGGATGCGTGCGGATGGAGCGGCATGAAGTCGGTGAGCACCGCCCGGCCAGTGGCGGTGACGAAGGTGGTTTCCAGAATGGTGGTGCCGGGGAGATAGCGGCGGGTGATGCCGCTCAGGCCGTCGAGAACGAGGCGGCAGGTGCCGCCCCGCTCCGCGTCGAGCAGCGCCAGGAACACGGCCGGCCCGTCATGCCGGGGCCAGCACAGCCAATCGAGGGAACCGTCGCGGGCGATCAGGGCCGTGGTGCAGGTATCGCCGATCACGGCGTAGTCGGCGATGGGTCTGTCCGTCACGGTCGCTCCCGGTCGATGCGCGCCGCGCCAACGTTCCGCCGGGAGCGGGGGTTCGGCCCTGCGACACCGAGGGAGGCGGGGCGGCGGGGCCGACAGACGATGGGCGGCTTCCGCTCAGTCCCGGTGGGCGCGGCCCCGGATGATCCGGTGCGGCCGGGCCCTGCCCGAGCGGTCGCCCCGCCGCGTGCCGTAGCCGCCGGGCCGCCGGTAATTCCCGTTATTGACCCCGGCCGTGCGGTCGTTGCCGGTGGCGCTCGACGACGGCGAGAGGCCGCTGCCCGCGTTGGCGCCGGCACCCTGGGCGCAGGCGGGACCGGCGAGGGCGAGGGCGAGCGTGGCGGCCAGGGCGACGAGGCCGCCTCGAAACGAAGCTCTCATCGATTCAAACCTCTTGGCACCGATGCCCGTTGGGCACCGTGACGAGGCGAACCGCCGGTCAGGGGGCTTGTTCCCCGCCGATCCAGGTGCCGAGCACGTCGAGATCGGCGGACAGCGCCACGAGGTCGGCGGCATGGCCGGGGGCGATCCGGCCGAGCCGCGCTTCGAGCCCGAGGAAACGGGCGGGGGTCAGGGAGGCCATCGCCAGGGCCTCCTCCAGGGAGGCGCCGCCCCGCCGGCTCATGTGCCGCACGGCCTGGGCCATGGTGATCGCGGCGCCGGCCAGCGTTCCGTCCTCACCGGTGAGGCGGTCGCCCGCGCGCGCGATGCGGCGGCCGAACAGGGTGAAGGACGTATCCGCCCGGAGGTCGCCGACGGGGGGCATCGCGTCGGTCACCAGCATCAGCCGATCCCGCCCCTTGAGGCGCAGGGCCAGGCGGAGCTGATCGTCGCCGACATGGTGGCCGTCGGCGATGATCCCGGCGAACGCCCCCTCCTCGGCCAGGGCGATGCCGACCGCGCCGGGCGCGCGGGGGCCCAGCTGCGACATGGCGTTGAACAGATGGGTGAAGCCGGACAGCCCCTCGCCCATCGCCGCCCGGATCGCCGGGCCGGGATCGGCGGTGTGCCCGGCACAGACCCGGGCGCCGCGGGCGACGAGATCGGCCACCGCTCCCGGCGGCACCCGCTCGGGCGCCAGCGTCACCAGGGTGACGCCGTGCCCGCCCAGCCCGGTCAGGAGCGCCGCGTCGCCGGGCCCGAACTGCGCCAGACGGGACGGATCGTGGATGCCGATCCTCTCCGGGCTGAGGAAAGGCCCTTCGAGATGGATGCCGAGGAGGCCGGGCACGCCGGCCCGCAGCGCCGCCGCGACGCCCTCGATCGCGGCGCGGATCGCCGGGCGGGTGTCGGTGATGAGGGTCGGCAGGAGGGCGGTGGTGCCGCCCCGGCGATGGGCCGCCACGATCCGGGCGATGCCCGCGACGCTCGGATCGTCGTTGAGCAGCACCCCGCCGCCGCCATTGACCTGAAGGTCGACGAAGCCCGGCGCCAGGATCGCGCCCGCCGGCAGAGGGGTGACCGGCACGCCCGCAGGCGGCGCGGCGGCGAGGTCGGCGATCCGCCCGCCACGCAGCACGACGACCCGGTCGCGCAGGATCCGCTCGCCGTCGAAGACAGCCTCGGCGGACAACGCTTGGTCGGTTTGGGTTCGCACAGGGATCATCCCTTCGCCGGGGCGCCGGGGCGGAGCCCCGGCCCGCGTCTCGCGCCCGCCATCACAGCGTCTCCGTGACCTTGGTCAGGCCGGCGGGCGCGTCCGGGTCGAGGCCGCGGCGGCGGGCCTCCGCCTCGATCGCCCGGTAGGCCGGGACCAGCATGGCGATAGGGTCGCAGGCCGGGTGCCCGTCGCCGATCCAGGGCAGGCTGCCGAGCGGTCCGCCGCAGGCCTGCACCCGCACCCCATCGCCGGCGAGGTCGCGCACCAGGGCATCGACGCCCTCGGCCAGGGGATCGGCCTGCCGCAGCGCCAGGACCGGGGTGGCGGCGGAGACCGAGGCACGGGGGCCGTGGCGCAGCTCGGCCGCGGAATAGCCCAGTGCCGGCAGGCGTAAGGTTTCGGCGAGCTTGAGCGCGATTTCCCGCACCGGCCCGAGCCCGTGGCCGCGCCCGGTGACGAAGGCGGCCGGGGCCTGCGCCAGATCCGTCGTCCAGGCCGACCAGTCGAGGGCGCGCGCCCGGTCCAGCCGCTCCGGCAGGGCGGAGAGGCCCTGCCCCAGTTGCCCATCGCCGGCCCAGGCCGCCACCAGGGCAGCGCCCGCGACCAGCGAGTTCGTCACCGTCTTGGTCGCGGCGACCGCCCGCTCGGGCCCGGCCAGGATCGGCAGGACGAGATCGCTCGCCCGCGCGGCGGGAGAATCGGGATCGTTGACCACGGCCAGGGTCAGCGCCCCGCCCACCCGCGCGGCCTCGGTCGCCGCGACCAGATCCGGCGAGCGGCCGGATTGCGAGATCACCACGAACAGCGCCCCCGCGACCTGGGGCGGACGGTCGTAGCCCGTCACCACCGAGGGCGCCGCCGCCGAGACCGGCAGGCCGAGCCGCGTCTCGATCAGGTAGCGCAGGTGGACGCCGGCATGGCCGGAACTGCCCCGCCCGCACAGCACCGCGAACGGAAAGGCCCTGTCCCTCAGCCCCGCGCCGATCCGGGCCGCCTCCCCTTCCGCCAGCAGGCGCCCGGCGGCGGCGGGGATCTCGGCGATCTCCCGCGCCATGAAGGTCGTCGGGTTGCCGGTCTCGGGTCTGGTCATGGGCGCGCCGCCTCACCGAGCGCCCGGCGCAGGTTGCCGTCATGGCGCAGGAGCAGGTCGTCCGCCCGCGCCGGGCTCGCGCCGCCCGCGATCAGCACCGCGCGCTTGATGTCGCCCTCCGCCCGCCCCAGCGCGTCGGCGGCGGCCTCCGCGTCGCATCGGGCGAGTTCGGCGACCATGGCCACGCCCCGGGCCCGCAGCTTCCGGTTGGTCGCGCGCATCGCCACCATCCGGCCACGGTAGACCCGGCCGAGCCGGATCATCAGCAGCGTCGAGAACAGGTTGAGGATCACCTTCTGCGCGGTGCCCGCCTTCATCCGGGTCGAGCCCGCCAGCACCTCCGCCCCCGTCGCGGCGAGGATGGGATGGGCGGCCTCGCGCAGGATCGGCGTGCCGGGATTGTTGGAAATCCCCACCGTGACGGCGCCGCGGGCGCGGGCGGCCTTCAGCGCCTGGAGCGTGAACGGCGTCGTGCCGCTGGCGGCCAGCCCCACCACCACGTCCCGGGGGCCGATTCCGGCGCGGGCGATCCAGTCCGCGCCGTCGGCCCCGGAATCCTCGGCATCCTCCACGGCGCGCAGCAGGGCGCCTTCCCCGCCGGCGATGGCGAAGCCCAGGCGGGCCTCCGGCCAGTCGAAGGTCGGCGGCAATTCCGCCCCGTCCTGCACGCCGATCCGGGCCGAGGTGCCCGCTCCGACATAGACCAAGCGCCCGCCCTCGCGCAGCCCCGCCTCGGCGGCCTCCGCCGCGGCGGCGATCTCGGCCAAGGCCGGGCCCACGGCCGCGACGGCGGCGAGCTGGCCCTCCCAGAGCGCCTGAAGGATGTCGCGTCCCTCCCAGGCGTCGAGATCGACGTAGCGGGGACTGGCGTCCTCGGTCCTCATGCCTGCCGCGCCCCCTCGCTCCGATTCGTGCTCATCCGATCCTATCGCGATCCGATCGCCAAGGCCGGGCCCAGGATCCCGCCCGCTTCGCTTTCTCGAAAGAGGCGATCCCCCGCTCGGTTCCGCCGCCAGCGGAAAACGCCGCGGCCGATGGCACCGCATCGCAGGGATCGGTTGGCCGGCCCCGGCGTTCGGTTGGCGCGCGCCGCGCGGGATCGGTCGAAGGGAGAGGGTGTGAGCCAAGGGCAGATGGACGGGGAGATCGACGGGCGGCCCGGCGGGACGATGATCGCACCGGATCCGGCGGAATCGGGGCGCCTGCGCCTGCT
Organism: Methylorubrum zatmanii; assembly: GCF_014845115.1. GTDB lineage: Bacteria > Pseudomonadota > Alphaproteobacteria > Rhizobiales > Beijerinckiaceae > Methylobacterium > Methylobacterium zatmanii. The sequence goes on along the minus strand of NZ_NKUI01000235.1, from coordinate 1,316 downwards.
CAGCTACAACATCCGCCATTGCCGCGGCACCGATGGGCGGATCGCCCCGGAGCGGGTGGCGCGGGTCGTCGCCGCCACGGGGGCCGACATCGTCGCCCTGCAAGAGGTCGATGTCGGGCGCACGCGCACCGGCGGGCTGGATCAGGCGGAGGAGATCGCCCGGCGCGTCGGCATGAGCGCGCATTTCCACCCGGCCCTGCACCTCGCGGAAGAGCGTTACGGCGACGCCCTGCTCACCCGCCTGCCCTCGCGGCTGCGGCGCGCCGCCTCCCTGCCCGGCCTGCTGCGGCGGCCCGGCCTGGAGCCGCGGGGCGCCCTCTGGGTCGAGGTCACCGCCGGCGCGGCGCGGCTTCAGGTGCTCAACACGCATTTCGGCCTGCTCGGCGCGGAGCGCATCGCCCAGGCCGAGGCCCTGCTCGGGCCCGATTGGCTCGGAGATCCGGCCTGCGCGGAGCCGGTGGTGCTCCTCGGCGACTTCAACGCCACCGCCTGGTCCCGGGCCTATCGCCGGCTGAACCGGCGCCTCACCGATGCGCGGCAGCTGGCCGGCCGCCGCCGGGGACGCGGCGAGGCGACCTTCCCTAGTCGCTTCCCCCTGCTGCGCATCGACCACGTCTTCGTCAGCGATCGGATCGCCGTCGAGCGCATCGCCGTCGTGAACACCGCCCTGGCCCGGCAAGCCTCCGACCATCTGCCGCTGCTGGCGGAGATCCGGATCGGGGCCTGAATCGTCATCGGGGCTCTGCCCCGAGCCCCCGCCAAAGGGATGATCCCTTTGGGATCCCGATCAGATCAGGAGTCCTAAACCGACGCCTCGACGACTGTCGGCTTCCGCAGCGCGCTGGAGGCGCGCGAGACCACCGCGCGGCGGCGCCAGGGGCGCCACGCATCCGCCGGGCTGGCCGGATCGCCGAGATGGAACGCCTCGACGAGGCGGATCAGCGGGCCGCGCCAGGAGGGGACCAGGGGGCAGAGCCGCGAGCCGGGCATCAGCTCGGGATCGTCGAGCACCGCCCGCAGGGAGCCGCGCGCCGCGACAGCCTGGGCGAACACGTCGGCCGGGCAGCCGCCGTGATGGCTGAGCAGCCCGTAGAGCACCCGGCGCAGGGCGGCGCGGGCGGCGGAATCCTCGGCGGGCACCTCGACCGCGAGGTCGCACTCGGTGTCGTAGCCGAAGGAGCGGTTGTTGAGGTTGGTCGAGCCGATCCGCAGCAGGCGCTCGTCGATGATCGCGACCTTGGCATGGACCAGGATCGGCCGGCGCTTCGGCGTGTGCGGCGCGACGATCCGCAGGCGGCCGAACCGGTCGGCGCGGC
>NZ_NKUI01000234.1 GCF_014845115.1 Methylorubrum zatmanii | reverse complement strand
TCCGTTCGGGATGGCGGATCTGGGCTTCGCTCAGGCACCGCGCGGGCTTGCCGAACCTGCCTCCGGTCCGATCAACCGGAGCAGATTCAGACGGATCGAGCCTCTCGCTCTCTGTCGGATTCGAGGATCCGCTCAAGGCTTGCCGCCATCGCGACTGAACCGGCACAAGCAACGGGCCGGATTACCCTGTCTTTATCGCGCGACAACGGTTGCAAACGCTTCCGCATCTCCAAGAGACTTTTCGTTCGCAGGGTCTGATACGGGCTCCGCTCGATCGGAGCGGGTTTCGTCTTGGCAAGCCCGCGCGGTGCCTGAGCGAAACCCAGATCCGCCATCCCGAAGGGATCGACCGGATTGGGTGAGAGCCGGAATCCACAGAAAATACCGAATCCTGCGGCAGGACGCCGCACCTGGCCATGGCCACGGTTCCTTCCCAAGGGTTGTCGCAGCGCCGGACATGGTCGAGCAACAACCGATGAAGAGCATAAACGGTTGATATAGCTGATTTTTCACAAGAAAAGCGTCGATCGTTCCAACATTTGGCATATTCCCAGCCGGCAACACGCATAGGCTAAAATTGATCACTTCCCTTTATGGGCGCAGCTTGAGATCGATGATTTTTCTCTCCTGAAAACGCAGAAGTACCAGCGTCACTGCATTTTGTTGGGCATGCATGCGCTCGTTTTCGCTATGGATGACTTGCTCCTCAGCGACACTGAGCTTACCGTTACCGAACTTATCCCTCCTCATAGAAGATCGCGCCATGGACACCAGCGAACAGGACGCAGAAACCGCCCGCCTCGTTACCCTGACGGCAGATGTCGTTTCTGCCTACGTCAGCAACAATCATGTCCAGAGCGCCGAACTACCGAAGCTTCTCGGTGAGGTGCACGAAGCGATCCGCTCGGTCAGCTCCGCCGGCCGCGCCTCGGTCGAGACCGGGCCGCCGAAAGCGACGCCTCAGGAGATCCGCAAGTCGGTCAATCACGACTTCCTGGTCAGCTTCGAGGATGGAAAGCCCTACAAGACGCTGCGTCGGCATCTGACCTTGCGCGGCCTCTCGCCGGAACAGTACCGGGCGAAATGGGGGCTCCCGAACGATTACCCCATGACCTCGGCGAGCTATTCCGAGCAGCGTTCGGAACTGGCGCGCGCCCTCGGCCTCGGCCAGCAGCGCCGTCGGGTCGCCGAGCCGGAGCCGGAGCCCGAAGCGGTGCCGGAGCCCGTCGCCGCCGAGCCGGAGCCCGCTCCGGAGAAGAAGCGCCGCGCCCCGCGCCGCAAGAAGGAAGAGTAGGGCGCTCCCGATCCGAACCGGCCGAAGCCTTCTCGGCGGGCCGAGCAGAACGTTTCAAGCATCGCCTCGGATCGCGCATCCGGGGCGATGCTGTATTCGGTGATCGTCCCCATCGCCGGAAGCCGGCACGACCGGGCCCACGAACGATCGTCGAGCAGGGCGGACGGCCTCCCGAAGCGGCCTCACAGCGCTCCGGTCGAAAGGACGCCGCCGCTGCCGGACCGTCGCTCGGCGGCCGACGTTTCGCGCACCCGTCTCATCCATGGCCAACCTGCCCCTCTGCAATGCAGCGAGATCGGTTGAACCGGCCGTAGCGAGCCGGCAAACGCCTTATCGGAGGGCGTTTTCCGATGATCTGGCTGCACAAGCGCGTCGCGGCGGACGAGGTCCGCTCGATCACGCTGCTGTTTCGCGATCAGGCCGCCGCTTTCGACTCGGATAACCGCATGCTCCTCGTCAGCGTCGCCGACGCCGAGCCGGAGATCGGCCTCTGGCTCTGCCTGCCCGAACTCGACCTGCTGCCGCCCTATTACGGCTTCAGTCTGTGCAGCCGCCCCGACCTCCCCCGCGCTCCCACCCTGGTCGCCGGCTGCCCCGAGCATTTCGCTCGGCTGTTTCAGAATCCGTGACCCTCGGAAGGGTGGTACCGGCTTTCGAGAAAGGGGCGATGGAGCAGGAATCAGAGCGTGCGCCGTGACGGGGTGAGCCGCACGCCGGGGGCGGGGCGTTCCAGCAGCACCTCACGGCGGAAGCGCACCAGCCGGGCCGGGCGCCCGGCATTGCCGCTGGTCAGCACCTCGGTCTCCTCGACCAGTCCCTGTTGAGCCACGAGGCGGCGGAAGTTCTGCTTGTGCAGCCGCGTCCCCGACAAGGCCTCGACCGTCCGCTGCAACTGCAGCAGGGTGAAGGCCGGGGGCATCAGCTCGAACACCACCGGGCGATACTTGATCTTGCCGCGCAGGCGACCGATCGCGGTGGCGAGGACGCGGCGGTGATCGTGGGCCATTGGCTGGCCGGTCACGGCGATGTCGGCGGGCTCGGCGGCCCCCGCCTGCCCGTTGGCCTCCGGGATCAGACCCGCCTCGAACAGCAGTTCGTAGCGTTCCAGCACGCGCTCCTCGTTCCAGGCGCCGCCGATGCCGAAATTGAGTCCGACCCGGTCCTCGCGCAGGCGCCGGAGCTTCGGCTCGGCAGCGGCCCCGACCCAGGCCATCAGGCGGGCCTCGATCTCGGCGAGCGCCGCCGGCCGTCCCTCGCGAAAATCCTCCCAGGGCAGGTAGCGGTACCAGTTGCGCCAGGCCGCCTCGGCAAGCCCCGCCGGGCGCAGTTCGCGCACCAGGGCGAGATAGGCCACTGACAGCAGGTGGACGCCGTGATCCCCGCCCTCCCGGTCGCGGTCGCCGAAGGTATAGAGTTGCTCGACATAGCCGAGCCGCTGGTGGGTCTGCTGCTCCACCCAGGCCCGCAGGCCCTTCTCCAAGGTGGCATGTTCGGGCACGAGCGGCCCCGCCGGGAGCGCGCTCTCGCGGCCCGGCGCCTGTCCCGCGACCTGGACCGTCAGGGCGCGCGGCTCGCCATCCGTCGCCGCGACGATCACGGCCACGAGCCCGACCGAGGAAGCGCCCGCGTCGCGCATCCCCTTCTCCGCCGCGGCAGCGGCCCCACCCGGTTCGGCCGTACTCATCTCGATCGTCGGCCTCGAGCCTGTCTCCTCGGGCATTCCCGCAGCGGCCGGCGCGGTTCCGGCGAGCCCCCTCTGCTCATGTCCCCTTGCGCTCTTGCCGGATCAGCCCCGCCACCGTCAACGGAACCGCCGGATTCATCCGCAGGACTTGCGCAGGACTTGCTCAGGACGTTGCACCATCTCGCAGAATGGCCTCCCGCCGGTCGCGGCGGCGGTCCGATCCTGCTAGATCGAAGGACGAGATCATCGATCGGAGCGGCCATGGTGGGCGGGCGGCACGGGAAGCGGGCAGGGGGACAACCATGAGCATCGGCACCGGGCTCGGCCTGTCCCGCCCTCCCGCCGGGACGGCGGTGGACTTACGCCTCTACGGCATCCTCGATGTCGGCGTGCTGGGCGACGATGCGGCCGCGCTCGCCGCCTTGGCGGCGGAGGCGGTGGCCGGGGGCACCACGCTCCTGCAATACCGCGACAAGGACCTGTCGGATGCCCGCGCCGCCCTGGCCCGGATCCGGGCGATCCACACGGCCATTGCCGGCCGGGTGCCGCTTCTCGTCAACGACCGGATCGATCTCGCCCTCGCCGCCGGGGTCGAGGGCGTGCATCTCGGCCAGTCGGATCTGCACCCGGAGGAGGCGCGCCGCCTGCTCGGTCCCCGCGCGGTGATCGGACTGACGGTGAAGACCGGGGCCCAGGCCGACGAACTCTACCGCCTGCCGATCGACTATGCCTGCATCGGCGGCGTCTTCTCCACCACCAGCAAGGACAATCCCGACCCGCCGGTCGGCCTCGACGGGCTGCAGCGGATCGTGTTCCGCGCCCGGCTCGCCCGGGGCCGGACCCTGCCGCTCGGAGCCATCGCCGGGATCGATGCCAGCAACGCCGCCTCGGTGATCCGTGCCGGCGCCGACGGGGTGGCGCTGATCGGCGCCCTGTTCAAGGGCGGCGCCACCGAGGCCAAGGCACGGGATCTGCGCGCGCGGGTCGACGAGGCGCTGGGGCAGCGTGGCGACGGAACCCGCTAGGGACATGCAGGGATGAGGAGGGACGCGCCATGACCGCCATCGCCGTGACCATCGCCGGCTCGGATTCGAGCGGGGGTGCCGGTATCCAGGCCGACCTCAAGACCTTCGCGGCGTTCCGGGTCTACGGCGCCAGCGTGATCACCGCCCTCACGGCGCAGAACACCCGCGGCGTGCAGGCGATTCACGACGTGCCCGCCGATTTCGTCGCGGCACAGATCGATTCGGTGTTCTCCGATCTCGCGGTCGGCGCGGTGAAGATCGGCATGCTGTCGCGGCCGGAAACCATCCGCGCGGTGGCGGACGGCCTGCGGCGGCACGCGGCCGGCATCCCGGTGGTGCTCGATCCGGTGATGGTCGCCACCAGCGGCGACCGCCTCATCTCCCAGGAAGCCATCGAGACCCTGCGCGGCGAGTTGATGCCGCTTGCCAACATCCTGACCCCGAACCTGCCCGAGGCCGCTGCCCTCCTCGACGAGAACGAGGCCGGGCACGAGAACGAGGCCGTGGCCCAGGGCCGGCGGCTGCTGGAACGGGGGGCGCGGGCGGTGCTGATCAAGGGCGGCCACGGCGAGGGGCGCGAGAGCGTCGATCATCTGATCGCCGCCAACGGGACCCTCCGCCGCTTCGCCGCGCCGCGGATCGAGACCCGCAACAGCCACGGCACCGGCTGCACCCTGTCCGCGGCGGTGGCGGCCGGGCTCGCGGGCGGCCAGGGCCTCACCGAGGCGGTGGCGGCGGCGAAAAGCTACGTCACCGCCGCGATCCGGGCGGCGGATTCGGTGCCGGTCGGCCATGGCCACGGCCCGCTGCACCATTTCCACGCCCTCTGGCGGTAGGGAACCCGGCCTGGAAGTGATCGGTATCTTGGAATTGCGTTTGACAGATCAAACGCTCGTTCGGATAACGGAACGCCTTCCGGTACCCCGCACGACGCTCCGCCCTCCGGACCGACTCCTTGGGTCCTCTCCGGTCGCGGATACGTTCCGAAGGGGCACTCTCAGCGGACCGACGAGATGCAGGACATAGCGGCAAGCCTTGAGCGCGGACGGCCGAAGGATCTCGCCAGCGGCGCCCAGGTGCTCTCGGGCCAGCTCGGCAAGACGATCCAGCGGCTGCGCAAGGCCTATAATCTCTCCCTCTCCGAACTGGCCGAGCAATCGGGCGTGGCGAAGTCGATCATCTCGCAGATCGAGCGCAACGAGACCAACCCGACGCTGGCCACGATCTGGCGGCTGAGCCAGGCCCTCGACGTCTCGATCGAGCGGGTCCTCGCGACATCGGACGAGGAGCCCTTCATCGAGCGCTTCTCGCGGGCCGACACGCCGCGCCTCGTCTCCGACGACGGCAAGGTGCGGCTCGCGATCATCGGCTGGATCAAAACCGTCGAATGGCTGCAATGGTACGACGTCACCGCCGATCCGGGCGGCGTGCTCGAATCCGATCCGCACCAGCGCGGCTCCGTCGAATCGCTCTCGGTGCTGGAAGGCAGCTTCGAGGTCGACGTGGCCGGCGAGGTGCAGCGGGCCAATGCCGGCGAGACCCTGCGCTACCGCTGCGACCGCCCCCACAGCGTCCGCTGCCTCGGCGAGGCGCCGGGTCGGGCGACCATGGTGGTGATCATGAAAGCCGCCGTGATGGAGTGATCCTGTCTCCGGCCGATCAGACCGGAGCAGGATCGAGGAGCCCGCGCGGCGTCTGAGCGGAGCCCCAATCCGCCATCCCGAAAGGATGAGCCGGATTTGGTAGGAAGCCGGCTCCGACCGGATCGACCGGGGGCGCTGGCATCCTCGCCTCCAGACGGGTTCGAATGTGAAAGGAAACGGGGCCTACCGCCCCGTATTCACCCAGCGCACGAGATCGGCGAGCACCCGGCTCAGGGCGGCGTCGAGACCTGCGGCGGCATTCTGCGGATCGACCTTCTGCACCGGCACGCGCGCGGTGAAGATCCGGGCATTGACCACCCGGCCGCTGCCCTCGGCGATCAGCTTGGCCGAGAGGTCGACCACCGCCTCGCCGGTGGCGGCATTGATGTCGAACTCGCGGATCTCGCTGACCAATTGGTACTCGGACGGCACCTTGTCGCCGGGGCGGGAGACCGAGCGCAGGCGGCCGGTATTCTCCAGGCTCTGGATCACCCGCGTCTGGATCAGGCGTGGCAGGCGGTCGGCCCATTGACCGCCGCCGAGGAAGGACAGGGAACCGCCGGCCTCGCGCACGATGATGCGGTCGGCCTCCATCGGCTGCAGGCCGACGGGCTCGGACACGACGATGGAGCGCGCGGGGCCGCCGGCGCGGGGCTGGCCCGGGAGGGCGGCGAGGTCGAAGGTCAGCGGGGTGGCGCCGCCGCCGCAACCGCCGAGGAAGGCGAGAGACGCCACCAGGGCGCCCGCGCGCAGACCGCGTCCGGGAAGGGCAGGCAAGAGAGGAAGACGCGTCATACGCTCGGTTACCGTCCGTTCGCTGAAGAGGCGGTTGCCCCCCTCTTACACGCCAAGCTTACGGCAACGCTCACCGGCCGCAGTGCGTGCCGGCACATCGGCCTCACAAAGGAGTGGTCAGCGGCCACCGTTGTATTCCGGCAACGACGGCTTGCCGCCGAAGATGACCTGGGAGGGATCCCTCTCCAGGCTGCGGGCGGCCCGGCTGAGGGTGTTGAGGGTGCGCTGGCCATCGGTCGAGAGAGCCTCGACCTCCCGGCGGCTCGTGCCCGACAGGCGGTTGAAGCTGGTGGAGATGTTGGCGGTGCGCTTGTCGAGATTCTCCGACAGCGTGCGGAACGCCTTGCCGGCGTCGCGCACGGAGATCGCCGCCTCGCGGATCTCGGCGAAGGTGCCCGCGCCCTGCTGGCCGGAGGCCGAGCCGAGGAAGCCCTCCGCCCCCTTCAGCACGCCGTCGATCCGGTCGGCCGAGGCGCTGAGCTTGGCCGCCAGCACCCGCGCATCGTGAAGCCCGGCCTCGATATCGGGGCCGGATTTGGCGAGGGAGGCCGAGAAGGTGTCGGCATTCTCGATCACGCGATTGAGGCGCTGGCCGTCCACCGCCTTGACGAGGCCGGCGATGGAGGGGCCGGCTTCGGCCAGGGTCTTCGAGAAGGCTTCGACATTGGCCAGCGTGCGGTTGATCGCGCCTTCATTCCCGGCCACCACCTTGTCGAGGCGCTGCAGCACGTCGTCGGCGCGCTGGGCGATCTGCTTGGCCGCCGCCATCATGTCCTGGATGTCGCTGGAATCGGCGAAGATGGTCGGCATCTGGTCGCCCGAATTGGGCTTGAGCGCGGGCGCGTCGGCGCTGCCGCCCGAGAGCGCGATCTGCGAGACGCCGGTCAGCATCGCCGAATCGAGCCGGGCGCGGGTATCGGCGCGCAGGGGCGTCGAGGGATCGACCTGCACCACCGCGACCACCCGCCGGGGATCCTGCGGCAGCAGGCGCACGTCGAGCGCCTCGCCGACCTTGATGCCGTTGAACGACACGGTCGAGCCCTTGGCCAGGCCGCCGACCGAGCCGGAGAACACGATCCGCAGCGCCTGGGTCGCCTGTCCCCGGGATCCGCCCTGGAGCCAGAAGACGAAGCCGAAGGCAGCGATCACGGCGCCGATGGTGAAGGCACCGATCAGGGCGTAGTTTGCGCGGGTCTCCATCGGCTCAACTCTGTTTCCGATCCGGGGAACCCCGGCGGTGCGGTACCGCACCCGGGGACGGCGCGACGCGCGCGCGCTTAAGCATGGGCGTAGTTCGGCGCTGCGGCTGCCGCCGGGGTGGCGATGGCGCGGGCGCGCTTGCCGTGGAAGTACGAGCGCAGCCACGGATGGTCGCTCGCCAGCATCTCGTCGATGGTGCCCTCGGCGATGATCCGGCCGTCGCCGAGGGCGGCGATGCGGTCGCAGGCGGTGTAGAGGCTGTCGAGGTCGTGGGTGACCATGAAGACGGTCAGCCCCAGCGTCTTCTTCAGGGTCGAGACGAGGTCGTCGAATTCGCCCGCGCCGATGGGATCGAGGCCGGAGGTCGGCTCGTCGAGGAACAGGATCTCGGGGTCGAGGGCCAGGGAGCGGGCGAGCGCCGCCCGCTTGATCATGCCGCCGGACAATTCCGAGGGATATTTGTCGGCGGCATCCGGCTTGAGGCCGACCATCTCGATCTTGAGGCGGGCGAACTCGTCGAGCAGGCGCTCGGACAGCTTCAGATGCTCGCGCATCGGCATCTGGATGTTCTGCTTGACCGTGAGGCCCGAGAACAGCGCGCCCTGCTGGAACAGCACGCCCCAGCGCTGCTCGAGCTGGCGCCGCCGCGCCAGGGTGAGGCCGTCCACGTCCTCGCCGAAGATCTCGATGGTGCCGGAACGCTTCGGCACCAGCCCGAGGATCGTTCGCGTCAGGACCGATTTGCCCTGCCCCGAAGGACCGACGAATCCGAGGATCTCGCCGCGGCGGATGTCGAGGTCGAGCCCCTTCATCACCGTGCGGTGGCCGAAGCCGACCACGAGGTCGCGGACGCGAATGATCGCATCGACCTCGGGCGAGGGGGGACGGGCGCCTGGGACGGTATGGGCCAAGGTGTCTTTCAAATCGTCTGCTCGCGCGGTTTCAGAGCGTCGCCCGGCCTTCGTCGCCGGCTTTTCACAAAAGCACGGCGAAGACGGGGCTTCGCGCATCGTCCCGAATTCGGTTTTCAGGCGACGCGCTAGAAATTGATCGCGGCGAAGAACACCGCGAAGAGTCCATCCAGCACGATTACCATGAAGATTGACTTGACGACTGAGGCGGTGACGTGGCGACCGAGAGATTCCGCCGAGCCTTCGACCGCGAACCCCTCGATCGTCGCGATGATTCCGATGGTCAGCGCCATGAACGGCGCCTTGATCAGCCCGACGGCGAAATGGTGGAACGACACCGCCGCCTGGAGCCGGGCCAGGAAGGCGTCCACCGTCATGCCGCCATAGAGAGCGGCGGTCAGGCCGCCGCCCGCCAAAGCCGCCAGGGAGCCGAGGAAGGCCAGGATCGGCAGGCCGATCACCAGCGCGAGAATCCGCGGCAGGATCAGGATCTCGACGGGATCGAGCCCCATCACCCGCAGGGCATCGACCTCCTCGCGCATGCGCATGGAGCCGATCTCGGCGGTGAAGGCCGAGCCGGAGCGGCCGGCCACCATGATCGAGGTGAGCAGCACGCCGAGTTCGCGCAGGATCAGCAGGCCGATCAGGTTCACGACGAAGCTCTGGGCGCCGAAGCGCTGGAGCTGGAAGATGCCCTGCTGCGCGACGATGCCGCCGACGAGGAACGAGATCAGGACGATGATCGGCACGCCGCGAAAGGCGACCTGTTCGAGCTGGTTGACAAGCGCCGCGAGGCGGAAGCTCTGCGGCCGGCGGGCGACGCGCCCGGCGGCGGCGACCACCTCGCCGAGGAAGGCGAGACCCGCCAGGACCTCGCCGCCGCCGCGGATCACCCGTCGACCGGTGGAATCGAGGAAGCGGATCAGTGGGTTGCGGGTATCCCGCGGGGTGGGCTCGGGCTCGCGCAGGCCCATCTCGCCGAGCAGGATGCGGTGCTCGGGCCGGGCGCCGGCATAGGCCAGCCGCCCCCCCGCCGCCTCGATCTCGGCGCGGGTCCGCTCCAGCACCCAGGCGCCGAGGGTATCGAGCCGCGTCAGCCCGCTCAGATCCACCAGGACGGGCCGGCTCAAGCCTTGCGCGGCGATGCGCGCCGAGGCGCTCTCGACCGCCGGTCCCTGATCGGCCGTCCAGCGCCCGTGCAGCAGCACGCGGCCGCTGCCGGCGTCGAGGTCGGCCCCCGCAGCATCCAAGGCATTTGAGCCGTCCGCGATCCGCACGCCGCCGCTCCCGCTGCCGCCCCGGGAAGGGGAGGGCAAAAGACTTAAGCGTTACCTATATCGCATCGCCGGAGCCGCCGCCAAACCGTCCCGTTTCCGGACGCCCCCGAGCCCGGCGCGCCAGCACCACGAGGGCGAGGCCCGCCAGCGCCAGGGGCGCCATCGCCACGAAGGTCGCCGATCCGCCGAGCGCGCGGTAGATCGCGCCGCAGGCCAGGGTCGCCAGCGCCGAGACGAAGGCGGTCGAGGCCCCGACCGTGCCCTGAGCCCGGCCGCGGGCGCCCTCCGGCGCGAAGCCGGAGACCGCCGCCATGACGCCGAGATGGGTCGCGCCGAAGGTGAGGCCGTGCAGCACCTGCAGCGGCAGGAGCAGGGCAAGGTCGCCCTGCGCCAGCCCGAGGCCGAGAGCCCGCACCAGGGCAGCCCCGGCGCCGAGGCCGAGCAGGCGGAACGGGCTGCGCCAGCGGGCGGGCCAGCGGCCGATGAGGGCGAACAGCGCGATCTCGGCGGCGACGCCCGTGGCCCACAGCGCTCCGATCCAGGGTGTCGGGACGCCGTGGCGGGACCAGTCGAGGCTGCCGAAGGCGTAGACCGCCGCATGACTCGCCTGGATCAGCGCCGCCGCACCGATGGAGAGCCTCAGGACCGGGGGCAGGGGCGGGGGCACCACCGAGGCCGGTCGCGGTGCGGTGCCGGTCGCCGAATCGTGTCCGACGGCCGCGATGAATGTCGCGCCGAGGGCGAGCCCGGTGAGCAGCAGCGGCACCGCCACCCGGTCGCCCAGCATTCCGAGCAGGGCTCCGCCCGCGAGATTCGCCGCCAGGAAGCCGACCGACCCGCACATCCGGATCCGGGCATAGCCGATCCGGGGCGAGCGCCGGGCGGCGGCGAGCGTCAGGTAATCGATGCTCGGCACGAGCGGCGCCTGCGCCACGGCGTTGAGGACGATCAATCCGGCGAGCGGCGCCACCGCCCAGGCGGCGGCGGGCGGCATCAGCGCGTAGCTCGCCGCCAGAGCCAGACTGCCGGCGACGAGCAACGTGCGCGGGCGCACACCCCGGTCGATCAGCCCCATCAGCGGCCGCGTCGCGATCACCTTGGTGGCGATGGGCAGGGCGAGCAACAGGCCGATCAGCCCGGCATCGAGCCCGAGTGCGCCGAGCCAGACCGGCATGAACGGCATGGCGATGCCGATTTCGACGAAGACGAATGTGTAGAGCAGGCCGAGCCGGAACGGATCGGGCTCGCCGGTCGGGGAGGGCGCTGACACGGAGCGGGCCGGGAAAAGGGAAGGAGACACGGCGAAGTGCGCCACCGGTCCGAGCGGTTGAAAACCGCGCCTCGGCGCACGCGACGCGGAAAACCGTAAGCCGCCGTTAAAGTGCGCCTGTCAATCTCGCCCCGACCGTTAATCGTCACGGCGCTCCCTCCGCGGAGGCCGCGTCTTTGCGGGGTGTGATGTCGAGTACCCGTTCCCTGACGCCTTTGGACGCCTCGCAATACGATGCCATCGAGGACGCCGTTCGGGAGACCGAGCGGGGCCGCTGGTTCCTGACGGAATATGCCCGACGCAACCGCAACGCGGATACCGGCGTGCTGCTGGATGCGATCCGGCGGATCGAGACCGTCGTCACCGCCGACCGGGGCGACGATGTCGGGCGCTTCCGGGGCGACCTGATGGAAATGGCCGACGCCATCGCCCGGACCCGGGCGGAGGTGGCAGCCCTGTCCCAGCCCGATCACGGCGAGAGCCGTCTCACCGTCGCCTCCGAAGCCCTGGACGCCATCGTGCGCGCCACCGAACGGGCGACCTCCGATATCCTCAGCGCCGCCGAGGAAGTGCAGGAGGCAGCCTGGACGCTGCGCGAGGGTGGGGCCGATTCGGAGCTGTGCGACGCCCTCGACCGGCATGCCACGCAGATCTACACCGCCTGCTCTTTCCAGGATCTCACCGCACAGCGCACGAGCCGTGTGGTGCACACCCTGCGCTATCTCGAGGACCGCATCGCCTCGATGATCGGCATCTGGGGCTCTTCCACCGATGCGGTGCCCTCGATCGACGAGGACGACCGCAACAAGGCCGCCCCGTGGCTCGACCAGAGCGATGTCGACCGCTTCCTCGACATGGAGAGCTCGGCGCCGGCCAGCTCCGCCCTGCCGCCCCTGCCGTCGGTCACCCTCGACGGCGACCTCGCCTTCCTGCCGGAGAGCCCGAAGCACCTCGCGCCGACGAGCGAGAGCGCGGCCGCCCCGGCGGAGACCGCTCCCGTGGAAGCGCTTGCAGCGGTCGCAACGCTCGCCGAGTCCACGGTCGCCGAAGAGATCGTCGCCGAAGCGTCCGTTGCAGAAGCAGTCGTGCCGGAAGACATGCTGGCGGAAGCGTCCGAGACGGTCGCCGGGGCCGAGCCGGCGGCGGAACCGGTCCCCGCTTCGTTCGAGACGGACACCGTTGCGGAGGAGCCTGAGGGCGATCCGCGCGAACCGGAGACGCGCGATCTCACCTTCCTGGCCGCTGCGGAACCCGCTGCTCCCGTGACCGAACCGGAGGCGGAGGATGACCTCGCCACGGCCTTCCCCGACCTCGACTCGCTGAGCATCGAGGAGAAGATCGCCCTGTTCGCGTGAGGAAGAGGAGCGGCACCTCGCCGCCCCTCCCGCTGCCGGGCCTACGGAAGCCGGCCCCGTTGTCCGAGCCGGTTCTGCGGACTTGTCGCATCGGCTGACCCAAAAATCGGCAGCCACTTTTCGGGCCGATGCCGCTGATGTGCCGCATCGGCTGACCCGAAAACCGGCAGCCACTTTTCGGGCCGATGCTGTATAGCGGCCCCGATCATGGCCCTGCATCTCCTGAAGCTCTGCGTCGGCCCCTCCTCCATCGAGGAGTTGGAAGCACGCATCAGCCACAACCGGGCCGAGGCGCAGCGCCTCGGCCCGGTTGTGG
>NZ_NKUI01000233.1 GCF_014845115.1 Methylorubrum zatmanii | reverse complement strand
TCCGTCCGCGTCGCGGACCGTGGCCGCCAGGTAGTCCGAGCGGGCGACGTTCAGCCGGTCGCCGGTGCGGACGACGTACTGCTTCCCGCCGGTCCGCAGGACGGCCCACACCGCGGGCTCGGCTGCCGCCGTCCCGGTGCCGCCCCTCTTATGCCGCTCCATGCAGAGCTTCCCCGCGCGCCGTGGCGACCTCGCCCTCGATGGCCCCGGGCAGGGCGAAATCGTCCAGGGCATGGAAGGAATAGCAGAGGCTGGCGACGGATCCGTCCCGGTGGAGGCTGTCGCGTCGCGCTTGATGCAGGCTCTCCGCGACCGTCAGGCGCTCGCCCCGCACCCCGGGCGCGCGGGAGAATGCGTGCCGGTAGAACCGGCGCGCGAATTCCGTGGCGAAGCGTTCGTTGACGAGGCAGTGGGTCGCGATCACGCCGCCCGCCTGCATGAGGTGCAGGTTGTCCGGGAAGTTGCTGTCGGCGATGACCCCGGGGGCCGCCGATGCGCAGATGTTCAGGAACACGAGAGGCTCCCCGACCAAGGGACGGGCCTCCTTCTGGTGCGGGCTGAAGAAGTCGGGCCGGACCTCCAGCCCGTTGTCGAGCACGAAGTAGTGCTGGCCCGCGAAGCTTTCCATGTGGCTGGTGACGTGCCAGACCGACCTGAGCTGGCCCAGCGCGCGGAACAGGGACGCGAGGTCGGCCACGGCCATCGGCTCCCTGTCCAGGCCGAGCAGGGGCGTGTCCTCCCGCGTCGTGCAGGCGGCGCCAAGGTCCTCGAAGACGGCGAAGATGCTGGCCTCGTCGCGTCGGGACACGGAGGTGACGCGCGTGGACCCGAGCAGGCCGACGGATGGCGCGGCGTCGTCCGCCTCCCTCTCTTCCTTATCAGGCCTCGGCGCGTGGATCAGCGGGGCCCGGCTGCCGAGGAAGCGCTCGACGTCGAACCCCGAGCCCACGCGCCCGTAGTGCAGGGCGTCGAGCGGGATGCCGGCCAGGTCGCTGTCGAACGTGATCGACCTGAGGTTCGGGTGATCGAGGTAGAAGTCCAGGTCGGCACGGACCTTGGCCCCCTTCTCGGGATCCGTGTGGCGGAAGAGGTTGCTGAAGAGGCTCACGGCGGCGTTCTGGAAGGATTGCAGCCTCGCCGCCGACGCCGGGTCCTGGGCCTCGGGTGCCCAGGTGCGCCCGGCGAACTCGGCCAGGCCCTCGGCGAACGCGCGGACGGCGTCGGCCAGCGCACCGCGCAGCGGGCCTCCGTGGAAGCGCAGGCTGTCGAGCTGCCCCGCCCCGAAGACGCTGACTTCGGTCCTCGCGGGCGAGTGGTCGCTCGTGGACGTGGCGATGCGCATTCGGAACGCGCCGGCTGCGATCTCATCCCGCTTTCGGCGACCGCCATGCCGACGAGCCATCCTGACCGTTGTCCTCGTAAACCTCGACCGTTCTCTGGATCTTCGAAACGATGCGGTCGCGAGTCAAGAACGTGAATCGAAGCGCGTGCCTCCCGCCTTCCCGGGCGGTCGCCTTGAAGGTCAGCGGGTGCCCTACCCTGCCCTGCTTGACCCCGGGCGAGACCACGACGCCGTTGCCATCGGCGAACACGGTCACCGTCTCGGCAGCGCGCTCACGGCTCGCGATGCCCAGGAGCTGGTGGACCTCGCCGTCGAGGATGGCCGAGACGGCGACGCTCGCCCCCTTGCCGAGCCGCACGGCGGTCGTCGCCGTCCCCGTGCCCGGCGGCCCGAAGACGACCTGACCGCGCAGGGCGTCGGGTCGCGTGCCCGGCAGGAGACGCCGGAGCGTCGGCCGATGCAGCGGGACGAAGCAGAGCGCCTCGCGGCGCTCGCGCGCGCCCCGCCCCGCCGCCGCGGGAACGGCCCCCCGCGTCAGCGCCAACGGCGGCAGCGGAACGGCCATCAGGCGGTGAACGCCCAGGCCGAGGCGCGGCAGGCACAGCGCATCGGCTTGCCGCGGCGGAAGCAGGGCGGGCAGATCCATCTGCCTCATGCGGAAGAGCTGGCTTTCCAACCTGGACAGGTATCGTTCGGCCACCTCGCCCCATCCGAGCTGCCGCCCGGCGGCGAAATGCTGCGCGGCGCGCCGGAGATGCCGTTTCGCCCGCTCCAGGCGCGCCTCGGAGCCGTTCCCCGCCTCCGCAAGCTGCCGGCCGCGCTCGAAGTGAAGCAGGCCGTCGACGAGCCGCGCGTCCCGCGCGCCGCGGAAGGCCACGCCGTCGGGGGCCGGTCGATCCGGGTGGCGGCCCACGGTCCCGTCGCGCAGGTCGCCGTGCAGCGCCGACCAACCGAGCGGCGGACCGGGCCTGATATCGAACGCGATGCAGGCGTTGGCCTCCGGCGACGGGCGGAACGTCGCCAGCGACGTGTCCCGCAGAAGCTTGGACCAGTGGGCGAGGCCGCGGGCCCGGAAGCCGGTGGGCAGCGCGGGCAGCAGCCAGGGTGGCCCGAGGCAGATCAGCTCGTCGCGCGACCGATCCGGCAGCAGGACCAAATCGTCGTCGCCGACGATGGCGTACCCGGTCGACGCATCCGCTATGAGGTGGCGGCGGTCGGACAGGGTCAGCGCGACGCCGACGTCGTCGCCGCCCCGGTCGAAGGCCAGCCAGCACCGCACCACCGGCGGGCGGCCGCCCGCGACCGGCGAGGCCGCGAACAGGTCCGCCTGCGAGGTCTCGTCGAACGCCGTGGTCGACCAAGCCTCCATGGGCGCCTCCGACCGCCTCCGGCGCGGCTCCGCCGTCTCGGTAACCGCGATGCGCCGCGCGGGTATCCGGCCCTGCGACGGCGGCGACGAACGTGACGGACGTTCGCCGAATCGAGCGTACCGCGGGGAATCTTAAGCGGCCGTGTCGCCTACCGCCAAGGTCGCGGCGCGGCGTCCGCCGGATCGCCCGCGGCGCGGGCTAGGGCGGCCCGCTTCCTGCCCTGTGCCGCCCGCCGCGGCCCGAAGGGGCTGCCCGGGTCATGCGGCCCTCGTTCCGGCCCCCCGGCGCAGGAACGCGGCGGCCTCGGCCGCGGGCGCGGGCTTGCCGAACAGGTAGCCCTGCGCCTCGCCGCAGCCGGACAGCCGCAGCGCCCCGAGCTGCCGCTCCGTCTCGACGCCCTCGGCCGTGACCGCGGCGCCGAGGGAGGCCCCCAGGCCGGCGATGGCCCCAACGATGGCCGCCGTGCCCGGCTCGTCCACCGCCTCGACGAAGGAGCGGTCGATCTTGATCCGGTCGAGCGGGAACTTCCGGTTCTTCGTCGTTTGGGGTTGATCGACCTTCGGGCGGGCTTGACGCGTTCCCACTCCGTTCTACTCTGGTCGCGTGATCCTGACGTACCAGCAGAAGCTCAGCCGACCGCCGCCCAGCACCGCCTCCTCGCCGAGGCGCTGGAGCGTCAGCGCCTGCTCTACAACGCCGCCCTGTAGGAGCGCCGCGACGCCTGGCGGCTCGGGCGCAAGGCCTTCACCCGCCTCGACCAGCAGAAGAGCCTCACCGTCATCCGCGCCGACGACCCGGAAGGCCACGGCGCCGATCCGGTCACCATGGGCCGTTGGACGCTCAAGCGCGTCGAGGACGCATTCACCGGCTTCTTCGGACGGGTGAAGCGGGGGCTCAAGCCTGGCTTCCCGCGGTTCAAGCCTGCGTCCCGCTGGAGCTCTTTCGGCCTGCTGGAAGCCACCGGCCTGCGGCACGAGGGCGACCGCATCCGGCTCAAGGGCTTCGGCCGCCCGATCCGCCTCAACCACGACCGGCCGCTGCCGTCCGACGCGAAGATCCTGGGCGTGACGTTCACGCGCAAGGGCCGGCACTGGTTCGTCTGCATTACCGTCAAGACGAGCGAAGTCGTGGCGACCACGCCGCCTGCGGGCGAGGCGGTGGGCGGCGACCTGGGCGTCGAGGCGCTGCTGACGCTGTCCACCGGCGAGCGCATCCCGAACGTCCGCCCGTCCTCGCGTCGCGAGCGCGAGATCCGCGTCTCCCGCCGGGCCCTCGCCCGCTGCCGCAAGGGCTCGAACCGGCGGCGCAAGATCAAGGCTCGGCTGGCGCGTCAGTTGCAGGCGGTGGCGAACACGCGGGACCAGTACCTGCACCGCGTCTCGGCGCGGCTGACGCGCGAGCACTCGCTCGTCATGCTGGAGGACCTGCGCATCCGGAACATGACCCGCTCGGCCGCCGGGACGGTCGATGAGCCCGGAGCGAACGTCCGCCAGAAGAGAGGGTTGAACAGGTCCATCCTGGATGCGGGATGGGGCAAGCTCGTGCAGTTCGTCCGCTACAAGGCTACCAGGGCCGGTGGCGAGTTGATCTGCGTCGACGCCAGGGGGACGTCGCAGGAATGCCGGCAGTGCGGGGCGGTTGTGCCAAAGCCGCTGTCCCTGCGCCGCCACGTCTGCCCGTGCGGGCTGAACGAGCATCGCGACGTTAACTCGGCCGGGGTGATCCGCGACCGGGGTCTCGCGGTGAAGGCCGCGAGCGAGGGGGGTCAGCCCCTCGGGGGCGCCAACGTGGGCCGTCGGGCCGTGCGTCGTCCCGGGACGCTCCTCGCCGCCTGAGGGCGGCGCTGGAGAACGTCGGATGGGGGCATCAACCTCAAATGACGAATGACCGTGAATTGTTAAGGCATGCCTACGGGGCGTTCCGAGGTCGGCATCCCGGCGCGATTGTCCGCTGCACCGGCCCTGGGCAGGTCGCCGGCACGCCGCGCAGGCCGGGGCGATGGGATCGCGCGATCCGGGGCGCACCCCGGACCCGGCCTCGCTTGTAGGCATCGCGAGGCGCGACTTGCGGAAGCCGCCGCCGGGACCGCACGGCTCCGGCCCGCCGGCGAGCCTCGCGGTTGAGCCGACGGTGCGGGTCCGCAGGATCTCTTGGCGTCAGACGAGGATCGGCGCGGCATGGCCATGGCTGGCCCGTGCAATGGCCATGCCGGAATAACCGGTGCCGTTTCTCCCGTTCCGCCAGGTGTCGCCAACGGCGGAGGGCATCGCGGAAGCCCCGCCCCCGGCGCCTGGCCCTGGACTTCGGCGGCCCTGCCCCGGAGACCGTGACCGTGTCAGGCCCAGGATCCGTCCGGGCAACGCGGCGAGCCGCGGCCGGGACAGTCCGATGGGGCACAAGCATAGGGCGAAAGGCTTTCTTAACCTTACCGGCGTTCCCCGGGCGGCCATGGCCGGAAATGCTTGCCGTCGGCCGCCAGGTGCCGTAGGTATGGCCATGGCCATGTAAGCCCTGGCCGGCAGCTTCGTCCGGGGCTGCTGCGCTGCGGGCAAGGGGAGCTCACATGTTCAACGACCTTCGCTCCGCGGTCAGGCGCATCGAGGAGGATATCGAGAAGCTCGTCGAGGAGCAGAACAGGTCCCTGCGCGCCACCGCGTCGCGGCTGGCGCTCCTCTACCTCCAGAAGGAGCGCATGGAGGAGCTTCTGGCAAAGGCGGAGACCGAGACCGTCCCGATGCCCCTGCCCGCGGCGCCGGCATCCCCGCCCCCGCCAGGGAGGCCCGAGCGCGCGGGAGCGTCCTCCGTGGTCCTCGGTCGCGCGGCCACGGTCATCGTGGAGGCGCTGGAGCGGGCCGGCGAGGCCGGCCTGTCCGGAACCGAGCTGAACGATGCCGTCCGAGACGCCCAGATGAGCAAGGACGCGTCCGAGAAGGCGAAAACGCGTTTGAAGCGCCTCGGCCTGGTCCGCCACGACGAGCTCGCTCGCCGATGGTACCCGCTGCCCCGGGCGGAAGTAGGCGCAAGATGACGGCGGTCGGAGACATCCGGGCCGGCGGGTGCCTGAACCTTAACCAACCCGGCAAAGTCGTCCAGGCAACCTACACCGCGGGTGTAAAAACTCGCCGGAACATGGTACCATTCACCGTGGATGATGGAGGCGCGCGTGGCGGCCGATCACCTCAAGCAGGCCTGGACCCGTTGCCCGAACGCTCCGGCGGCTGACCGCCCGGTCAGGCAGGGGCGCGCTCGCGGCCCGCCCTTGGTTCGGGCCGACCCGGGACCCCAGGTCTCGGACGGGCAAAAAGAAACGCGCGGCCCATGGGCCGCGCGCTTTACCCTGAACTCGCCTCTCAGTGTCGCAGCTGCCGCGAGTGTCAGGCATCCCGCACCCTAGGGTTCGGGATCGGCCAGCCAAGGCCAACGGGTTCCTCCGGGAGGCTGCCAGGCCCCGCGGATCGACAGTCGTACCCTAGCCGCACCTGCGCGCCTGCGCAAGCGTCTCGTTGCGCCCGTCCTGGATCCCGTTGGCGACCATCGCCGAGGACCCGCCGCCCTCACGGCATGCGGGCCCGGTCCCTTCGCCTGCGAGAGGACAAGACCCATGGACGACCTGGATTTCGGTGGCCTCACCGGCGCCGACGACGACCCCGTCACCGCCGCCTTCCTCGACCCCGACTTCGACCGGTGGGACGGCGACGTCGCGCGTGCCCTGGGCCGCCGGGCCGCCGACTTCGACGGGCGGGGCCCCTCCGACGCCGACGACGCCGACCGCTGAGCGTCCGCACCGCGGTGCGCTCCCCTCCCTCGGCTCCGGCCGGGGGAGCCCCCTGTCCAGCGACGGGCCGCCCTTGCGGCCGTCATGCCGGAGTTCCCCGATGAAGATCCGTGACCAGGAAACGACCACCTCCTCCCCCTCCCTCGACGATGCCGCCCGGGCAGCATCGTGCCGCCAGGTGCCGCCGGACGCGCACGGCCGGTGCGTGCCCGTGAGCGCCCCCTCCCCGCGTGCGCTGGCGTGCGTAGGCATCAGCCAGGCAGCCCTCGCCGTTCGCGTCGCGGACCTCGGCCTCGATGTCGTCCACATGACGCTGGCCCGCGACGAGAGCACGGGCCTGGTCGTCGCCGCGGCCCTCGACGCGGCGCGGCGCCGGCCGGTCGATGTCCTCGGGCTGTTCGGTGACGGCTCGGGCACGGCAGGCGGGCTCGGTGCCGTCTGGCCGTGCCTGGGCGTGCCGGAAGTCATCGTGGTGGACCACGCCGTCGGGTACCATGACACGGGCTTCCACGAGGCCGCGTGGCGGATGGGGATCCAGGTCCTGCACCGGCCCGCACGTGCACTGCCGGGACAAGCGCACCTCAACGCCCTGTTGGGCCGGTCCGGGTCCTGTCGCGACGGTCAAGGGCGAAGCGCCGTCACCATGGCGGCGCTCGTCGGCGCGGTGCATGCCTGGATCGCCGCCTGCTACGCGTCCCCGCGCGGTCGTGACGTGGACGCGGTGCGGACCGCGCCGCCCGCCGTCCCGCCGGGAGCGTCACGGGCCCACGCCTGGACGTTGCGGGGCAAGGCCGGCCGGAACCTGGTTGGCCGGATGGCGGCCGGCCGCCGCTAGGCCCGGCAGGGCCCTGGACCCGCCGGCGCTCGTCGGGCCCGAGCGTCCGACCCGGAGAGCCAAGCGCCCCCGATTCAGGGGCCGGTGTCCCTGCTCCGCGGCCCCCGGATACGGGGCCGCGGCATGCCCTCGCCTCGGGGCGCCAGCCGTCGGGGGCAGGCCGCTCGCATGACGCAACCGGCGAGCTGCCTGAAGGCGTCAATGTCGAGGAAACCAGGGCCGTGAGAAGGCGTGCACGAGCGTCGCCCTCCTCGTGGCAGCCATGCACCGCCCGCCACCGGCGCGACCGCGGCCCCGCCGGGCCCGTCCCAGCCCCCGGCCGGTCGATGATGCGAAACGCCCGGCGCCTCGTCTGCTCGTCGAGATGCACGTGCCCGCCTTGGGCGGCCCGGGCACGGGTCACGGTCCGTGACCTGGGCGCCTTCGCCGAGCCATGACACCTCCGCCAGGCGGGGTACGGGTCCGGTCAACATCGGTCGCGGCTCGGGCCCCTCCGACCAAGTCGGCGCGAGCCGGCCCGCGCAATCCGCCACCCAGCCTCCGGCCCAGGTACCCTCCTCGCTTACGCCGCGGGCCCGGAAGGACCCGCCGGCTTCCGCTCGCCCGACAAGGAGGAGGCGCGGGCCGGTGGCCGACCGGTGCGTGCTTCGGAGGGCCAGCTGGCCGACGAACCCGCCGGGCGCCGCGCCATGCTCGACCGTGGGCTCCCCCCCAAGCAGAGCCCTGATACAGGTCGCGGGTTCCGGGCGGCTGTGAGACACGCGGAGGGTTCAGACCCCGGTCGACTCCCGGTCCACGTCACCGCCCTCCCCGAGCTTCGCCGGACTGGGGCTGGGCCTGAGAGCTGCGCAATCCTGTGGCTGCCCGGGCCAGGTCTGGCTTGGCACGCGCCTCTCCCCTCGCGGACTCCTGGCCGAAGATCGGGGTGGCGGGTCGCAGCTTGTCCCTTTCACGACCGCCCGGACGATCAACGCGTGCTCCCGGGCGGAGCAGCACTCTGTCGATTCGGGCCGGCGCCACTCGCAAGCGGCGGTCCCGGCGGGCCCCGCTGGGGTGCCCGATCCCCGGCGGCGCGGCTCCGTCCCAACCCTCCGGTGCTCGCATGTCTCCTTCCGGCCACGTCCCGTATGCCTCGAACGCGCCCGACGCTTCTGCCGCCGGCATGCCCTCCGTCCCGGAAGGGGAAATCCGGCGGGCGATGCGGGCCGTCGTCGCGGTTTGTCCGCCCGAATCGGGCATGATCCTGAACGTGTTGCTGGACAACCTTCTCACCGCCAGCCGAGCGGGAGGCATCCTGCGGTCCAAGCTGCACGGCCTGGACGTCGGGTTGCGCAAGCACCTCAGGCAAACGTGGCTCGACGGGGTCGTCGTGCCGCTCGCGAGGACGCGCAACCCACTCCATCGCGCCGCCTCCTCCGCCCTGCCGCAACTGCGGGACCCACGGGACGTCTCCGGCCTCCTCGCGGCGGTGAGACAGATCGCGGGCGAGGTCCCGGAGCACACCACGGCGCGGGAGCACCTCGACGGCGCCGTCCGCTTCCTGGAAGCGCTCCCGATCCTGATGCGCGCGGTCGAGGCCCTCGAAGCCCGGACCTTCGCCCAGGGTGCGGGCCGCTCGCGAGCGGTCGGGTACAATTCGGGCGCACGCGACGACACGCGTGCCCGTCAGGTGCGGTCGGCCGCCCATGAGTTCCGCAAAGCGGCGAGGAAGGCGCTCGCGCCCCTCGTGCTGCGCCTGGCGGACGCCGTCTTCGAGGCGGAGCTCGGAGCGGTCCGGAGCGCCGCGTTCGCCCGAGCCGCGCCGGTCCTGCGGTCACCCCCGGTCGGCGGTCCGAGGAAGCGGGGCTTGGCGGGGCCACCCTGGCGCCGTCGCCTGCTCGACGGGCTGCAGGGCGATATCTGGGGCGGCTTCGGAGCGGCGCTGGAAACCGTGCTGCGGCGCCATCCCGGGCTGGAGGTCACGGAGATCGCCGTCGACCGCAGCGGCGACCTGTGCGGGCGGGCTCGGGCGGTCCTGACGCGGCACGGGGTCCGGTTTGCGGTCGCCACCTGCTTCGACCTTCAGGTCGGCTCGATGCGGCACAGGGCGGAGGATCTCGTCGGACCGGGCCACCGGGTCGACCAGCCCACCTGGGCCGAGGTGGACGCGTGTCTCGACGCTCATGTTCCGCCGGAACTCGACACCGCCTCCTTCCGCCTGATGCGCCACATCCTGCAACGGGACGGTGGCGACGGCTTCGTGCTCGATGCCTATGCGGAGGACCAGCTCGTGATCGCCTGCCGCGCCGGTGGCCGGCTTCCGGAAGAACTCGCGGACTGGCTCGTCGAGGCCGCAGACGCGTTGGGGGTGACCCTGAGGTTCGCCGCGGACGACGGTGGCCCACCGGTTGCCGAACTGGCGCGCGTCGGCTTCGCGTGGGCGGAGGGAAAGGAGCGGTTCTTCATGACGCGGTCGGCCGTGCCCGACCCGGGAACCGGCCCCCTGCCCTGAGCGGCGTGGTGCCACCACCACGCTCGCGCTCTCGACCGGCCAGCGAACGACGCTGCCCGAGAGCCTGGGGCGGATCGAGGCGCGGAAGTGGAAGGCGCAGAAGGTCGTCTCGCGTCGCAAGCGCGGCTCGAACCGACGCCGCCGGGCCCAAGTTCGCGTCGCGCGCCTGCAGGCGCGGCAGGCCCGCATCCGGCGCGACTTCCACCATCGCGAGGCCCTGGGCGTCGCCCGCCGCTTCGGCGTCGGCCGAGGAGCCGGGCCGCAACGTCCGGCAGAAGGCAGGGCTGAACGGCGCCATCCTGAACGCGCGCTGGCATCAGTTCGCGACGATCCTGAGCTACAAGATTGAGGAGAGAGGCGGTCAGGTCGCGACCGTTCCGGCTCGGTTCACGAGCCAGACCTGCGCCGCGTGCGGCGTCGTGGATGCGAGGAGCCGCGGGAGCCAAGCGCGCTGTCGACTGGAGGGGACCTCGCGGTTCCCGAAAATCCCCGTCGTTCACGGCGGGGAAGATGTTAGGGTGTTGTCGAGCTTAGATGCCAGGGGGAGCTGACATGGTGATCGTCAGGATGCCGGGTGGCGATGTCGAGTCTATCGCTCCGGACGAGCTGCTCTGGATGCGGCAGGCCTTTGACCACGAGTTCAAGGATGCGGTGATGCTCCGCATCACGGGTGACCGGATCTATTCCGTGGAAACGGTGGCGTCCCTGGCCGCGAAGTTCGCCGCAGCCGGGGCCGCCATGGCTCGGCTGACCCCTCCCGAGGGCGCCATCGAGATGATGGTCAGCGCCGAACGGGTCCGCGAGGTCGAGCCGCCGAGCCCCGCCATCCACCACGAGGGTGCCGGATCGGTCCTCAAGTTCGGTCCCAAGCTGATGCTCGCCGTGCGTGAGAGCGAGGCCCAGGCGAAGTCCATCCTGGCTGAGGCGGTTAAGGGTCGGCCGCCGGCACCTGCGGCATTGGCGGCGGCGGCCCTGGGAGGCGCCATCGTCGGTGCTGCGGTCGCCGTAGCTGTGACGGCGCCGGGCGCGGGAGGCCCGGATCCCGAGGCACAGGAACGCCCGGGACCAGCATGAGAGCCACGGCGGATCGCCCGGCCCGCTCGTGCCCCCTCGCCCGGCCCGCCATCCATGTGCCGCCGGGGCGGGGGCCGCTGTGTCCGCGCACCGGGAGTGACAGCCGGCGGGCCACAGGTGGCGATGCAAGCGACGCGCGACCGCGCGCCGCCTCCGGTACGGGACGGCCCAGGGCTTTGAGCAGGACACGCCGGTCGGGCAGATCTCCGGCATGAGCCGCCCCTCCGGGTTCGGTGGGGACGGGGCGAGGCAGGGACCTCCGGATGGGCCGGCCAACACCGATTTCGTTCTCTCTATGTTCCAATCTTGGAGCGCCTGCCCTAGTGTCTTGCTGGCGCGAGCGGCACCGTACCGAACGGAATCCGTGGACAACCGCAGGATCCTGGCGTGACGCGTCGGAGGGCCGGAACGTAGACCGGGGCGCACGGTGTTGTGGGTGGGCGATGGACCGGGCGTCCTCGCCGCAACGGGATCGAAGGATGGCCGATCAACTCGACTGGAGACGCCTCCTCAACGCGCAGCGGCGCAAGGGAAAGGCCGCAGGCAGAGCCTACACGGCGCGGCTGGGCGAGGACCGGACCGAGCACGAACGTGACCACGACCGTATCCTGTTCTCGACCCCGGTGCGGCGCCTCCAGGACAAGACGCAGGTCTTCCCGTTGGAACGCAACGACAGCGTCCGCACCCGGCTAACCCACAGCCACGAGGTGGCGAACATGGCGCGGAGCATGGGGACCACCCTGGCCTTCGTGCACGGCGGGGCGCTGGGTTTCCCCGGGGAGGTCGAGCCCCTGCGCAACGTGCCCGCCCTCCTGGAGGCCATCGGGCTCGCCCACGACCTCGGCAATCCGCCGTTCGGACATCAGGGCGAGACCGCGATCCAAACCTGGGTGAAGCGGCACTCCGTGCCGCGCAAGGATGACCCGGCCTCGTTCGACATCTTCGACGCGCCGGACCTAAGCGAGCCGATGCGCCGTGATTTCCTGAAATTCGAGGGCAACGCGCAGGCGTTCAGGCTGCTGACGCGATTGCAGATCCTGAACGACGATTTCGGGCTCAACATGACCTACGCCTTCCTGGCGGCCCTGATGAAGTACCCCGTGCCCTCGGACGCGGTCGACAAGTCCTCCCATGCCCGGAAGAAGTTCAACTTCTTCCAGTCGGAGGCCGAGATCGCCGCCGAGGTCTGGGCCGAGACCGGCTTGCGGGAGGGCGTCCGCCATCCCCTGACCTTCGTGATGGAGGCTTGCGACGACATCGCCTACTCGGTCGTGGACGTCGAGGACGCCGCCAAGAAGAACCTGATCAACTTCAACGTGCTCATGGCTTGGCTGCGTCACGACGCGTGCGACGACGAGTTGACGCTCGACGTCTGCGAGCGGGCCGAGCGCAGCCACGCCGAGTTCCGGGACGCGGGATTGTCGCCCGGGGAACTCGACGACATCTCGATGCAGATGTTCCGCGTGGACGCCATCGGGAAGATGGTGCGGGCCGCGGTTGGGGCGTTCGTGGCGAACCGGGATGCCATCATGGCCGGCGCGTTCGACAGGGAGCTGATGGCGGCCTCCGAGGCGGTCGTGCTGTGGACCTCGTTCAAGCGCTTCGCCAAGTTTCACGTCTACCGCCACCGCAGCGTCCTCGAAGTCGAGCTCGACGGGCACCGGACCGTTCACGAGCTCATGGACATGTTCTGGAAGGCCATCATCGAGCGCAAGGATCCGGACGACCTGCGCTCCGACCGCGAGGCGTTGCCGGCCTACGTGTATTCCCGGATCTCGGAGAACTACCGGCGCGTGGCCGAGTCGCCCGGGAACGCGATGCCGATGCGCTACCGCGAACTGCAGCTCGTCACCGACATGATCTCGGGTATGACCGACACGTTCGCGGTGTCCCTGCGCGACGACCTGAGGCGGCACCATGGCTGACCTTGGCTCCCCCGTCCGCGACGGCGCTGAGCTGTGCCGGCGGATGCAGGCGTTCCTGGCGGACGAGGCTCGCGGGGGCCCCGAGATCGCGGATCTGATCGGCCATCTCGGGCAGGTGGGCGAGGTTGCGATCTTCGGCGGCATGGCCCGGGATATCGCCCGGGGCGGGGCTGCGGCCTTCGCATCGGACGTGGACCTGGTCGTGCACGCGCCGCCGGAGCGCTTGGCGGAGCTGATGCGGGACGGCGCGGCCGTTCGGAACCGCTTCGGCGGCTACCGCATCGCCGGGCGCCGCCACTCGTACGACGTCTGGGCCCTACCCTCCACCTGGGCGGTCCAGTCCGGGCACGTGCAGGCCGCCCACCTGACCGACCTGGTGCACACCACCTTCTTCGACTGCGACGCCGTGCTTTACCTGTGCGGCTCCCGCCGGGTTCACCACGGACCGCGTTTCACCGCCTGGCTGCGCGACGCCATCGTCGACACCAACCTGGAGGAGAACCCGAACCCGCACGGGGTCGTGGCCCGCGCGTTACGGATCCTCCTCGAACATCGGCAGGCCGTCGGGCCCGGCTTGGAGAGGTATCTCCGCAGGATGGCCAAGGGGCACGCGGGCTGCCTCGATGGGGACCTCGCATCACGCCTGTCACGCATCCTCGCAGGCCTGCGCCCGCTGCCCGACGGCCTGGGAGCCACGGCCGCCGCGCGGCACCCGGGTGCGGGTGGTGAGGCGCCCGGGCGGGGCGAGCGGGACCGGGCGAACCGGCATGGCTGCCCCGACCGTTCCCATGTTCCGTGGCCGGCGCCGGGGCGGTTGAGGTGTCCCGGATCATCCTGATCCGGCCCGCGTGCTCCCGCGTTCGAGGCTGATGCGCCTCGCGAGTTGCCGGGCCCTATCCATGGAACCGGCCTTGCGCTGAGGTGGACGCCGCCACCCCTGGTCACCGGACCGAGGTTAAGCGTCAATCGCCCCATGGCAGCGCGCGGCGGGCCGCAAGGCATGGTGGCCGCGTGCGAGCATGGCCGTGTGGCGGCGCGTTTCCCGGACCGGAACGTCCTCGGAGAGGACCGGCCGACGGGGTACGACGCCGCGACGAGGAAGAAGGGCGCGGGCCTGTCGCCGCGCTCGTGGGTCCAACTCGATCAAGGCCGTGGGCTCGGACGCTGCAGGGAGCCTGACGGACGCTTCCGGGGTTGTTCCCGGCGGGCTCCTCCGGGTCGGCCAGGGATGACGTGCGAACCCACCGCCAGAACGAAGATGGGCCGTATGAGCGCGGCGCGATGGAGAGAGCACGCCTGAGTTTCGAGCGCGTGGTCTCCTTGCGCTGCGTGGTCTCGTCGACGGAGGCGGTCGCGCCGATCGGACGCGCGCTGTTGCCGGCCGCGGAAACGGCTGCGGCGAGCGCGTGCAGGTTGGCCGTGCCGCGCACGCTCGCCTGCTCGGTCGCGACCTTCGCCGTGGCCGCGGTGGCGCATGGCACCGTCTGGAGCACGCGTCCGACGCGCGATGCGCAGGTCATGCCCTCGACCTTGCTTCGGGCCCGTTCGGCACGGCCGACGCAGGACGCGCAGCTCATGCCCTCGACAGACCGGTTGATTGTCGTTCCCGCGGACTTCCTGGGCCGGGACTGAGTGCCCGCACCGTCCGCGTGGCCGGCGCACTTCCGTCGCCGGCGTGACGGCGGTCGGGCCCGGCAAGCGACCGTTCGTGCGGACGTCGTCGGCCGCGTGTGGGCCGGGTATGGCTTCGTGCCGGCCGCGAGCCCCGGTGGACCGGAGGGCCGGGGACCGACGCCGAAACGCGGCCTGCACGGCTCTGCGCCGAAGCTCTGGCGGCGTTCCTCTCGCACTGGCCCGAAGCCGGTTCAGCAGCCGGGCCGGCGCCGCTTTCCCGGGGCGGCATAGGTGCGTAACGCCGCGTGCTCGGAGCCGCGCCGGAGGCCGACACGTCGGCGCTCGCCGCCCGGCTGCAGACCAGGCACGGCCGCCCGCAAACGGCCGTTGACCGCACCGGACGACCCTGGAGCGTGGTCCGTCGTGAACGCCAAAAGCCCTGGATCGCCGTCAAGCTCGGTCAGAGTATTCATTTTCATTCACAAGCAGCAGCGCCGCGTCGATCACGTCGCGGAAGGCCGGCGAGCGTTCACAGGCCGCGAGGAGACGCCGCGTCCACGCTTCCGACGGGTGGGCGACGCCCGCGGGCCGCGCGGCGAGATAGGACCGTATCGACGCCTCTAGCTCCGGGCGGGGCCTCTGCTGACCGCGCAAGAGCTTGGAAATGTTGGCCTGGCTGGAGCCCAGCGTGCGGGCGAGCGCCTCCTGGCTCAGGCCGTCCTCGCGCCGGGCTCGTTCCAGCGCCGCCGCGATGGCGGCGCGCTCGCCGCCTGATCCGATCTTGCGTCCCCTCATGCTTTGAATGAAAATGAATATTCGGGGACGGCGTCAAGGGGAATCACGACTATGCTGCTCGAAGCGGACGGCGGCCCGACGGCTGCACGGCGTTCGCCGCCTGATCCAGATGCCGAGATCGTGCCCGGGGTGCGCTGGGGGCGGCCCGAGTGGGTGCCGAGTGCCGCGTTCTGGGCGGACATGGTCAGCCGCGCCAGCGAGCAGTCCGACGGGTTCGTCAACCGCGACGGGTCCCTGCAGGAGGAGGTCGGGTTTTGCCTGCTCGGCGGCTACGGCATCACGGCTGAGGTCAACCATGCGGTTCACGACCGGTTGATGGAGGCCGGCGTGTTCGTGCCGGGACGCCGCCCGGCCGAGGGGGATCTCGAAGCTCTCCTGCTGCAGCCGGTCCTGCTCGGCGGCCGCCCGGTCCGCTACCGGTTCCCGCACCAGCGGGCCCGCCGGCTCGCGGTCGCGTTGGGGATGATCGAGGATGACCCGCCGCCGAGCAGGACCGGCT
>NZ_NKUI01000232.1 GCF_014845115.1 Methylorubrum zatmanii | reverse complement strand
GCAGCAGGTGGCCGCGCAGCCGGCCGGCCGCTTGTGGTGGCCGTGGCCGCCCGGGTGGTGCTGGCCGGCCGAGGCATGCCGGTGGCAGTCGGGGCCGTCCGCGCCGTCCGCCTGGACGCTCGCTGCCGCGGGCGCGTCGGCGGAGCCGGCTCCGTGCCGGTGGTGGGCATGCGGGTCGGCGGCGGCCTGGTCGGCGGCGGCGTGATCGGCCGCGGCGTGGCGCTGCATCGTGCACGGCGCCGCCGGGGCGATGGCCACGGCCATCGCCAGCACGGCAAGCAACATTGCGCGAAGAACTGCCAAGGACCCAGAGACCCTCTCGTACCCAGGCCAATCCTTGCACAGGCCGCCAATATCGGCAACGCACGAACACTTCTGCTGTCGGTGGAGCGTCCGAAGCCGTTTCCTGGCGATTTGAGGCTGCAAGCCAATCGCCCCTGCCGTGCACGCACCCCCATCCTGCCCGCGTGGTGGCCGCCGTTCCGGCTCGGGGGAGCCCGCCACCGGTGCGGGTGCCGCGCGGGACCGCGCGACCTCAGTACCGGCGCACCAGCGGCGCCTGCTCGGCTGGAGCGGTCGCGGCCCATGGTGCCCAGCGCAAGCCGAGCTTCACGTCGTGCGAATCGACGTTCTTGAAGGTCAGCGCCTCGCAAGACCCGCACTGGCCGGCATAGTTGTAGACCGTGCCGGTCTTTCCGTCTCCGAGATTGAGGTAGCGGTATGCGAGCTCGACCGTGAAGCTCGGGCTCACCTCGTAGCCGACACCCGCGTGCAACGCCCAAGCGAGGTTCGTCTTCGAGCCTGCCTTCGCGTAGGCGAGGCCCTGCGTGACGACGTTCGTGTCCTTGAAATTGTCGAGCGTGATCCGCACCGCGCCGACGCCGGCGCCCAGGAACGGCGTGAGGCCGTACCAATTGCCGAGATCGACGTAGCCGTTGAGAAGCACGGCCACTTCACGCTTCGACGCGGTGTACTCGTCGGTGCCGTACCCGAGCGGCAGGCTCGCGTCGCGGTAGCGCTCAAGCCCGGTGAACGCGGCGGCGCTGCGATACTCGCCCGTGACGTCGGCCCGGAACCACCGGCCGAAGCGGTAGCCGGCGCCGCCGCCCGCGAGCGGGGCGCCCGCGAAACCCAGATTGACCTTCTCGATCGTCCCGAGCGCGTCCAGGCTGTTGGAGAGCCGTTCCACGGATTGGTTGCTGAAACCGATGTCGCCGCGGAGGTAAAAGCCCGACACCTCGGCCTCCGGCGCGAGCGTTCCGCGCAGTTCCGGCATCGGCGCGGCCGGCGGCAGGTCAGCCGCGTGTGACGGTGCCGCGAACGTCGCGGAGATCAGGCCGCAGCCGAGCAGGCCGAGCGTTCGCGCCATTTCACCGATTCCAACCATCGTCCGGTCCCTCACCCGCAGTCCCCGTCAGCGAACCCTCCCACGGCACGGTTGATATCCCCTTAACGTACCCCATGGGGGTAACGATCGACGGGGCGCTGCCATCGTCGGCAAGAGCTGAGGCCTTCGTGGGTCTAGGCGTGCGCGCGGCGCCTTCAAGACGAGGTCATTCGGCCCGGACAGGCTCCGAACTTCACCCGATCCGGAGACTTCGCCGACCCGCTGCGCCGATTACCCCCTAGGGGTGTGCAACCGTTTCAGGCCGCTCGTGCGTTACTCGATCCCGGACGGGGGATCTCAACTGCAGGAAACGACCCGGGAGGGATACGCGATGCTCAAACGGGTTCTCTACGTCTCCGCACTCGCCCTGGTCTTGGTCCCGACCGGGGCAGGTGCCGTCGGCTTCCGGATGACACCGCCGCCCTACGGCGCGGCGTCCGATCACGGTTCGAGCGCCGGCCTCGCACCGACCGCCAAGACACTCCGGGTACATAATCGCCCGGTCTTCCTCGGCTGCGTCTACTCCTATCACGAGTGCGAGCATCTCGCCCACGACCGCGGCTTCTACAACCACTTCACGCGCCATGATCACGCCACCTGCCACCATGGCCCGTCGTACGCCTGCTTCGGCCAGTAGGAACCGAGGCGGCCCTCGCTTTCGCCGCGGGACGAGTGCGTAGACAGCTTCAGGGATGGCAGCACGTCGACCCAGGCGTCCGGTGCCGTTCGGCCCGGACGTACATCGGGTCAGCCGGTCCGGGCACGTCGTTGCCGGGTGGCGCCGGCAAGTTTAGAAGGGCGCGCCCGGCCCGAGCCGGTGGGCCGAGGGGCGACCGCCGCGTCGTCTTCCTCGGCGGGCGACCGTCCCTGGCCGGCACGCCAAAGACTGTTTCGACGGACGCTAGAGCCCCCGGATGGCGAGCAACACCAAGCCCGAAGGCAACGGGAAGCTGTCCGAGGTCGAAGCGGCGATCCGCCTGCGGATGTCGCCGGAACTGCTCGAACACTTCACGCGCTACGGGGCCAAGGCCGGCATCCGGCGCAAGCTCGCGTGCGAGACCGCGGACGGGCTGCGCTGGTACGAGGAAGCCGAGCTCGCCGCCTTCGACAAGTTCCTGCGGGAACCTTGGCCGGTCAAGGAAGGCAAGACGCGTCCGCACATGCCCGAGAAGGTCCGCCTGGAGATCAAGCTTGAGGCGAACTGCGGCTGCGCGATCTGCAGCCACGGCGCGAACTGCGAGGCCGCGCATATCGAGCCCGTCTCGCAAACCCTGAGCCACCATCCCGCCGGTCTCATCTGGCTCTGCCCAAACCACCACACGGACTTCGACAAGGGCCTGTACATGCCCCGCGACGTCGACCTCGCGACCGTGCGGGCCGTGAAGCAGATGCTCGTCAACCGGCGCGTGCGGGGGTGGACCATCGAACGGAATGCGAGCCTCGCCGTCCTGCAACTCGTCCGACAGATTGAGGAGATCGGCGGCCTGTTGGCCAACGCGCAGTTCGCCGCGGCCCACGGCGCCGCGGTTGCCCTTGCTGAACAGGACATCGTCGCGCTGGAAGAGACCGCGAGCAGGGCCGCGACCGCGAAGCCGACGGCCGGTCCCGTCGGCCGGTCCTACGGCAAGTTCGCGGCCAAGGTCGCCACCTCGGCGAAGGGAGCCCGGGCGCTGCCCGGGGCTCGGATACCGACGTTCGCCGCGGCCGTCGTCGAGGCGCGGGACGAGTTCCTGCGGGACGCCTCGATGACCGCCTGCCCGCTCTGCGGGGGTGCGGGCTCGTGGGACGGCTCCGATTGCCCGGCCTGCGGGGGCGAGGGCTACATCGGCACGGCGGAGGCCCGCCGAATCGACGTATCGGCTTACCAAGCGGTGGATTGCCCGGTCTGCGACGGGCTGGGCCAGCGCAACGGGAGCCCATGCACGGCCTGCGGCGGCGAGCGTCGCATGCAGCGTCGCCACGCGGAAGCGGTCGACGCCAGGGACTACCAGGAAGTGCCCTGTCCCGTCTGCGCGGGCGTCGGGCGCCGGCAGGGCGAGGAGTGCCCGGCCTGCGGCGGCGAGAGGTCGATGGAGCGGCACGTCGCCGACAGGATCGATCCAACCGCATACGACGAGGTCGATTGCCCCCTCTGCCACGGAAGCGGGCGACGGGACGGCCTCGATTGCCCCGTGTGCCAGGGCGACGGGCGGGTCGAGGCACGGCACGCCGAGCGCGTCGACCTGTCGGACTACGCCGAGGTGCCGTGCCGCCTCTGCGGCGGCAGCGGACAGGTCAACGGCTACGACTGCCCACCCTGTGGCGGCGACGGGCGCATGGAACGGCAGCTGGCGGACCGGTACGACTGGTCACAGTATGACTTGGTGACGTGCCCGAGCTGCAAGGGGACGGGGCAGCGGCACGACTTCGATTGCCGGTCCTGTGGCGGCGAGGGTCAGGTGTACCGGCGGCAGCTCGCTTGGATCGAGGATTAGCGGCACCACCCTGCCGTTTTGCCCGAGCTCCCCACGCGAGGGCGGCCGGCGCTTCGACCGCCCAGTCCCAAGGCCGCTGTCTCGGCGCGTCGCCCGATTCGGGTGCCCCGGGTTCGAACCAGATGTCGGCAGGGCTCGCGACGACCGCGACGTTGTGGGCTCCCTGCATCCAGCCACAGCGCGGTGGGTGGGCCCTGCGTTGGGAAGGCCGGCACCCCGCCAGTGCCGCCGCGGCGCCCCCGGTTGACCTGCGGCGAGGCCTCAGGATGGCGATCGTCACCGCACGCAATCCTCAGCTCGACGAGACCGACGGTGGCGCCGCCCCCGAGGCCCTCGGCAAGAGCCGCCTCGGCTCCCCCGTCCCGTGGCGGACGTTGTCGAGGCGGCCCAAGCCGGCCGATGTCTTGCTCGTGTTGACGATGGCGACGGCGATGCGCGGGCCGACGCCGCAAGCCAAGAGTTCGTCCTCGTCGTCGCGCTCGAAGGTCAATGCCGCGGCGGTCCGGTCGACCTCGGTCAAGAAGCCCCCTGCTTGCCAGGGCGGGCGTGCCGCCATGCCCGGCTAGACGGCCTGCCCGCCGCGAAATCGCGCGAAGGTGGTGCGCACGCCCGGGCCGAACAGCACCACCTCGTAGGTGGCGGGCTCCACCCCGTCGACCTCCATGCCGGGCGAACCGACCGGCATGCCGGGCACCGCGAGGCCGGTGCCGGCAGGCTTCTCCACCAGCAGCCGCTTGATGGCCGATGCGGGCACGTGCCCCTCGATCACGTAGCCGCCGACCTGGGCCGTGTGGCACGAGGCCAGCTCCCGCGGCACCCCGAGCCTCGCCTTGACCGGGTTCACGGGGGCGTTCACGACCTGGACGCGAAAACCCTCGGCGCGCAGGTGCTTGACCCAGGCCTCGCAGCAACCGCAGCTCGGGTCCTTCGTGGCGACGACTTCCGGCAGATCCTCCGCCCGCGCCGCCTGTACGCCGGCGGCCGCCAGGCCGAGGACCACCATGCGTCGGGACGGCCGGAAAAGTTCGCTCATAACCAACTCCTGTCTGCTCACGGCCGCCGGGACGGCCCGTCCAGCCACGCTCACTCGGCGGCCCGGGGGAGGCCCGCGTGCACGGCGGCCCGCCGCTCCTGCCGAAGCGTCGGCCTCCGTTCCTTCACCAGCCCGTAGATGGCCGGGATCACGACGAGGGTCAGCACGGTCGAGGAGACCATGCCGCCGATCATCGGCACCGCGATGCGCTGCATGATCTCCGACCCCGCGCCGGTGCTCCACAGGATGGGCAGCAGGCCCGCCATGATGGCGACGACCGTCATCATCTTCGGCCGCACCCGCTCGACCGCCCCCACCATGATGGCTTGGTACAGGTCCGCGCGCGTGGTCTCCCGCCCGGCGGCGAGGGCCGCGGCCCGACGCTCGTCCCAGGCATGGTCGAGGTAGACCAGCATGATCACGCCGGTCTCCGCGGCGACGCCGGCGAGCGCGATGAACCCCACCGCCACCGCCACCGACATGTTGAAGCCCATCCACCACATCAGCCAGACGCCGCCCACGAGGGCGAAGGGCAGGGACAGCATGACGATCAGCGTCTCGGTCAGGCGCCGGAAGTTCAGGTAGAGGAGCAGGAAGATGACGAGCAGCGTCACGGGCACCACGATCTTCAGCCGCGCCTCCGCCCGCTCCAGGTACTCGAACTGGCCGCTCCACTGGACGCTCGTGCCCGGCGCGAGCTGGACCTCCTTGTCGACCGCGTCCCGGGCCTCGGCGACGTAGCCGCCGAGGTCGCGCCCGGTTATGTCGACGAAGATGTAGACCGCGAGCTGCCCGTTCTCGGTGCGGATCGAGGTCGGCCCCCGGGTCAGCTGCACCTTGGCCACCTCGCCGAGCGGCACCGTGCCGCCGGCCGGCAACGGCACCTGCACCTCGGTGGCGATGGCTTGCGGATCCGAACGGAAGTCGCGGGGGTACCGCACGTTGACGGTGTAGCGCTCGCGGCCCTCGACCGTGTTCGTGACGCTCTCGCCCCCCAGCGCCGTCGCGATGACGTCCTGCACGTCCCCGACCGTCAGGCCGTAGCGCCCGAGCGCCTCGCGGTCCGGGGTGATGTCGAGGAAGTAGCCGCCGATGACCCGCTCGGCGTAGGCGCTCGACGTGCCCGGCACGTTGCGCACGACCGCCTCGATCTGTCGGGCGACCTTCTCCATCTCGGCCAGCTCGGTGCCGTAGACCTTGATGCCGACCGGCGTGCGGATGCCGGTCGAGAGCATGTCGATGCGGGCTCGGATCGGCTGCGTCCAGGCATTCGACACGCCGGGGAACTGCAGGGCCCTGTCCATCTCGGCCTTGAGGCTCGCCAGCGTCACGCCGGGACGCCACTCCGCCTTCGGTTTGAGGGTGATGATCGTCTCGAACATCTCGGTGGGGGCCGGGTCCGTCGCCGTCGAGGCACGCCCCGCCTTGCCGTAGACCGAAGCCACCTCCGGGAAGGACTTGATGATGCGGTCCTGGGTCGCCAGCAGCTCCCCGGCCTGGGTCACCGAGATGCCCGGCAAGGTCGTGGGCATGTACATCAGGGTGCCCTCGTTCAGGTCCGGCATGAACTCGGAGCCGAGCTGGCGGGCCGGCCAGAGGGTCAGGCCGAGCGCCGCCACCGCCAGCAGGATGGTCAGCACCTTGGCCCTCAGCACGACCTTGATGACCGGGCGGTAGACCCAGATCAGCAGCCGGTTCAGCGGGTTGCGGTGCTCGGGGATGATGCGCCCGCGCACGAACAGCACCATCAGGGCCGGCACCAGGGTGACCGACAGGAGCGCCGCGGCGGCCATAGCGAAGGTCTTGGTGAAGGCGAGCGGCCCGAACAGCCGCCCCTCCTGGCTCTCCAGGGTGAAGATCGGCAGGAAGCTCACCGTGATCACGAGGAGGGAGAAGAACAGCGACGGGCCGACCTCTGCCGCCGCTTCGACCAGGATCTCGACCCGGGGCCTGCCCGGCGGCGCCCGCTCCAGGTGCTTATGGGCGTTCTCGATCATGACGATGGCGGCGTCGATCATGGCCCCGACCGCGATGGCGATGCCGCCCAGGCTCATGATGTTGGCGCCGATCCCGAGGAGATGCATGGCGCCCAACGCCATCAGGATGCCGACCGGCAGCATCAGGATGGCCACCAGCGCGCTGCGCAGGTGAGCCAAGAACACGATGCAGACGAGCGCCACGATGACGCTCTCCTCGACGAGCGTGTGCTTCAGGGTGTCGATGGCCGCCTCGATCAGCTGCGAGCGGTCGTAGACCGCCAGGATCTCGGTGCCCGCCGGCAGGCTTTTCGCGACCTCCGCGAGCTTCGCCTTGGCGCCCTCGATAACGGTGAGGGCGTTGGCGCCGAAGCGCTGCAGGATGATGCCGCCGGCCACCTCGCCCTCGCCGTTCATCTCGGTGATGCCGCGCCGCTCGTCCGGCCCGAGCTCGACCCGGGCGATGTCCCGCACCCGCAGCGGGGTGCCGGCCTCCGTCTTCAGGACGATGTTCTCGATGTCGGAGACGCTTCTGAGGTAGCCGCGCCCACGCACCATGAACTCGAACTCGGAGAGTTCGACCGTGCGGCCGCCGACGTCGGCGTTGCTCGACCGGATGGCGTCTCGGAGCCTGCTGAGGCTGATACCCTGGGCGCGCAGCCGGTTCGGGTCGACGACGACGTTGTACTGCTTCACGAAGCCGCCGACGCCCGCGACCTCGGCCACCCCCTCGGCGCGCGAGGCGCCGAAGCGGACGACCCAGTCCTGCAGCGAGCGCAGCTCGGCGAGCGTCTGCTGCTTGGCCACGATGGCGTACTGGTAGACCCAGCCCACCCCCGTCGCGTCGGGCCCGAGCGTCGGCGTCACCCCGGCCGGCAGCCGCTTGCCGGCCGCGCTCAGGTATTCCAGCACGCGCGAGCGTGCCCAGTACGGATCGGTGCCGTCCTCGAAGATCACGTAGACGAACGAGACCCCGAAGAACGAGAAGCCGCGCACCACCTTCGACCGCGGCACCGTGAGCATGGCGGTGGTCAGCGGGTAGGTGACCTGGTCCTCGACGACCTGGGGCGCTTGCCCCGGGTACTCGGTGTAGACGATGGTCTGCACGTCCGAGAGGTCCGGGATGGCGTCGAGCGGCAGGGTGCGCACGCTATAGAGACCGGCCGCCACCGCGAAGACGGTCCCGATCAGCACCAGGACGAGGTTGCGGGCCGACCAGCCGATGAGGCGCGCGATCATTCCGGGTTCTCCTCGGCCTGCGCCCGGGGCTCGGCGGGGGACTTGGGCGCCGCCATGCTCTGCAGCGCCGCCTTCAG
Source organism: Methylorubrum zatmanii (assembly GCF_014845115.1). Classification (GTDB taxonomy): domain Bacteria; phylum Pseudomonadota; class Alphaproteobacteria; order Rhizobiales; family Beijerinckiaceae; genus Methylobacterium; species Methylobacterium zatmanii. Next base: position 2,085 of record NZ_NKUI01000232.1, on the reverse strand, counting down.
GTTGCTCTCGGCGTCGATCAGGAAGTTGGCCGCGGTCACGACATGCTCGCCGGCCTGCACGCCCTCGCGGATCTCGGTGTAGCCCTCGCCGCGGGCGCCGATCTTGACCTCGCGCGGCTCGAAGCGGCCCTCGCCCTTGTCGACGAGCACGACCTGGCGCGCGCCCGTGTCGATGACGGCATCGTTCGGGACCGCGACGACGGGCTTCGTCGCGCCGGTCCCGATCTCGACGTCGGCGTACATGTCGGGCAGGAGCACCCCGTCGGGGTTCGGCAGCTCGATGCGCACGCGGGTGGTGCGCGTTTGCGTGTTCACCTGCGGGTAGATCAGACCGACCTTGCCGACGAAGTCGCGCCCGGGGAGCGAGCGCATGCGCACGCCGACCGGCTGGCCGACCTTGACGCTGCCGAGGTCGTATTCGGGCACCTCGGCCAGCACCCAGATCGTCGAGATGTCGCCGATCCGGAACAGGGTGTCGCCGGCCGCGGCCTTCATGCCCTCGACGGCGGTGCGCTGCAGGACGAGGCCGTCCCGAGGCGCGGACCAGGTGATGGCCATCGGCACCTTCCGGGTCCGCTCCATCTCGTTGATCACCTCCTCCGAGACGTTCAGGTTCTGCAGCCGCCGCCGGGCCCCGTCGAAGCCGGGATTGGCGATGAGCTGGGCGGCGGCCGCGTTGATCTCGGGCGAGTAGACGTGGACCAGGGGCTGGCCCTTGCGCACGCGGTCCCCGGTCGTGACGTTCTCGACGTGGTCGACGTAGGCGTCCGACCGTGTCGCCACGACGGTGACGCGCCGCTCGTCGAGGGTGACGGTGCCGGGCACCCGCACGGCGCGGCTGACGACGCGACGTTCGGCCCTCTCGGAGCGGACGCCGGTGCGCTGAACCTTGCCGGGCGAGATCTTGAGGGTGTTGCCCTCCTCGGCCTCGCCCTCGTAGACGGGGACGTAGTCCATCCCCATCGAGTCCTTCCTCGGCACCGGCGAGGTGTCGGGCAGGCCCATCGGGTTGCGGTAGTAGAGGATTTTCCGGCCCCCGGCCGGGGGCGCGGCGTAGGTGGCGTTCGCCGTGGCCTCCTTCGCGGCGGGCCGGGGCTCGAAGTCGACATCCCCGCCGACACGCACGGGAAGGTAGTCGCGTCCGTCGGGCGTCCGCGCCGGGGCGAGCGCGTAGGCCGCCTTTCCGTCGGGATCACGGTAGTAGAGGACGGGCGCATCCGCGGCCGCGGCCGGCTTCGCGCCGCGACCGACGAGCGGGCCGGAGACCGACGGCGGCAACCATGCCGGCAGGGGCCATCCCGCCGCGCCGGCCCTCAGCCCGGCAAGGGCCCCGCCCGCGACGGCGAGGGGCAGGAGGACGAGGCCCGCGACCCACGCCCTCGCATGGCCGCCCCGGGGGGCGCGCTCATGGTGCCGCGCCAGGTGGATCGGTGTCGTCTGGTCCATCACTCGACCGCCCTGAGCACGAGTTGGTCGTGGACGGTGCCGGTCTCGCCCGGCACCTTCGCGGCCAGCGAGAGGCGCCAGCGGCCCTCCATCGTCAGGCCGGCCCTGAAGGCGTGGATGCCCGGTCCTGGGCTTGCCTCGGGCTCCAGCTTGCCGGTCATCGTCGGCATCCCGTCGGGCGCCATGTCGAGGCGGCGCGCGTAGACGAGCGCGTCGGCCACGGGCTTGCCGACGCGTGCGTCGAGCAGGCGGACCCTGAGGGTCGCCTCGCCCGCCTTGGCCTCGGGATCCAGGAGCTCGAAGGCATAACCCTTGAGCTCCGGGGGCATGGGTCGCGCGGCCTGGGGCAGCCACGCCGCGACCGGTGCGGGAAGCCGCGTCGCGACCGCGTTGGGAATATCCCATGCGCCGCGCGCGAGCCCGTAGCCGGCGCCGGCTCCCGCCACGGCTCCTACGATGAGGACGAACCCGAGCAGGAGCCATGCGCCCATTCCGGCCGGCCGGCGCCCCTCCTGGTCAGCGGCGGAAAATCCTTCCCGTCCCGTCATGGCGCCATTCGCGGAGCCGGGGGGATGGGGAAGCGCGCCGCGCGGCTCGGGGCACGCCGGATGCGCCGGGGTCCCAGGGGCGGGACGTGGC
>NZ_NKUI01000231.1 GCF_014845115.1 Methylorubrum zatmanii | reverse complement strand
ACCGAATGCGCCAGGCCCCGGGCGTGGGGCGTGGGGCGGGGAGGTTTTCGGGAAAGGGGGTGTATTAGCGCGGGGGAAAGGCGGGGCCGAGGGACAGGCAGGCCGCGCGCCCCGGGGGGCCGATCGGGCCCTCGGCCACGCCTTCACCACGAGCTATCACACCCGCTTCCCGGAATACCTCGCCGCCGCGTGGAACCGGCGCAGCCACGCATAGCTCCAGGCCTCCGGCACGGGAGCACGGGCGGCGAGGTATTCCGGGAAGCGGGTGTGATAGCTCGTGGTGAAGGCGTGGCCGAGGGACAGGCAGGCCGCGCGCACCGCGTGGCCGATCGGGCCCTCGGTGGCGATGTGCACATGAGTCGGCGCCAGGGCCTTCCAGCGGGAGAGCACCCGGTGGCGGGTGACGAGGGAGAGGCGGATCTCGGAATAGCCCGGCATCGGCAGGGAGGCGAAATCCGCCGGCGTCAGCATCAGCGGCTCGACGCCGAGGCCGACGGCGGCCTCCGCCATGCGCTCGATGGAGCGCACCACGCCGTTGACCTGCGGGTGCCACGCATCGGTGGCGAGCAGCAGCCTCATGGTCGATCCGTGGTCGGGCGTCCGGAAGGGGCGGGGGCGGCGCTCGGGAAGCGTCAGGCGACGGCGCGGCGGATGGCCGGCTCGAAGGCGGCCTCGGCGGCGCGGCGCTCCCGCAGCATGGTGGGGTAGTGCAGCACCTCCATCCGGCCGTCGTAATGCTCGACGATGCCGGTGCAGGATTCCACCCAATCCCCGGTATTGAGATAGGTCAGCCCCTCGACCTCGCGGTGGGCCGCGTGGTGGATATGGCCGCAGATCACCCCGTCCGCGCCCTGGCGCCGGGCCTCGGTGGCGAGGAAGCTCTCGAACTGGCCGATGAAGTTGACCGCGTTCTTCACCTTGAGCTTCGCCCAGGCGGAGAGCGACCAATAGGCCAGCCCGAGCCGGCGGCGGACCCGGTTGAGCACGGTGTTGACGGTCAGCGCCGTCGTGTAGGCCCAGTCGCCCAGATGCGCGAGCCACTTGGAGTGGCGCACCACCATGTCGAACTGGTCGCCGTGGATCACGAGGTAGCGCTTGCCGTCCGCGGCGACGTGGACCCGGCTGTCGGCGATCTCGATGCCGCCGAAGGTCATGCCGATATAGTCGCGCAGGAATTCGTCGTGATTGCCGGGCACGTAGACGACGTGGGCGCCCTTGCGCACCTTGCGCAGCAGTTTCTGCACGACGTCGTTATGGGCCTGCGGCCAGTACCAGCCGGAGCGGAGCTGCCAGCCGTCCACGATGTCGCCGACGAGATAGATCGTGTCGGCATCGACGTCGCGCAGGAAGTCGAGCAGGAGCGCCGCCTGACAACCCTTGGTGCCGAGATGGAGATCGGACAGGAACAGCGTCCGAACGCGGATGGTCGATTCCGGATCCTGTGACACCTGCGCCTCCGGCTCCTGACAATCGCCTCGTGGCGGTTCAGAGCCAAATCGCATTCCGATCTCAGTTTGATGACGGCTGGCGGCATCATCCTGCCGCGCCGCGACCATGCCCGCTGTCGGGGATGCCGGATGCCGTCTCGCCGCAGGGCCTGCCTGCGGCCTGTGCATACGAAAATCTTTTTGTTTTTCAGTTCAGTTTTTTCCGTTTTCCATTCCCGGGCCAGGGGCGCATAACGGCGGCCAAGGTCATAGCCCGCGCCTGCCTCGGCGTGCGCGGCAGCGCCCGGCAGAGGCGCGGGATGGCCGCGATGGATGGGAGCGCTGGACGATCGGCGGGAGCGCGCCGGAGGATTTCCCGCAAAACTCCGTTGTGCCATCCTTCCGGAGATGGAAGGACGGCGGCCGGACGTTTCGGGGTGCTCCAAGGGCACCGCGAGGCCGACGCGGCGAGGGTTCGATCCTCTGGAGGCGACCGGCGCGTCTGCACGCGCCGCGACGCGGGTGGCATGGATGGCCGCTTCGCCGCTCCGGGACGGTCAACGATCCGACATCGCAGTGGTATGGTTGCGACCGGCGCCGGCTTTCCGCGCGCGGCGCGGTGCATACCGGGGTAGGGCTCGGCGCGACGGCTGCGAGGCCTGCGCGGCGGGGCCGAGGACGTTTCGCGGCGGGCGCTCGCCCGTCACATTCTATCCGGCGGGATCCGCGGCCTCATCGAGGGGCGGCCCGCTCAAGACTTCACGTGGAGGAAATTTCATGGCCGCAACGAGACGTCCGGGACGCAACCACCTGTTCGTTCCCGGCCCGACCAACATCCCGGACCGGGTGATGCGCGCCATGCAGGTGCAGTCCGAGGATCACCGGTCGGTCGACTTCCCGTCGCTGACGAAGCCGCTCTTCGAAGACACGAAGAAGGTGTTCGGTTCGACCGACGGCACGATCTTCCTGTTCCCGGCCTCGGGCACGGGCATCTGGGAATCGGCGCTGACCAACACCCTGGCCCGCGGCGACAAGGTCCTGGCCGCCCGCTTCGGCCAGTTCAGCCATCTCTGGATCGACATGGCCCAGCGCCTCGGCCTGGACGTGATCGTCCAGGAGGAGGAGTGGGGCACCGGCGCCAAGCCCGAGAAGATCGAGGAGGCCCTGCGCGCCGACAAGAATCACGAGATCAAGGCCGTCATGGTGGTCCATAACGAGACCGCGACCGGCGTGACCTCGAATATCGGCGCCGTGCGCAAGGCGATCGACGCCGCCGGCCACCCGGCCCTGCTGTTCGTCGACGGCGTGTCCTCGATCGGCTCGCTGCCGTTCAAGGCCGACGAGTGGAAGGTCGACTGCGCCATCGCCGGCTCGCAGAAGGGCCTGATGCTCCCCGCCGGTCTCGGCGTGATCTGCGTCAGCCCGAAGGCGCTCAAGGCCGCCGAGGGCCAGTCCGGCCGCAACGACCGGCTCGCCCGCGTCTACTTCGACTGGGAAGACCAGAAGAAGCAGAACCCGACCGGCTACTTCCCCTACACCCCGCCGCTGCCGCTGCTCTACGGCCTGCGCGAGGCCCTGGCCTGCCTGTTCGAGGAAGGCCTGGAGAACGTCTATCACCGCCACGCGGTGCTCGGCGAGGCGACCCGTCAGGCGGTCGCGGCCTGGGGTCTGAAGACCTGCGCCAAGTCCTCGGAGTGGAACTCCGACACCGTCACCGCCATCCTGGCGCCCGAGGGTGTGGACGCGGCCAAGATCATCAAGCACGCCTATGTGCGCTACAACCTCGCCCTCGGCGCCGGCCTCAGCCAAGTCGCGGGCAAGGTGTTCCGCATCGGTCACGTCGGTGACCTGAACGAGCTCTCGCTGCTCGGCGCGATCGCCGGTGCCGAGATGTCGCTCATCGACAATGGCGTGAACGTGACGCCGGGCTCGGGCGTGGCCGCCGCCTCCAGCTACCTGCGCGAGCACCCGCTCTCGAAGGGCTGATACCGGCAGGCGGCGCCGGTTCGGACGGCGCCGCCTCCGCTCAAGATAAGAAGGCGCCCCGCGCCCCTCCGGCTCGCCGGATGGGGCGCGGGAGACGCGTCGAAGCAGGCGAGGAAACGGGGCCGGCGCCACGCCCGCCGGTCGATCCGGAAGGGGTCCAGAATGACAAAGAAAGTCGTCTTCCTCGATCGCGAGTCGCTCGATGCGACCGTGCGCGAATTCAACTTCCCGCACGAGTACAAGGAATACGAGTCGACCTGGACGCCGGAAGAGATCGTCGAGCGCCTGAAGGGCGCCGAGATCGCGATCATCAACAAGGTGCCGATGCGCGCCGACACGCTGAAGCAGCTTCCGGACCTGAAGCTGATCGCGGTGGCTGCCACGGGCACCGACGTCGTCGACAAGGCCGCCGCCAAGGCGCAGGGCATCACCGTCGTCAACATCCGCGGCTACGCCTTCAACACGGTGCCCGAGCACGTCGTCGGCCTGATGTTCGCCCTGCGCCGGGCGATCGTGCCCTACGCGAATTCCGTGCGCCGGGGCGATTGGAACAAGTCGACCCAGTTCTGCTACTTCGATTACCCGATCTACGACATCGCCGGTTCGACGCTCGGCATCATCGGCTACGGCGCGCTGGGCAAGTCCATCGCCAAGCGGGCCGAGGCGCTCGGCATGAAGGTGCTGGCCTACGACGTGTTCCCGCAGGAGGGCCTGGTCGATCTCGAGACGATCCTGACCCAGTCCGACGTCATCACCCTGCACGTGCCGCTCACGCCCGATACCCGCAACATGATCGGGGCGGAGCAGCTCAAGAAGATGAAGAAGTCCGCGATCCTCATCAACACGGCCCGCGGCGGGCTCGTGGACGAGGCGGCCCTGCTGCAGGCGCTCAAGGACGGCACCATCGGCGGCGCCGGCTTCGACGTGGTCGCCCAGGAGCCGCCGAAGGACGGCAACATCCTCTGCGACGCCGATCTGCCGAACCTGATCGTCACGCCGCACGTGGCTTGGGCGAGCAAGGAAGCGATGCAGATCCTCGCCGATCAACTCGTGGACAACATCGAAGCGTTCGTCGCGGGCAAGCCGCAGAACGTCGTAGAGGCGTAGAAGCTCCGGGCTCCCGCTCCCGCCCTCATCCTGAGGTGCCGCGAAGCGGCCTCGAAGAATCCTCCAGATCCCGCGCGATCCCTGGACACCCCTTCGAGGCCTCCGTTGCGCTTACGCCTCTCAGGAGGAGGGGGAGGGTGGGTTCGTTCGGTCGAACAGGGTTTCGAGTGTCGGTCACCACGGCGATCGACGCCAGCCAGCCACCCTGACAACGCGCCGCGCTCTCAGATCAGATGCGCGGCCAACACTCAGCCAGAGGCACAATGACCAAGAAGCTTCTCTTCCTGTTCGACACCGATGCGGTTCCGAGCGTGTTCGACACGGTCGTCGGCTACGATGGTGGCGCCGACCACATCACCGGCTACGGCAACGTGACGACGGACAATGTCGGCGCGCTGGTCGACGGCACGATCTACACCCGCGGCGGATCGGAGAAGAAGTCGACGGCGATCTTCGTCGGCGGCGGCAACATGGCGGCCGGCGAGGCGGTGTTCGAGGCGGTGAAGAAGCGCTTCTTCGGCCCGTTCCGCGTCTCGGCCATGCTCGACTCGAACGGCTCGAACACCACGGCGGCCGCGGGCGTCGCCCTCGTCGTCAAGGCGGCCGGCGGTTCGGTCGCCGGCAAGAAGGCCGTGGTGCTCGCCGGCACCGGCCCCGTCGGCATGCGCTCGGCCGCCCTGCTCGCCAAGGAAGGCGCCGAGGTGATCATCGCCGCCCGCCAGCAGGATCGCGCCCAGGCCGCCGCCGACAGCGTCAACAAGCGCTTCGGCGTCAATGTGAAGGCCGCCGCGACCCCGGACGAGGCGTCCCGCGTCGCCCTGGTCAAGGGTCAGAACCTGATCTTCTCGGCCGGTGCCATCGGCATCGAGCTGCTGCCGGAATCCGGCTGGAAGGACGAGGCCTCGATCGAGATCGTGGCCGATTACAACGCCCAGCCCCCGCTCGGCTTCGGCGGCATCGATGCCATGGACAAGGCGCGTGAGCGCCACGGCAAGAAGGCGTTCGGTGCGCTCGGCATCGGCGGTCTGAAGCTCAAGCTGCACCGCGCCTGCGTGGCCAAGCTGTTCGAATCGACCGAAGGCGTGTTCGACGCCGAGGAGATCTACGCCCTCGCCAAGGAAATGGCCTGACGGCGTATCGCCTGTCGGGCAGCGTCGGCTTCCGTCGACGCTGCCCCACCGAGACAAACAAAAATTGACAGGGGAGGGCCCCATGGCCGCGAACGAGACGATCGACACATTCCTCGACGGTCTGGCGAGCTCGGCTCCCACCCCCGGCGGCGGCGGCGCGGCCGCGATTTCCGGCGCCATGGGCGCGGCGCTGGTCTCGATGGTGTGCAACCTCACCATCGGCAAGAAGAAGTATGTCGAGGTCGAAGCCGAGTTGAAGCAGGTGCTCGAGAAATCGGAAGCCCTGCGCAAGACGCTCACCGGCATGATCGCCGACGACGTCGAAGCCTTCGACGCGGTGATGGACGCCTACGGCCTGCCGAAGACCACCGACGAGGAGAAGGCCGCGCGCAGCGCCAGGATCCAGGAGGCGCTCAAGACGGCCACCGACGTGCCGCTCGCCTGCTGCCGCGTCTGCCGCGAGGTGATCGACCTCGCCGAGATCGTCGCCGACAAGGGCAATCTCAAC
>NZ_NKUI01000230.1 GCF_014845115.1 Methylorubrum zatmanii | reverse complement strand
TGCTGCGCCAGGGCGCCGGTGGGTGAGGCGAGCGCCGCGGCGCTCAGGAGCGCACCCGCCAGCCATCCCCCCCGCTTCGAGCGGGCCCATTCCCGCTCCATCCCGTATCCGCCGCCTCTCATCACATCGTCCCCTTGCTGTGCCGGCTATGGCCCTGATGTCTTGTGGCCAAAACTTCGCTGATCTTCCGGACATTCCACTTCACGCAGCGCGCAAAGCAGAACCCATCGATCTCCGTGCGCACCGGACGGCCCGCAAACCCTCCGGCAGATCATGCCCGTTTTATGGTTTTCGATCGGAACAAGGGCCGTTGGCGGGTGACGCAACGGCTCAGCACGATCGCTTGGCAAAGTGGTCAAACTCTGCGCTTCTGCGCAATTTTTGAACAAATATTCTTCGCATTACTAGGTTCGCATCAGAAATATCACAGGGTCAACTACCAAATTGGAATTTTTGGTTTTTGAGATATCTCCCGTGCAATCGGGCAACACATCAGGCGATGCCAGCAACCGGAGCACTGCGTCGGCGATTGGAGAAAGCCCATCGTCTTGCGGCGAAATACGCTCCAGATGCATCGGGAAGGAGCACAAAACGGCTTCCGAGCAAGCAAAAGGAACAATTTGTCGAGCAAGGAGGCGCAGTCCCGCTTAAAAGACGGGCAATGGCCCAGTCATATCGGTTGCACTTGATCGCCTCGGAACAGACCGCACGCCGTCATCGCGAGCGAAAGCAAGCGAGCGGCGGCTCCATCGGCTCTCCCGCGAGACGCTCCAGCGCGGCTCCGTGCAGGGCTGGATTGGCGGCGGCCACGACGCGGCCGTCGAAATCGGGGGTGATCGGCCGGCCCTGCCAATCGGTGATGAGACCGCCCGCGCCCTCGATCACCGGCATCAGGGCGAACACGTCGTAGACCGCGAGCCCAGCTCCGAGCACGAGGTCGCAATGGCCCGAGGCGAGCAGGGCATAGGCATAGCAATCGCCGCCGTAACGGCGCAGGCCCACCTCCCCGCTCAGGCGCGCGACCGCCTCCGCCTCTGCTCCCCGGAACCGGTCCGGCGAATTGACGAACAGGCGCGCCTCTGACAGGGGCCGCGCGCCGGTGCGGATCGGAGCACCGTCGAGCCAAGCCCGGCCGCCCGCGCCGTGCCAGCGCTCGTTCAGGATCGGCATGTCGATGACGCCGAGCACCGGGCGCCCGTGCTCGGCCAGGGCGATCAGAGTGCCGAACAGCGGCAGGCCGGCGACGAAGCTCTTGGTGCCGTCGATCGGGTCGATCACCCAGGTGCGCGCGGCGCCGAGATCGCCGCCCTCCTCCTCGCCGAGGATGCCGTGGTCCGGATAGGCCCGGCGGATCTCGGCCCGCAACAGGGCCTCGATGCCACGATCCGCCTGGGTGACCGGACTCGCATCGGCCTTAGTCTCGACCGCGAGCGGCGTGCGGAAATGCGCCCGCGCCAGCGGCCGGGCGAGATCGGCGAGATGGAGGGCGAAGCGGAGGAGGTCGTCGCGCATCTGTTCGTTCACGGCCCCCACATGGATTCAGTGGCAGATCAGATCGATGCCATGCCCGGCGAAACGCTCGGCGAAGGGCGCGGGCGGCGGCCGGTCGGTCACCACGGTGAGCGGGGCGCCGAGGTCGAAGGTTCGGAGGTTGGCCTGACGCCCGAACTTGCGGGAATCGGCCAGAAGGACCGAGCGTCGGGTCTGGCCCCTGAGGGCCCGGCGCAGGACGGATTCGTGTTCCTCGTAATCCATCCAGCCCTGCGCGAGGTCGCAGGCGGCGATGCCCATGATGGCCAGATCGAAGAAGTGGCGCCGGGCGTAGTCCACGGTGTCGTAGCCGACCAGCGCGTTGTCCTTCGGCCGCAGCGTGCCCGGCGTCAGGTTCACCCGCGCCGGGCTGTCGGCGAGCAGCAGCGCGAGGTCGATGGAATTCGTCGTCACCGTGAGCTTGCGGGTGGTCAGGCGCCGGGCGAGGGCAAGGGTGGTGGTGCCGGTGTCGATGAAGACCGACATGCCGTCCTCCACCAGCCCCTCGGCCAGGGCGGCGACGCGCCCCTTCTCGCGGCTGTTGAGCTGGCTGCGCTCGACCAGCGGCCGCTCCTGGTCGAGGCGCGGCAGCACCGCGCCGCCATGGATGCGCCGGAGAAGCCCGCGCTCCTCCAGCATCTTCAGGTCGCGCCGGATCGTCTCGTCGGACACCGCCAGGGCCGCGGCGATGCCGGTGACGGCGACCCGGCCCGTCTGGGCGAGCTGCGAAAGGATTTCCTCGTGGCGATGATCGGTCAGCATCCCGGCCCTGTCCCCGTTCGGAGACAGGATAGCGTCGCGACCGTGAAACGGGCGCACACAATTTCGGCACGTACACAGGGTGCGGTGCCCGTCCGCCGTGCGGCGGCAGAGCGGACGGGGAGCGCGATCATCGCGACCGGGATCGGCTCAGGCGTCGAGAGCCGGGGCGCGGCGGTGATGCGTCGCCTGCTCGTAGGCGTAGGCATAGGCGAGGAGATCGCCCTCGCTCCACATCCGGCCGACGAAGATCAGGTTGAACGGCGAACCGGAGGCGTAGGCGCCCGCCGGCAGCGTCACCCCCGGCAAGCCGGCGATGTTGATCTCGCAGACCGTGGTTTCGAGCAGCGTGCCCGGGCCGTGCAGGGGCGGCAATTCGGCCCGCATCTGCGGGAAGACCAGGGCGTCGAGCCCGTGCTCCGCCATCACCCGCTCGAACAGCGCGAGATAGGCCTCGCGGGCGGTGAGGAAGTCGGAGAGATCCGGCGGATTCGACGGGTCGGCGAGGCAGGGGGCGAGCTGGCGCAGATTCGTGATCGGGTGGAGCACGCCGCCGGGGGCGAAGGCGTCTTCGGCCTTGGTGGCCTCGGCGAAGGCGGCAAAACTGTCGAGCGCCGCATTCGGTCCCATCCGCCGCAGGTAGAGCTGCAGGTCGTAGGGCGCGGATTCGAAACCGCGGGCATCGAAATAGACGAGGCCCGGCGTCGGCTCGGCGAGATCGGCGAAGCCGGTGCCGGCGAAGGGGTCGGCGACCAGGGTGGCACCGGCGGCCGTGAGTTCGTCCTGCGCGCGGGCATAGAGCGCGGCGGCCTCCTCCGAGAGCGGCAGGTCGCGCCAGCCCGGCCCGTAGAGACCGAGGCGCTTGCCGGCCAGGGCGCCGGAGGAGAGCTTGGCGGTATAGCCACCGGCCGGACGCTTGCCGATTCCGGCCACGGTCTTGGGGTCGGCGGCGGTGTAGCCGGCGAGCGCGTCGAGGGTGAGGGCGGCATCGCGCACGCAGCGGGCGATCGGCCCGACCACGTCGCGGGTGCTGCCGGCCAGCGGCATCACGCCGGCATTCGGCACCAGGGCGAAGCTCGGCTTGATGCCGACGAGCCCCTGGGCCGAGGCCGGGTTCTGGATCGAGCCGCCGGTCTCCTCGGCGAGGCCCAGCACGGCGAGGCTCGCGGCGACGGCGGTGGCGGTGCCGGCGCTGGAGCCGCCGGGGATGCGGTCGGGCGCGGCCGGGTTCAGGGTCGGACCGGCCCAGCTGTCATTGGCGTGGCTGCCGGTATGGCTCAGCACCGGCACGTTGGTCTTGCCGAGGATGACGCAGCCGGCCTCGCGCATCCGCGCGGTCACCGGCGCATCGGTCGCCGGGATCAGGTCGATGCCGCCGGCGGCCGCCGCGAGGAAGTGCCAGCCGCCGGTGCTCGGCAGGCCGGCCATGTCCATCGTATCCTTGATGACGATCGGCACGCCCGCGAGCGGCCCGAGCGCCTCGCCCGCCGCCCGGCGCGCATCGATGGCACGGGCCTCCGCGAGGGCGTGCGGATTCATCACGATCAGGGCGTTGTAGCGCGGATTGTAGGTCTCGATCCGCGCCAGGAAGGCCTTCGCCAGTTCCTCCGCGGTCACGCGGCCCTCGCCGAGGGCGCGCTGTACATCCTCGACCGTCATCTCGACCAGCTGCGCCGTCAGCGCATCCTCGGCCGGATCGGGGGCGACGGAAAGGGCCATCTGGGTCATCTCGATCTCACGCTCCGCACATCCTGACGATGGCGAGACGCGATCCCGTCCGGTCGGGATCGCCCGCATGCGCCCTCCGAACCGAACCGCTTCGGGAGGCGTCGCGTGCTCGCCGTCACCGGCCCACGCAGCCGGCGGGTGGCTTCTGGCAAGGGGCATGCCACAAAAGCCACAAATCCCTCGAAACAGGTCTTCATGGAGGAACCGGTGCCGGTCCGCGCCGCACCGAAGGCCGCTCACGCGGGGCATCCGGAGCCGCCACGGCCCTGAATGCGACCAGCGTTAACCGGCCCTTAAGCGCTTGGCGCCCTCGTCTGGCAGTCAGGATCGCCAATCCCGGTATCCTGCGGCCGGCAAGCTGTGCCGGCGGAGCCCCCGCATGCTGGATTCCCTTCGAATCTCGCTCAAGGTGCTGAACGCGGCGCAGCTCGCCGCGGTCGCGCTGGCGGCGCTCCTGCTCGCCTGGGCCGGGACTGCCGTTCTCGGGGCCGGATCGGCCGCGGATGCGGAGCAGCGGACTGCCCTGGCCGGGGCGCGCGCCTTCGCCGAGGCCGTCGATGCCGCATTGCACGGCAGCATCGGCGAGGCTCGCACCGCCGCGCTGCTGCTACGGCCCCGGGATCCGTCCCTCACCGACGCCGAGCGCTCGAGCCTGCTTCAGGATTGGCTCGCACTCCACCCGCGCTACCACGATGCCGCCCTGATCGGCCCGGACGGGATCGTCCGGGCTGCCGCCGACCGCCGCCGGCCGGGCACCAGCGTCGCGCGCCAAGCCTGGTTCGCGCGGGCGCGCAACGCCGAGGTCGTCGTTGCGACCCATGACGGCGACGAGGCGGCTCCCCTCGACATCGTCCTCGCCCTCGGGACGCCCGGTCGCTCCGACCGCATCCAGCTTCGTGCCGGCCCCGCCTTTCTCGATCTCGGGGCCCGCGTGCGTCAGGCGCTCGCCCTGCCCGACAGCGTGACCTTCACGGTGACGGGAGCCGATGGCCGCTTGCTGGCGGGCATGCCCTGGTCTCCCGGCGGCGGGCTCCGCGCGGCCTCGGTGCCGGTGCAGGGCGGGCGCGAGCTCGGAAGCCCCGGCTGGCTGGTGACGGCCACGGCGCCGTCCGCATCGGCCGGGCCCGGCTGGCCGAGCGGGCGCCTCCTCGCCCTGGCAATGGCCGTGGTCGCCGGGGCAGCCGGCCTCGGCTACGCCCTGGGGGGCAGCGCCGCGCAGCCTCTGCGGCGCCTGGCCGAGGGCTCGGCCGGGCTGGAGGAGGCCGCAGCCTCGCCCGTCCGGGAGATCGCGGCGCTGACGGAGGCGGTCACCGGCCGTTCCCAGAGCGCCGACACGGCTCTGGCTCTGGCCGGAACCGGCCTCGACCGCATCAAGGGGCGCCTCCAGACCTTCGAGGCCATGTCCGGCTGGACCTGCTGGGAGATCGACCCGGTCACCCGCCAGGTGGTCTGGTCGGATTCCGACAGCACCGGCACGGCCACCGCCTCCGACCACGCCACCGCCCTGTCCGACCTCGCCGCATGGTTCGAGCCGGAGGACCATGCGCTGCTCGACCTGACCCTGAAGGCCGCCCGCGGAGCGGACGGACCGCATGACGTCGTGCTGCGTGCCCGCGCGGACGGGGATGAGGGCACGCCCGGCATGGAGCGCCGCGTGCTGGTCCGCTTCCTGCGCGGCGCCGCGGATGGCAGCCGGATCCACGCCCTCAGCCGAGTGATCGAACCGGGCGAGGGCGCGGAGACGCCCGCGGGCCTCAACGAGCGCCGCCGCAACACCGTGCTGCGCCGGGTCACCGACGGCATCGTCCATGACTTCAACGACGTCTTGACCGTCGTGCTCGCCAATCTCGGCATCCTGCGCCGCCAGCGGCTCTCTCCCGAACAGCTGCGCCTCGTCGACACGGCGACGACCGGAGCCCTGCGCGGGGCGGCCCTGACCCGGCGGATGCTGAGCCTGGTGCGCGGCGAGGGCGATGCCCTGGCCGAGAGCGACCTGGCCTCGACCGTGGAGGCCGCCCTCGCCTTCATGCAGACCAATGTCCTGCGGGACATGCCGGTGATCAACCGGATCCCCGGGGACCTGCCGAAGGTGCTGTGCGCCGAGCGCATCCTCGAACTCGTCCTGCTCAACATCGCCTTCCATGTCCGCGATCATGGGCTGCACGGCTTCGCCGTCGGCGCCGCCGAGCATCGGGCCGAGGCGGAGACCGGATTCGGGCTACCGCCCGGCCCCTATCTGCGCCTGCTCATCGCCAGCGGGCAGCGGGTGCCGGGCCGGCCCGTCGAAGCGTCCCGGTCGCAGGCGCTCAGGACCGTGCCGCTCCTGCTCGCCGAAGCCGGCGCCGGCTGGCGGCTGGTGACGGACGGAACCGGCGAGGACGGCTTCGTCGCCGAGATCTGGCTGAAGGCGGCCGAGCACCGGGCGGAGGAGGCCCCTCTCTGGCAGGCCTCCCTACGCATCCTCCTGGTGGAGAGCGACAGCCTCGTTCGGGAAAGCGTCGCCGAAGCGCTCGCCGATCTCGGCCACCATGTCGTCCAGGCGGCCTCGGGGGAGCACGCCCTCGAACTCCTGGGCGAGAGCGCCGCCTACGACGCCATGGTCGCCGACCAATCGATGCCGGTGATGACCGGGCTCCAGCTCGCCGCGACGGTGGTGGAGCGCTATCCCGACATCCGCATCATCCTGGCGAGTCCGCACGGGCATCTGCCGGCCACCGCGCGCCAATTCCTGCAGTTGGACAAGCCGTTCCGCCCAGACGACCTCGCCGCCGTGCTGAGCGCGGCGACGCCGGTGGCCGAGGCCGCTTGAACGGCTCACAAGACTCCTGTGCACGTGCGGCTCCCCCTCCGGGCACGACGGCGCGGCGGGAGTTTTGCGAGAGACGGTCAGAACCCTATCAGGCCTGATGGCGCCGGGCCGGCATCTGCGGATCTCCACCAGGGAACGCCTCGCAGACCGACGACGCCAGCGGCGCTCGTCTCGTTCGCGGCCTCACACAAGCTTCGCAAGATGTGGCGCTTTCCGAAAATAGGCTTTTCGTGATCCGGGGAGGCTCTTGTTAACCGTGGCCCCGGATAAATCGGTGCGTATCGTGTGCGTATCCGAGGATCGAATGGCTGTGGTTTCACGCAACCATCTGCAGACTCCCGGGAAACTGTGCGTTGTCCTCCTCGGTGCCGCCGCTTCCCTGGGAGCGGCATGCGCCGAAGCCGCCGACCTGCCGGCCCCCTCCGCCGGCGTCGATTGGTATACCGGCGCGCAGCAGCAGGCCGTGGACGATTCCTGGGCCGTCGCCGTCGATGGTTCGACCAGCATCACCTCGAACAGCTCGGCCTTCGGCTCGGTGACGGCGACGACCTCGCTCGGCAGCCCGCCGACGGTGAGCGGCGTGCGGGTCCGCGTCGAGGGCGTGGCCGGCACCTATTCCTATCCGGGCCAAGCCGTCGGCGCCCGCGTGACCGGCTACCAGCAGGAAGGATCGGCGCTGGCCGGCTACGAGTGGATCTGGCGGGATGCGGCGCTGGCCGGCTATATCGGCTTCAACGTCCGCAGCAATCAGCTCTCGATCGCCGACCCCGGCAACCCGGTGGTCGGAACCGGCGTCGGGCTGAAGGTCGCCGGCAACTTCTACGCCACCCCGACCGACCGGACCATGGCCTCGGCCTACGGCTCCTACTCGACCAAGTTCAACGCCTACTACTCCCGCTTCCGCGTCGGCTACATGGTTGCCGACGGCGTCTATATCGGGCCGGAGGCCCTGTTCCTCGGCGACGACTTCTTCCGCCAGTACCGGGTCGGCGCCCATCTCTCGGGTCTCACCTTCGGCCCGGTCCAGATGTCGCTCGCGGCGGGCTACGTGCGCGACCGCATCCAGGGCACCGGCTACTATTCGAGCATCGAGGCGCGGGCGAACTTCTGATCCGCTGCCGGCGAGACCTCGGGCGAGATCATGTCCCGCATCGAGGCGGACGATCTGTCCTCTCGCAATCGCCTTGTCCTCGCCTCCCGTCGCCAAATACTCGAACGTCCAAGCGACCCAGCGGCAGGATAGCTCAGCGAACTTCCCCGCAACGAATGTTATCTCTTCCGAGATCGTTCTTAGAGTCAGGGACAAAA
>NZ_NKUI01000023.1 GCF_014845115.1 Methylorubrum zatmanii | reverse complement strand
CATAAATGGGCGAACGAAGACATTGATCGTCCGATTCCCTCCCTCATCCTGAGGTGCCGAAGCGCAGCGCAGGCCTCGAAGGATCGTCCAGATCCCGCGCGAATTCTGGACGATCCTTCGAGGCCGCTTTGCGGCACCTCAGGATGAGGAGAGCGGATCGGCCGAGGCTGACACCGCCTTCCTCCTCTTCCGAGTCTGCTCATGCGCCTCGACACCCTGTCGGCCCTCAACGCCGAGCGCGCCGCGCGCCGCGCGGCCCTCATCGTCACCGACCCGGCGGATGGCAGCCAGCGCCTCGTGCGGGCCGCCGACATCGCCGCTGATCCGCTGGCGGAGGTGCTGCGCGAGCGGCTGCGCAGCGGCCGCAGCGGCCTCGCCGAACAGCCCGACGGGCGCCCGGTCTTCGTGGCGGTCCACCTGCCGCCGGTGCGCTTCGTCGTGGTGGGAGCCGTGCACATCTCCCAGGCTCTGGCGCCGATGGCGGCGCAACTCGGCCTCGACCTCACCGTGATCGATCCCCGCACCGCCTTCGCCAGCCCGGAGCGGTTTCCTGGTGTGCGGCTGATCGCGCAATGGCCTGACAAGGCCTTCGAGGAGATCGGGCCGCTCGATGCCTATACGGCCTTGGCCGCGCTCACCCACGATCCCAAGATCGACGATCCCGCCCTGGCGGCGGCCTTGCGGGCGGATTGCGCCTATATCGGCGCCCTCGGCTCGCGGAAGACCCATGGCCGCCGCGTCGAGCGGCTGAAGGAGGCCGGGTTCGACGAGGCGGCGATCGGGCGGATTCACGCGCCGATCGGGCTCGATCTCGGCGCCGTCTCACCCGCCGAGATCGCCCTCTCGATCCTGGCACAGCTGGTCGCGACCCTGCGCAAGGAGCGGGCTGGAGACCGCGACGCCGCTCGGGGCGGGGCCTGAGCCGATGCGCTTCGGACCCGTCGCGACCCGCGACAGCGCGGGGCTCATTGCCGCCCATACGGTGCGGGCGGAAGGGGCGAGCCTGAAGAAGGGCCAGCCGATCGCCGCCGAGGAGGCCCTGCGACTCGCCCAATCCGGTATTGCCGAGATCCTGGCCGTGCGCCTCGATCCCGGCGATGTCGGCGAGGACGAGGCGGCGGCCCGCCTCGCCGCCCAACTCGCGGGGGAGGGGCTGCGGCCGGAGCCGGCCTTTACCGGGCGCTGCAACCTCGTCGCCGAGGCTGCGGGCGTGTTCGTCGTCGATCCCACCGGAATCGATGCCGTGAACGCCGTCGACGAGGCGATCACCGTGGCAACCCTGCCGGCCTTCCGGCCGGTCGCGGCGGGTGAGATGGTCGCCACCGTCAAGATCATTCCCTACGCCGTGGCGGCGTCGCCGCTCGGGCAGGCGCTCGCGTCCGCCGTCGCGCCGCCGATGCGGCTCGCACCCTATCGCCTGAAGCGCATCGGTGTGGTCTCGACCCTGCTGCCCGGCCTGAAATCCTCCACCGTCGCCAAGACCCTGCGCGTCCTCGGCGAGCGGCTGGCCCCGGCCGGAGCCGGGATCGTCGCCGAGACCCGCGTGCGCCACGAGGCGGGCGCGGTCGCCGCCGCCATCGCCGGCCTGGTCGCGGAGGGAGTGGAGCTGGTCGTGGTGTTCGGCGCCTCGGCCATCGCCGACCGCCGGGACGTGATCCCCGCCGGGCTGGAGGCGGCGGGGGGGCGGGTCGAGCGGTTCGGCATGCCGGTCGATCCCGGCAACCTCCTGCTGCTCGGCGCCCTCGGCTCCGTCCCGGTGATCGGCGCGCCGGGCTGCGCCCGCTCACCGAAGGAGAACGGCTTCGATTTCGTCCTGCACCGCCTGCTGGCGGGGCTCCCCGTGACCCGGGCGGACATCGTCCGCCTCGGCGTCGGCGGCCTGCTCACCGAGATCCCGTTGCGGGGACAGCCGAGGTCGGGCGGTGAGGTGCTCTGAATCCCGCTTCGGCGCGGTGATCCTCGCCGCCGGCCTCGGCTCCCGCTTCGGCCGGGCGCCGAAGATGCTCGCCTCCTATGCCGGCCGGCCGATGGTCCGCCGCGTCGCCGAGGCGGCCCTCGGCTCCAGCGTTGGAGCCGTCGTCGCGGTGCTCGGCGCCCATGCCGATGCGGTCCGGGCGGCGCTGGCCGGCCTCGACCTGACGCTGGTGGACAATCCCGATCCCGGTGCCGGTCTGTCCGCATCCCTGCGCCTCGGCCTCGCCGCCCTGCCGCCGGAGGTGGAGGCGGCGGTGGTGCTGCTCGGCGACATGCCGCGCATCGGCCCGGCGCATGTCGACGCCCTGATCGCTGCCTATGCGGGCGCCGCGCCGCGCCCCTGCGCCGTGGTGCCGGTGAGCGGAGGCCGCCGTGGCAATCCGGTGCTGCTCGACCTGCGCCGCCTCGCCGACGATCTCGCCACGCTCAGCGGGGACCGGGGAGCCGGCCAGATCCTGAAGGGACGCGACGACGTGCTGGAATGGCCGGCCGATCCGGCGGTGGCCTTCGACGTCGATACGCCGGAGGCGCTCGACGGCTGATACGGGATCCGCTCGATCAAAGCGGTTCCCGTCTCGGCAAGCCCGCGCGGCGCCTGCGCGAAGCCCCAATCCGCCCTCCCGAAGCGATCAAACGGATCTGGTCTGAGGCGGTGTCACGTCTTGCGTGGCATCCGCTTCGCCTCGGCCCGGCATCGGTCGGAGCAGTAGCGGACCTCGTCCCAGACGCGCTCCCACTTCTTGCGCCACGCGAAGGGGCGGCCGCATTGCGCACAGGTCTTTTCCGGCAGGTCACCCTTTCGGCGCATCGGCGGCACGGCTCAGTCTCCATTTTCATCCGGCGCCGACGCGGTTTGTCGAGCGCCTGCCCCGCCTCGGTCCTTGACACTGTTTAGAGCGGCACCAAGCTTGGCCTGAGATCGCTGCCCCGCCGTCGTCGGCGCCGACGGCGCTCCAACCGACCACGGAGACTTCCGTTGCACCCGAAGACCTACACGCGGGCGCTGGCCCTCGGCCTCGCGCTCGTTGTCTCTGCGCCCGGCGCCGGCTTTGCCCAGGATGCGACGACGGCCGAGCAGACCGTCGACGCCATGAACAAGCTCTGGGGCCGCCATCCGGGCCTGCGCGCCAACCATGCCAAGGGTGTGGTGCTGCAGGGCAGCTTCACCCCGACACCGGAGGCCGCCAAGCTCAGCAAGGCGTCGCTGTTCGCCGGCCCAGCGGTGACGGTCACCGTGCGCTTCTCCGATGGCACCGGCCTGCCGACGATCGCCGACGGCGCGAAGGAAGCCCGGCCGCACGGCTTCTCGGCCAAGTTCAAGCTCGCCGATGGCGGCGAGGTGGACATGGTGCTCAACTCCCTGCCGCACTTCCCCGTGGCGACCGGCGAGGAATTTCGCGATCTGCTGGTCGCGATCTCGCAATCGGGGCCGGACGTGCCCTCGCCGAAGCCGGTGGAGACGTTCCGGGCCTCCCATCCCGCCGTCGCCGCGGCGGTTGGGGCGCTGACGACGCCCGAGAGCTTCGCCCGTCAGGCCTATAACGGCGTCAACGCCTTCGTCTTCGTCGATGCCGCCGGCAAACGGCAGGCCTTCCGCTGGCGCGTCGAGCCGGTGGCCGGCATCGCCACCCTGAATGCCGAGGAGGCCGGCAAGCGTCCGGCGAACTTCCTGCAGGAGGAGATCGTCGCCCGCGTCGCCAAGGAGCCGGTGGCCTTCCGCTTCCTGGCCCAGCTCGCCGAGCCGGGCGATCCGACCCACGATGCGACCAAGCCGTGGCCGAAGGAGCGCCGGATGGTGGAGATGGGCACCCTGACCCTCACCCAGGCCGTGCCGGACAGCGCCAGCGCCGAGAAGGCGCTGCTGTTCCTGCCCAACGCCCTGACCGATGGCATCGAGGTGTCCGACGATCCCCTGATCGACGCCCGCGTCCAGGCCTATGCGGTCTCGTTCGGGCGGCGCCAGTGATCGCCGCTTAGGAGATCAGCGCCCGATCTGTCCCGCCTCGGCGAGGGGCACCGGGCTCCAGCGGGTGATCTGCACGTAGCCGTCGCGGGCGGCGATGACGAGGTGGCGGCGGTGGCGATGCACCACCGCCCCCGGCGCATGGCGATGAGCCTCGCGCCAGCCCTCGGCGGCGGCGACGAAGATGCGGCCCTCGCCGGGCCGGGCGATGGTCTCGATGCTGCCGAAGGCCCGGACGCGGCACAGCACCTCGGCCACGTCCTGGCGGAAATCGAGGGTGCGGTCGGCGTCGGTCACCCGGGGCCAATAGGAGCCGTCGCCCTGCGGCTCGGGGCGGCGCCAGCGCTCGGCCAGCCCGGTCCCGATCGGCCCGAGGGCGAGGCGGCGGGCCGCCATCTGGCATTTGGCGAGCAGGGTCTCGTGGGTTTCTGCGTCGCTCAGGGCAAAGATGTCCTGGGCCAGGATGTCCCCGGTGTCGAAGCCCTGCTCGGCCAGGACATGGGCGGTGACGCCCCAGCTCTCGTAGCGATCCAAGATCGCCTTGAACAGCGGATAGGGCCCGCGCCCGGTCGGCAACGGCGAGGGATGGAAGTTCAGGGCATAGCGCACCCGCCCGTGCCAGCCCTTCACCAGCCAGGGATAGCCGGCCACCACCAGGGCGATGTCGCGGCCATGCTCCTTGGCGAGCCGCTCGATGTCGCCGGGCAGGAGCCGCGACAGCTGGATCGGGATGCGGTGGCGCCGTGCCTGGGCCACCACGACCTCGTTGAAATCGTAGATGCCGTCGCAGGGGCGGGTGAACAGCTGCACCGGCGTCCAGCCGGCCTCGACCAGCCCGTCGAACACGCCGCCCAGGAAGTCGATGCCGGCGAAGGCGAATTTCATAGGCGGCAAAGTCCCGTCCCGTGGGCCTGTGCCCTGCGACGTTCCGCTCGGGCAGATGCATCGGCCGCCGGCTCCCCGCCGACCGAATGAGCCTTAGCTAATCGATTTCAGAATGCTGGCAAAACGCCCGTAAGACGAGAATTTCTTATCCATCTGCGACGGTAGAGCGTGGTTCCGCCGGCGATCCGCGGCTCGCTTTCGCTGCGGTCGGGAGGGGGCGTATCATGGAGCGGGTCGTCATCTACGGCGGAACCGGCGGCATTGGCCTCGCCACGGCGCGGGCCCTGCGCGCGCGGGGGTCGCCGCTCCATCTCGTCGGCCGCGATGCCGGGCGTCTGGCGAGCGCCGCCGCCGAACTCGGGCAAACCGGCTTCACCGCAGGCGACGTGACCGACCCGGGTCTGTTTCCCCGGGTGACGCAGGAGGCGGGAGCGCGCCTGGGCGGCCTCGTCTACGCCATCGGCACCATCCAGCTCGCGCCGCTCGCCAAGCTCGATGCGGCGCGGATCGAGACGGATTTTCGCATCAACGCCCTCGGCGCCTTTCTGGCGGTCCAGGCGGCGGCGCCCGCGCTGAGGGCCGGGGCGGGCAGCGCAGGGGCCGGCATCGTGCTGTTCTCCACGGTCGCCGTCGCGCAGGGCTTCGCGCATCACGCCTCGGTGTCGATGGCCAAGGGGGCCGTCGAGGGGCTCGCCCTGTCGCTGGCGGCGGAACTCGCCCCGGCGATTCGGGTGAACGTCGTCGCCCCGTCCCTGACCCGGACTCCCCTGGCCGAGGCCATCACCCGCAATCAGGCCCTCGCCTCCGGCATCGCCGCGATGCACGCGCTCCAGCGCCTCGGCGAGCCGGAGGACGTGGCCAAGCTCGCCGCCTTCCTCGTCAGCGCCGAGGCGGCCTACGTCACCGGGCAGGTGATCGGCGTCGATGGCGGGCGCTCCTCGCTGCGCACCAAGGGCTGATCCGGCCGGGCTCCTGCCTCTGCCGTCACAGCGCGCTCCAGATCGCGAAGGAGAGAGTGGGGCCGAGCCTGTCCCGCGGCGTCTCGATCTGGCAACCGACCGAGAGGCGGAAGCGGTAGCCGCCGAAGGCGTAATCGGTGGCGTGGAGCCCGACGCTCCATTTCCGGTAATCGGTGCGGTCGCCGTAGAGGGCAAACTCCGGGCCGAGATAGGCCCCGAACAGGGCATAGCCCCAGGAGAGGCGGGCATAGGCATCGCCGCGGGCGGAGCCGAGGATCACCGTCGCCGTGGTCAGCGTGTCCTGGGACGGCCGGGCCCAGACCTCGCCGTGCAGACGCAGCCCCATCCGCACCGGGAGGGCTCCCTGGCCGCCCGTCCCGGCCAGCATCTCCCAGGAGGCCTCGGGGCCGGCGAACACGGTCACCGCGCCCCATTCCCGGATGAACTGGTATCCGCCGAGGGCTGCGCCCAGGGTGGTCGTGCGCACCAGGATCGGCGCCCCGGCACCGCCTTCGAGCCGGAGGCCGCCGCCAGCCGAGACCAGGGCGACGGGGCCGTCGCGCTCGAACCGGTCGAAGGCGATCTTCGCCCCGCTTGCGGAGAAGACCGAGGCGCCCGCATCCAGGCTGCCGAACAGCACGGTCTTCAGCGTGAAATCGTCTGCCCGTGCGGGACCGCAAACGAGACTCGAGACGAGATGCGAGACGAGACTTGCCGCGAGAGCGGCGACGAGGCGCGGCCGCCGGTCGCGCCGCCGCGCGGTTGCCGAGCTCCACCCTGCGCCCGCTGCCGTGCCGATGAACATTGGTCGTCGCGCGAGACAATCTCGAAGGAAGATGAGAATTTCATGGAACGATGATTCTGTTAAGTCAGAACCTCATGATGTTTGCCGGTCGCTTCATTGTAATGACTTGAAATCAATATTTGTCCATATGCCGGCAACCTGAAGGCGGCCGTTTTCGGGGCGTACAGTCCAGGCGTGCCTGCCTTCGCGCTTGGCGGATGCCCCGCATTGGGCTAGAGCCCGCACACCGAAGAACCAACGGCCGAGCCGGTTTGTCCTCCGCTGCGCGCACCTCCGACGTTCTCACCATGCTTGCGAGCCAGGAGGGTGAACGGCTGACAGTCGGCGATATCATCGCCGTGCTGCGCGACCGCGCCTTCGCACTGCTCGTGGTGCTGCTCGGCCTGCCCAACTGCCTGCCGATGCCGCCGCCGATCCCGCTGGTCTGCGGGCTGGTGCTGCTGGTCATCGCCATCCAGATCGTGGCCGGCATGACCGCCCCCTGGCTGCCGCGGCGGCTCCTGAACCAATCGATCGCGCGGGAGACGGTGGAGAAGGCGGTGACCCGGGCGGTACCCCTGCTGCGCCGGCTGGAACGCTGGTCGCGCCCCCGTCTGAGCGTGTTCGACGGCGCCATCGGCATGCGCGGCATGGGCGTGCTGATCCTGGCGCTGGCGCTGGCCCTGATCGTGGCCCCGCCCTTCTTCGGCCAGATCCCGCTCGGGCTCGCGGTCTCGCTGATCGGCCTCGGGCTGGTGGAACGCGACGGCTTCGTGGTGCTGATCGGCCTCGTGATCGGCGGCGTCGGCGTCGGGATCTCGATCGGCTTCGTCTACACCCTGTTCGCCAGCGTCATGAGCGCGCTCGCGTGGCTGTCGCAGGCGATTCCCGGCCTCGGGCTGTAAAGGCGTCCTCGGGATCGGCCCCGCCTCGTCACGGCCGAGGGCGGATCCATACGAGCCTCCGCTTGATCGCTTCGGGCTTCTTTCCGAGCCGTCTCCAAACCGTCATTGCGAACGTCGGCGAAGGACTCCAGCGGCGCGGCCTCTCCGGGAGGGGCGCGGCCTGGATTGCTTTCGCCGAGCCTCGCAACGACGGGAGTACAGCCCGAAGTGATCGAACCGGGGGCTGTCTCACGCCTCCAGGTGCCGCCGCCGCACCAAGCGATGGATCAGGCCACCCCGGGGCCCGACCAGCATCGAGACGAGGTAGAGCGCGCCCGCCGCCAGCACGATGGCCGGGCCGGTCGGCAGGCGGATGCCGGCATGGTAGGACACCAGCAGGCCGGCGATGCTGGAGAGCATCGACACCAGCATCGCCACCGGGATCAGCCCCGACAGGTCGGCGGCCCAGAACCGGGCGGTGATCGCCGGCAGCAGCATCAGGCCCACCGCCAGCAGCGTGCCGAGCGCCTGGAACCCGCCGACGAGATTGACCACCACCAGGGCCAGGAAAGCCGAATGCACTGGCCCGCCCGCCCGGCTCACCGTGCGCAGGAACAGCGGGTCGACACACTCGATCACCAGCGGGCGGTAGAGCAGGGCCAGCGCCACCAGGGTCAGGCTGGCGATGCCGCCGAGCAGGGTCAGGGCGTCGTCGTCGAGGGCCAGCACGGTGCCGAACAGGATGTGCAGGAGATCGACCTGCGAGCCGCGCAGGGAGACGAGAAACACCCCGCCGGCCAGCGAGATCAGGTAGAAGGCGGCGAGGCTCGCATCCTCCTTCAGCACGGTCGAGCGGGTGACGAGCCCGGCGGCCAGCGCCACCGCGAGCCCGGCGACGAGCCCGCCGAGCGTCATCGCCGGCAGCGACAGCCCGGCGACGAGGAAGCCGGCGGCGGCGCCGGGCAGGATGGCGTGGCTCATCGCCTCGCTCATCAGGCTCATCCGGCGCAGCATCAGGAAGACGCCGAGCGGCGGCGCCGACAGGGACAGGGCGAGGCAGCCGGCCAGGGCCCGGCGCATGAAGCCGAACTCGACGAAGGGGCCGATCAGCAGATCGGAGAGGCCGGCGAGGGTCACGATACCGCCCCGTGATGTGGATGGGCGTGATCGTGCCCGTGATGATCGAGATGATCGTGCGCGTGTGGGGCGGGGCCGTCCTCCGTGGGCGGCCGGGCGGGATGCTCGTCGTGGCGGCAGATCGCGGCGGCCTCGTCCCAGGCCTCCGACAGGCGCAGCGCCCGCGCCAGCACCGCCGGGGTCAGCACCTCGGCGGTCGGGCCCCAGGCGATG
This sequence comes from Methylorubrum zatmanii, assembly GCF_014845115.1. Lineage (GTDB taxonomy): Bacteria > Pseudomonadota > Alphaproteobacteria > Rhizobiales > Beijerinckiaceae > Methylobacterium > Methylobacterium zatmanii. The sequence continues at coordinate 4,898 of NZ_NKUI01000023.1, read as the reverse complement.
GGGCGGCGGGCGAGCACCAGGGTGGTGGGGAAATGCGCGCGCACCTGGGCCAGGTCGTGCAGGGCCGCCACGACGGTGCGGCCCTCGGCGCGCCAACCGCGGATCAGGGCGAGCAGGTCGGCGGTGGTGCGCTCGTCGATGCCGGTGAAGGGCTCGTCGAGCAGGATGATGCCCGCATCCTGCACGATCAGCCGGGCGAACAGGGCCCGCTGGAACTGCCCGCCGGAGAGGGTGCCGATCGGCCGGTCCTCGAAGCCGTCGAGGCCGACCGCCGAGAGGGCCTCGAGGAGGCGGCCACGCCGACGGCTCAGGCTGCGCCAGGGGCCGAGGGGCCGCCACAAGCCCATCGCCACGAGGTCGAGGACGCTCAGGGGAAAGCTGCGGTCGATCTCGGCGGCCTGGGGCAGGTAGGCGATGGCGCCGGGCCGGGCTTGGGTCTCGATCGTCCCGTCGAGGGCACGGATCTCGCCGACGATGCCCTTCAGCAGGGTCGACTTGCCGGCCCCGTTCGGCCCGACGACGGCGAGCAGGTCGCCCGGCGCGATGGTGCCGTCGAGATGGTGAACCGCCGGATGCCGGTCGTAGCCGAGGGTCAGGCCTCGGAGGCGGATGGCGTCCGCCCGCATGGCGGTGCCGCTCACGACATCGCCCACAGGATCACCGCCCAGAGCAGGCCCGACAGCAGGAGCGCCGCGGCGAGGCGCAGGCCTGCTCCGCTGCGGAACAGCGAACGGCGCGGGAGGCGGACGGTCCCGCCGGCACGGGTCATGGGATCTCCGAGGATGGAGCGGCGCGGACGGTGTCGCGGGGGCCGGGACGGCGTTGCTCGATTGCGGCCGGACGCCTATCTTGATGGGGCTGATACACTGTAACAGGGACCGAGTTCAATCGGTCCGTTCGCTGTGCCGATCCCGCCCCCGGCCGAAGAGGCAGGGCGGAAGCGGCCGGCGTTCGATGGCGACAGGGAGGCCGGGATGCGCGGTCACGCGCAGCATGAGCACGACCATGGGCATGACCACCACGGTCATGAGCCATCGGGCTGCGGCGCGGGGCACCACCCCTCCGTCGAGAGCATCGTCGATCGGGCGGAGCGTCTCTGCCAGGACCGGGGGCTGCAATTCACGCGGCTGCGGCGGGATGTGCTCGCGGAGGTGGCGGGCGAGCACCGGCCGCTCGGCGCCTATGACATCGCCGAACGGATGAGCGCGCCCGGCCGCCGGGTCGCGGCGGTGTCCGTCTACCGGGCGCTGGATTTCCTGACCGAGCAGGGCTTCGTCCACCGCATTTCCAGCCGCAACGCCTTCGTCTCCTGCGGCCACGAGCACGGGGAGGGGGCGGGCCTCGTCTTCCTGATCTGCCGCACCTGCGGCGGCATCGACGAGATGACCGCCCCGGCGGTGGAGAACGCCCTCGGCGAGACCCTGGCGGTCGCCGGCTTCACGCCGACGAGCCGCATCCTGGAGGTGGAGGGCGAGTGCGGCGCCTGCCGCGGACGCGTGGGCGCGCCCGCCGAGCCGGTGGAGTGACAGGGCCGCCCGCGAGACGGCCCTTGGCGGATGCCGCTCAGAACGCGTTCCGATAGGCCCGAGGCGAGACGATCGTCTGCAGGATGATCGTCATGTCGAGCCAGATCGACCAGTTGTCGATGTAGTGCAGGTCGGCCTGGACGCGGGCTTCCATCGCCGCGTCGGTGAGGGTCTCGCCGCGGAAGCCGTTGACCTGGGCCCAGCCGGTGATGCCGGGCTTCACGTTGTGGCGGCGGGCGTAGAGGGCGATGCGCCGCTCGAAACTGCGGTCGTGGGCGAGCGCGTGAGGGCGGGGGCCGACCAGGGACATGTCGCCCAGGATCACGTTGATGAGCTGGGGCAGCTCGTCGAGATTGGTCCGGCGCAGCAGGGCGCCGACGCGGGTGATGCGGTCGTCGTTGCGCGAAGCCTGCCGGAAGGGCGCATCGGGCACGGCCTTCATGCTGCGGAACTTGAACACGCCGAAGGCCTCCTGATTGAAGCCGTAGCGCCGCTGGCGGAAGAAGACCGGGCCGGGGCTGTCGAGCTTGATCAGCACGGCGAGCGTGACGAAGAGCGGGGCGAGCAGCATCAGCCCGATTCCGGCCAGCGTCACGTCGAAGGCGCGCTTGAGCAGGATCTCGCCGGAGGAGAGCGGCCGGCGGCCGATATTGAGGCCCGACAGCCGGCCGACCCGGGCGACCTGCAGGTCGGGGAAGCGGTCCATCATCGTGCCCGGCCGCAGGTGAAGGGCGGCCGGCACCCGCAGGAAGGCGTCGATGCAGCGCTCGATGTCGGCGGGCTCCGACCACGGCACCAGCACGAACACGTCGTCGGGCCGCAGGAACCGCACCACCGACACGGCGAGGTCGAGATCCTCCGCGAGCAGGGCCTCTGCGCTGGACGAGCCGGCGCTGGCATCGAAGCGGCGCAGGTAGCTCGTGCCGACCACGCGCAGCCCCAGGGCCTCGACATCGTTGTTGGCGTAGAAATTCGTGATGTCCTCCTCGTAGCCGACGAGGTGGATGCGGCTCGCCGAGGCCGAGTTCGCGGTGCTGCCGCGGCGCACCAGCGTCACCATCACGCCCCGCACGAGGATCGTCACCGGAAGCCCGACGACGAAGAAGGCCGCCGAGGCGACGCGGGAGAAGTCGTGGCTGGTCTTGGTGGCGAAGCCGATCAACAGGGCCACCGCCCAGGCCATCAGCCAGAGCGTGGCGGTGCGCCGCAGATGCGGCGTCCGCGACAGACAATGCTCGATGCCATACTCGCCCCGCGCGAGCTTGGTCGGCAGGATGATCAGGGACAGAAACGCGGCCGTCTGCAGGTTCATGCTGCGCGAGAGCGGGATCAGGTCGCCATCGGAGATGTAGGCGTAGTAAGCCGCATCCACGGCGAGGCCGACGGCGAGGATCGTCACGAGGTCGGCCAGGAACAGCGAGGTGGAGATGCCGAGGCGCACGGCGGCGCGGCGGCGCCGCGGCAACAGCGAGGCCCAGACGGCACGGCGCGCCTGCCGGGCTGGGCCCGCCGCCTCCTCCTCCCCGTCATGGGGCCGCGCAGCTACCGCGCGACCTACGCGCCGCTCCGCCTTCCGGTGACGGCTTCCTCGCCCGAGGTGTTACCCCCCAATTGCCGGTGACCGCCACAACCGGGGCCGTGACGGCGCGGGCGCCCGCGCTTTATCGTTGTCCACCCTCGGAGCCGATTGCGCACCGGCCAGCACAGAGGGCGGCACATGGCGGTATCTCCCGATAGGGCGCTTCCCTACTACGCCTATGACGGCTACCTCGTCTCGCTCTTCCCGTGGCAGGGACAGCGCGTCGCCCTTCTGACAGAAGCCAGCGATCTCGACGGCGATGTCATGGAGGCCATCCTCGGCAGGATCGACGCCGCCTACGACGTCTATGCCAAGATCACCGGGCAGGTTCCGGCCCCCTACAAGCTCTATAACGGTCTGGTCTCGATCGCCGAGGTGCCCACGGCACTCGGCGGGGCGGCGAGCGCGATCGGCTATCTCGGTGCGTCCGGCATCGAGCTGACGACCGACGCCTTCAATCAGTTGTATGCCGGCGCCGCCGATGACGGCCGCTTCGAACAGACCGTCTTCTACGAACTCGGGCGGAATTTCTGGTTCTACGGACCGCAGCTGGGACCGGTGGATGCCTTCGTCACCGGCTTCGCCATCGCCAACCGGTTCGTGTCGATGCAGGAGGCCGGCATCGTCGGCAGCCCCTTCGGCGGGCTCCCCTTCGATGAATTCAAGGTCTCCATCCTCGAAGATCTGGCGCAGACCTTCTTCCAGGGCACGGGCTACACCCTCGCCAACACCCTCGGCGCGGGAACCGGCGTTCCGAACCCCGACAACTGGGGCGCGGCGGATCTCGCCGCCTCCCTGCTCTATCAAGTCTACGAGGATTTCGGCGTCGAAACCTATGCGCGCTTCTTTCAGGACCTCGCCCTCCGCCCGGCCGCGGGCACGCCGGCCGAGGCCTTCGGCAATCTGGTCGGGGCGGCGACGCAGGCCACGGGACTCGATTACGGCTTCCTGAACAAGGGCGAGGGCATCGCCTATATCGTCGGGGGCCGGGGGGCCGACCGGCTCCAAGCGGATGACAGCGGCCGGCCGGTCCTGGGCTTCGGCGGCGACGACACGCTCGTCGGGACGGACGGCGCCGACCGGCTGTTCGGCGACGGGGGCAACGACATCCTGCGCGGCCGGGGCGGTGACGACCAGCTCGTCGGCGGGGCCGGTGACGACACCTATGTCGTCGATACGGCCGGCGACCACGTGTTCGAGGGGGTGGGGCAGGGCACCGACAGGCTCGTCGCGACCAGTTCCTATCAGTTGGCCGCCGGCCAGGAGATCGAGATCCTGCAGCTTGCCCGGAGCACCGGCCGCGAGTCCCTCGCCCTCACCGGCAACGGCTTCGACCAGACGCTCATCGGCAATGCCGGCGACAACCGGCTCGACGGCGGAGCCGGCGACGACATCCTCGCGGGCAAACTCGGATCCGACCGGCTGACGGGCGGGGCGGGGGCCGACACCTTCGTGTTCGACACGCGGCCCGGCCACGGCACTGTCGACCACATCACCGATTTCTCGTCACAGGACGACGTGCTCCGCCTCGATCACCGGGTCTTCTCCGGCCTGGAGATCGGGATTCTGGCCTCCGCGCAGTTCAAGAATCTCGACGAGGCCGGGCCCGATGCCGACGACCGCCTGCTCTACCGGCAGCAGACCGGCGAGCTGTTCTACGATTCCGATGGCAGCGGCCGGAAGGCGGCTGTCCTGATCGCGCTATTGGACAACCACGCCTCCCTCGACCACGCGGATGTCTTCGTCGTGTGAACCTGCGGTCAGCGCTTCCGGCGCCGGCCGCGCGGCCGGCG
>NZ_NKUI01000228.1 GCF_014845115.1 Methylorubrum zatmanii | reverse complement strand
GGGCTCTGACTCACTTTTGGTGCAGGCGAGTTGATGGATCTCGGCTTTTGCCGTCGGAGATCCTGCCATGGCCCGTAGCCTTCATCTCGGTTCGGTCATCCCGCCCGGCCTTGTCGTCGATCACATCGAGGTGGGAACAGGTCTGACCATCACTGCTCGGCCCAAAGCCGCGTCGGCTCGTTGTCCGAGGTGTGACGGCATCTCGTCTCGAATGCACAGCCGCTATACCCGCACCCTGTCGGATCTGCCGGTCGCCGGCCGGCGCGTCGTCATCACGGTCAGCGTCCGCCGGTTTCGGTGCATCGAACCGAAGTGCCGGACAAAGGTCTTCGCCGAGCGGCTCGAACCGGACCTCGCCACTGCCTACGCCCGCCGCACGGGACGGCTCGAGACCCTGGTTCATCATCTCGGCCTCGCGCTCGGTGGCAGGCCGGCGGAAAGCTTCGCCCGCCGGCTCATGGTGCCGGCGAGCCGGGACACGATGTTGCGGACCGTGCGCCGCCGCGCCCGGAGGCCGGCCGAGACCCTGACCGTGATCGGCATCGACGATTGGGCGTTCCGCCGCGGGCACCGCTACGGCACGCTGATCTGCGATCTGGAGCGGCGGCGTGTCATCGCCCTCCTGCCGGATCGCGAGAGCGGCACCGTCGAGGCATGGCTCTCCGCCCATCCCGAGATCGCCGTCCTCGCCCGTGACCGCGGCGGCTGCTACGGCGAGGCTGCGACGCGGGCGTTGCCCATGGCGACCCAGGTCGCTGACCGCTGGCATCTGATGGAGAATGCCAGTGCCGCCTTCCTCGATACCGTGCGCAAGTCGATGGCCGCCATCCGTGTCGCGGTGGGGGCCGCCACGATCGACCCCGACCGGCTCACCTGCGCCGAACGCCTACAGTACGAGGGCTACCGTCGGCGGATGGCGACTGCCGAGGCGATCCTGACGCTGTCGCGACAGGGGCTGCCGATCCGGCAGATCGTCCGCAAGACCGGACACAGCCGCAAGCTCGTGCGTGATGTGCTGCGTGGCCTGACCGGCGACGTGTTCCGGGCACGCCAGAGCAGCCTTGAGGCCTATCTGCCTCGGCTCCATGCCGAGTGGACGGCCGGCTGCCGCAACGGTGCCGAGTTGTGGCGACGCCTGCGTGCCGACGGGTTTACCGGCAGCCTCCGCGTCGTCGGAGAGTGGGCGACCCGCCGTCGGCGCCATGAACAAGCTCCCGAAGGGGCATCGGGCAAGGTGCCTTCTGCGCGCCTTCTCGCGCGGATGATGACGACCGGGCGGGACGGCTTGAGCAAGGCAGAGGCCGTGATGGTGGCGACGATCGAGGCGGCGGTCCCGGCGCTCGACGAGGCTCGTTTTCTCCTGTCCGGCTTCCAGACCATGATCCGTGAGCGCAGACCACCGGACCTCGACACATGGATCGACACGGCTGCCCGCGGCCTCCTCGCGTCCTTCGCCAGCGGCTTGTCGAGAGACAGGGCGGCTGTCGCCGCGGCGCTGGTCGAACCATGGTCGAACGGCCAGACCGAGGGGCAGATCACCCGCCTCAAGCTCGTGAAGCGGCAGATGTACGGTCGGGCCAAGCTCGATCTGCTCGAAGCGCGGCTGATCGGCACCGGGTGACGTACCTGCATCGAGAGTGCGCCAGACCCCCGATTGGACGCCGATCAGCCCTTCAGCCGGGTTCTTTTTCCACGCCGATTCTCACCCAGCCGGGTCGGGCGCATCGGCGCGCTCCAGGCGTTGGGCGTGG
>NZ_NKUI01000227.1 GCF_014845115.1 Methylorubrum zatmanii | reverse complement strand
CGGTCGGGCCTCTCGGGGCGCGCCCGGGCCGCGCCCGCCGCGTGGTCCCTCACCCCCCTCCTCCCGCTGCGCGAGATCGATCCGTCGGCCGCCATCATCGCCGAGGGCGCGGGCGACGGAGAGATCGGACAGGACAAGCGCCGGCAGCATCGTGCCGGCGAGCAGAAGGGAGCGGGTGATCCGCATGAAGGCAGCCTCGTGAAACGCGATCGGCGGTTTCGAACACGATCAGGCCGATTTGGTTCCCTTGTGCCGGGCGGCGGATCTCACGCCGGGCATGCAAAACCGGCATGGTCCGGCGGTCGCCGACCCGTCAGGGCGAGGGAGTCGTGGGCTGGAGCAGGCCGGGGACGATCACCCGGATGGCGCCCCGACCTTCGCCCGCCGCGCCGGTCCGCTCGGCGGACTCCGTCCTCGCTTCCGAGCCCGCGGCGGGAGCGCCCTCGCGGCTCGCCGCATCGGCGGCAAGACCCGCCGCCGTCCGGTCGGCGCGGCCGACCAGGGTCAGGCGCACCTTCGGCGCCCGCGACAGGGCCTCGGCCTGCAGCGGCGTGACGAAGATGTCGCCCTTATGCCGCACCAGCATGCTCTCGGCCTTGGCCAGCGACTGCGCCCAGCTCTGCCCCTCCTTCTTGCAGGAGCAGTTGGGGGTGAAGCTCTTGCGGAACTTGAACGCCGCCGGCATCGCCGCATAGGCCCGGTTGCCCTTGATCGTGGCGGCGTATTTCAGGGCATCGTCGCCGTGGGGCATCGAGTAGGCCACGGCCTCCGTCCCCGGGCAGAGCGCCTGGCACATCTCGTCGGCGCCGCCGCGCCCGTCGGGCAGGTTGCCCATCGGGAAATAGGAGCCGTCGCAGGTCTTCACGCAGATCACCTGCGCACCGCCGCGGGCGGTCTGGCCGGCGGTCTGCCCCTCATGTCCCTCACCGGGAACGAGGCCGGTACAGGCGCTCGACACGGCGGCGACGAGCTGGCGCCGACGGGCGGCTACCACCTCGCCGTCCCCGCCGCCATAGGTCGCGTTGAGCGAGCGGATCCGCGCTTCCACGGCACCGCATTGCGGCGGGCGGGTATCGAAGAACAGGAACTTACCGCCCTCGCAATTGAGGCTGCGATAATAGGTCTGGAGCCGCGTGACCTCATTCTGCAGGGCGGTGGCGGTGGAAGCACTCGCATTGAGGTTGGCGAGCTCCGTCCGGTAGCGCTGGCAGGCCCAGACATCCGGCGCGGCCGCAGCCGGCGCCGCCCCTCCCACAGTCAGGGCGGCGAGCAGGGCGGCGAAGGCACGGCGAGACTGCAGTCCGATCATCGGCATGGGCGGATGCTGGGGATTTCGGGCAGGAGGTCGCGGAAGGACGGTCGTCGGCGCTCAGGACCGACTGAGGCGGCCCACGCTAACACAGACATGTGTTAAAGCCCCTCGCCCTTTCGGGACAGAGACACCATGTCTCGACAGCCAAGCTTCAGGGGGATTACGTCGATGATGTGGCTCAAGGGCACCATTGGGAACGGCAGCCGGCTCGCGGCGGCCTGGATGGCGGCCGGGCTCGCCCTCGCGGCGGCCGGGCCGGCCTTCGCCCAGGAGCCGGACCGGATCTTCGACAAGTCGACGGTCTGGCGCCCGCTGACGCCCAACGACAAGCTCGTGGTCTACGGCATCGACGACCCGGCGGTGGCGGGCATCGCCTGCTGGTACACCCAGCCGGAGAAGGGGGGCATCAAGGGCACGCTCGGGCTCGCCGAGGACGTGTCGGACATCTCGCTCGCCTGCCGGCAGGTCGGCCCGGTTCAGTTCAAGGACAAGGTCAAACAGGGCGAAGTCGTGTTCAGCGAGCGCCGTTCGCTGATCTTCAAGTCGATGCAGATCGTGCGCGGATGCGACACCAAGCGGAATACGCTGATCTACATGGTCTATTCAGACAAGGTGGTGCAGGGTTCGCCGAAGAACTCGACCTCCAGCGTGCCGCTCGCCCCCTGGGGAACGGAGCAGCCGCCCAAATGCGCCGACTTCCTGAAGTAGATCGAGCGCCCCGGATCGACCCTGCCGGGATCAGTCCTGCCGGGATCAGTCCTGGCAGGTGATGCGGAACGGGCGCGGCGCGCTCTTCGCCGGGGCCGCGAGGCCGTCGATGGCGCCGGTATACTCGTCCTGGGCGGCGACGCCGTAGTTGCTGGCGCTGGCATACCCTTGCGATTCGCACCACGCATTGGCGACCACCTGGCCGCACTCGCTCGGACCGCCGCTCAGGCACTCACCCACGCCGTAGCCGTCCTCGGCCGGGACGAGGAAGGTTTTTTCGACATGCTTGGGGGCGGCGGCGGGTTCGTTCCCGGCCCGCGCCGGAAGGGCGGCCGTGGCGAGGACGAGGGTGAGAAGAACGGCGGCCGGACGGCGCATGGTGAAGACCTTGTGAACGGTTTCGTTCGAGTTCGGAGTGTTCGGACGGCGCGGTAAACAAATCCTTGCCGGTCCGCTCGCGGTCGGAGGGCGGCGGCCGGGCCCCGCCCTTCTCGAATTCATCACCGTTTTGGGTTAGCCCAACCTCCGCGCGGCGACCGTCGCGGCAGCGCAACAGCGGCGGCCGGCGGCACTGGCGAGAGTGTGGCGGCGGGTGGACGGAGACCGCCCGAAGGCGAGCGGAACCCGCTGCGCCGCAACGACAAAGTATGAAGGCGGCACGCGCCGCAGAGGAGGCCGGGCCAGCCCGGCAGGAACCAGGCAATGACCCCGATGTTGCGGCTCTACAACACGCTGACCCGTGAGAAGGCGGCCTTCGCGCCGATCGATCCGGCGAATGTGCGGATGTATGCCTGCGGGCCGACGGTCTACGACGCGGCCCATATCGGCAATGCCCGGCCGATCATCGTCTTCGACCTGCTGTTCCGGCTGCTGCGGCACCTCTACGGCGCGGCGCACGTCACCTATGCCCGCAACGTCACGGACGTGGACGACAAGATCAACGCCCGCGCCCTGGAACGCGGCATCACCATCCGCGATCTCACCGACGGTACCCTGGCGCAGTTCCACGAGGATCTCCGCGACCTCGGCGTACTGATGGCGGAGGATGTGAATCGGCCGGGCGAGCCGGCCCGCTTCATCGAACCACGGGCGACCGATCACATCGCCGAAATGCACCGCCTGATCGAAGGCCTGGTTGCAGCCGGCCACGCCTATGTCGCCGAGGACCACGTGCTGTTCGACGTGCCCTCCATGCCCGATTACGGCGCCCTCTCGAAGCGCCCCCTCGACGAGATGGAGGCCGGCGCCCGGGTCGAGGTCGCGCCCTACAAGCGCTCACCCCTCGACTTCGTGCTGTGGAAGCCGTCGAAGCCGACCGAGCCCTCCTGGCCCTCGCCCTGCGGGATCGCGGCGCCGGGGCGCCCCGGCTGGCACATCGAGTGCTCCGCCATGTCCTGGAAGCACCTCGGCAAAACCTTCGACATCCATGCCGGCGGCATCGACCTGATCTTCCCGCATCACGAGAACGAGGTGGCGCAGTCGCGCTGCTGCTTCGGCACCGACGTGATGGCCCATGTCTGGCTTCACAACGGCTTCCTGCAGGTCGAGGGGGAGAAGATGTCGAAATCGCTCGGCAACTTCATCACCATCCGGCAGGTGCTGAACGACTGGCCGGGCGAGGTGGTGCGCCTGAACATGCTCAAGACCCATTACCGCCAGCCGATCGACTGGACCCTGCGCGGCCTGGAGGAATCGGGCCGGATGCTGGATCGCTGGTACGACGCGGCGGGTGAGGCGGCGCCCGACGCGGCTATGCCGCAGGGCGTGGTCGAGGCCCTCGGCGACGATCTCAACACCCCTGCCGCCCTCGGCGAGTTGCACCGGCTGGCCGGGACCAGCCCCGGCGCGCTGAAGGCCGGAGCCGGCCTGATGGGCTTCCTCCCGCAATCGAAGACGCAGCGCGAGGCGGAGCGGGTCGGCGCGGCGGGAATCGATGTGGCCCGGGTCGAGGCGCTGCTCGCCGAGCGCAAGGCGGCCCGCGCCGCCAAGGACTGGGCCGCGTCCGACCGGGTCCGCGACGCCCTCACCGCGATGGGCGTGAGCGTCAAGGACAACAAGGACGGCACCACCACCTGGACGGTGGCGGGCTGAGTCTCAACCGGTCAACCGCCGCAGCCAGCCGCCGCCATGGGCGTAGGAGCGCCCGCCCAAGCGGCGCAGGGCCTCCTCCGTCGGCACGATCGGGTGATCGGCATAGAGCCGCGCGATCTCCTCGGTGGTGTTCGGCAGCCTGGAGAACTCCTCGACGATGCTCTGGTAGCTGCGCTTGAGGATGCGCGAGGACGGATCGAGGCCGGTGACGATCACGAGGCCGGTGGGCGGCGCGTCCACCAGCATCACCTGGAGGTCGGGCCGGTAGCGGGTCAGGATCGGGATGATTTTCCAGACGTCGCCGGTCCACCAGTTCTCGTAGGGCGTGCCCTTGCCGCGCGCATTCGCCTGCATCGGGTCGCGGTCGGCCATCGGCGCGGCCACCGGCAGGCAGTCATGCATCACGATGATCGAGTCCTTGCGGCAGATCGCTTCCGTGTTGAAGAAATCCCGCAGCAGGAACTCGAACAGGTGCATGCCGTCGAGGAAGGCGAGGTCGAGCCGCCCGCCGATGTCCCGGCGCAGGTTCAGATGCTCGAAGAAGACGTCGCTCATCACCTGAAACAGCGAGACCTTGGCCTTGTTGGCCGCGACGTTGGTCTTGAGTTGGAATTCGGGATCGACGGCGACACCGTGCCGGCAGGCGATGCCCGAGAAGATGTCCCCGAAGGCGACACCGATCTCCAGGTAGCGCCGGACGGCGGCGTTGCGGGAGAGCCGGGCCAGCACCTGGGAATAGTGCTCGCCCCGATGCTCGCCGGCGATGGTGTGCTCGGTCCCGCTCATCGCCGCCCTCAGAACCGCTGCTCGATCAGCTCATCCGCCAGCGGCGCCGGCTCGACCCTCGCGAGCACCTCCGCCAAAGTCTCCACGACACGGTCGGGATCCTCTCCGACGAGGTAGTTCAAATCGAGCCCTTCACGGATGAAGCCGTGGGCGCGCATGTGATCGATCAGGGTGATCAGCGGATCCCAGAAGCCGTTGACCGAGAGGAGCAGGATCGGCTTGCGGTGCTGGCCGAGTTGGGCCCAGGTCAGTTGCTCGACCAGTTCCTCCAGGGTGCCGATGCCGCCGGGCAGCGCGACGAAGGCGTCGGCCCGGTCGAACATCAGCCTCTTGCGGGTATGCATGTCGGAGACGACGATCGTCTCCTGCACCTCGTCGAGCATGCGCTCGCGGGATTTCAGGAAGTCGGGGATGATGCCGGTGACGTAGCCACCCGCTTCGAGGGTGGCGCTGGCGACGGTGCCCATCAGGCCGACATTGCCGCCGCCATAGACGAGCTTCACGCCCGCCCCCGCCAGCGCCGTGCCGAGCCGCCGGGCGGCGTCGGCGAAGGCCGGATCGCCTCCGAAGCCGGAGCCGCAATACACACAGACCGATCTGAGCCGCCCCATCAGGCACCGTCCCGCTTGCCGTGGCCGAAGGCGCCCACCGGCAAAAATGCTGAATTTGCAGGGAAATTAAGAGCGCAGACGCGTTCGAGCTTTGGTGTTCTTCTCATGTTCGTTAATATGTCACGGGAATTAGACGGGTTGTCGACAATCGGCGGCGCTTTTCCGGTGCCCGCGGCGGCCCGAACAGGACGGGAGTGAGCAGCCATGACGGCTGAGATGCGGCGAAGCATCCTCCTCGCGGCCGTGGGGCTGCTCGGCGGCTTCGCCATGGTCGTGGCTCTGTTCGGGACGGGGGAACTTCTCAAGCGCAACGCGGCGGTCAACCCTTCTGCCGAAACACCGGCCGCGCCGAAATCGCTCTCGGCCGGAACGGAAACCGGGGACCGTGCGGGCGGAACAGCCTCGACGGAGCCTCCTCATGCCGCTCCCGGCGGCCCATCGCAAGGGGAAAGCGGGCGGGCGGACCGTTCCGCTCCGGGCGCGAAGGCGGAGGCCGGCGATGCGCCGACCTTCGACATCGTCCGCGTCGAACCCGACGGCGCGAGCGTGATCGCCGGCCGCGCGGCGCCCCGTGCCCGGATCGACCTGCTGCGGGATGGAAAGCCCTTCGCCACGGTCTCGGCCGACGAATCCGGCCAGTTCGCCCTGACGCCACCGGACCTGCCGGCGGGCAGCAGCGAGATCGTGCTGCGCGCCACCGGCGCGGACGGCAAGCCCGTCACCGGCCGCGAAAGCGTGACGGTGGTGGTGGCCGAACGGCGCGACGCCAAGCCGCTGATCGCTCTGAGCACCCCCGATCAGCCGACCCGGGTGCTGTCTCAGCCCGACGCGCCCGGGAGCACGGGCCAGGCGGTCACCGCCTTCGCCGAGGCGCCGGGGCAAGCGGGTCCCCGGCCCGAGGCGGCAGCGCCACCGGGCGCGGGAAGCAAGCCGGGCGGCAAGACCGCGTCCGGGAAGACGGCCTCCGGGAAGACCGAGCCCGGGAAGGAGCCGATCCGCATCGTCAGCGTGGACGCGCAGGAGGGTGGCCGCCTCCACGTCACCAGCCAAGCGGCGGCTGGCAGCGCGCTACGCCTCTATCTCAACGACACGCTGGTGGCCTCCGGGCGATCCGGCCCGGATGGGCGGCTGGCCTTCACCATCGGCCGCGGCGTGAAGCCGGGGCCCTACAAGATCCGGGTCGATGCGGTGGACGCCTCCGGAAGCAAGGTGAGGAGCCGCGCCGAGGTCGCCTTCACCTATCCCGACGGCAGGCCGCCGACACAGCTCGCAGAATCCGGCGCGGCGCCGACGCCGCCGGGACCGGCGCCCGCCATCACCTCCGGCCAGGGCGGTTCCGCCTACGCGCCCAAGCCGGCCGAAGCCGGATCCGAGGCGGCGCAACCGGTGACGAACCTCGCCGCCACACCACCCCGGCCGGAGCGGCGCGCCGAGCCGGACCTGACCGCGTCCTCCGGCGCCGCGTCCGGCGCGACATCGCAGGGGAACGGGGAGCGGACCGCATCCGTCACGCCGGGCCGCCCCGAGGCCGGAGCCGCTGCCCCCGGCACGGCGGCGGGCACCGCCTATGTGCCGGAGGTCAGCACCGCACGGATCACCCGAGGCGACAGCCTGTGGCAGATCAGCCGGCGCATCTACGGCAAGGGCAACCGCTACACCGTGATCTACGACGCCAACCAGGAGCAGATCCGCGATCCCGACCTGATCTATCCCGGTCAGATGTTCGTGCTGCCGAAGGACAATCCTGCGGCGGCGGCTCCCGCCGCGAAAGCCGGGCCGGATCGGCGGACCTGAGGCGCGACCGGAGGTCGGAGGGCCGGGCGGGGTGCGCGCGGCGGAGCGGGCGCCTATATGCGCTCAGCGACGGCCGCTTCGCGCCGAGAGATCTCTTTCGAACCTCATCATGGCCAACTCACCCGTGCCGGCGGGGGAGGGTGCATCCGCGCCCCCCGAACGCCCCGGCCTTCTGACGACCTATCGCCGCCTCTGGCCCTATCTCTGGCCCCACGGGCGGAGCGACCTTCAGCGCCGGGTGTTCCTCGCCTTCGGGCTGCTCTTCGTCGCCAAGGCCGCGACGATGGTGATGCCCTTCACCTTCAAATGGGCGACGGACGCGCTGGTGGCGGCGGTCGGCGCCAAGGACGGCACGGTGGAGGCCGCCTCCGCCGTCCCGGCGGGGCTGCTCTCGGCTCCCTTTCTGCTGATCGCTCTCTACGGCCTGTCGCGCATCGCCATGGCCGGGCTGACCCAGGTGCGCGACGGATTGTTCGCCAAGGTCGCGATGCATGCGGTGCGCCGGCTCGCGCTCCAAACCTTCGAGCACATGCACCGGCTGTCCCTTCGCTTTCACCTGGAGCGCAAGACCGGCGGCCTGACCCGGGTGCTGGAGCGGGGCCGCTCCGGCATCGAGGAATTGTCGCGCCTGATGGTGCTGACCCTGGTGCCGACCATCGTCGAGCTGGTCCTCGTCCTCGGCATCCTGGCCTACGAGTTCGACTGGCTCTACTCGGTGGTCGTGGCCACGATGATCGCCGCCTATCTCGGCTTCACCTGGAAGGCGACCGAGTGGCGCATCGGCATCCGCCGCCGGATGAACAACTCGGACACCGAGGCCAACACCAAGGCGGTCGATTCGCTGCTGAACTACGAGACGGTGAAGTATTTCGGGGCGGAAGCGCGCGAGACCGCTCGCTACGACGCCTCGATGGAGCGCTACGAGAAGGCCTCGACGCAGACCTACGTCTCGCTCGCGGTGCTCAATGCCGGCCAGGCGGTGATCTTCACCCTCGGCATGACGGCGGTGATGCTGCTGGCGGCGCGCGACATCATGAACGGCCACACCACCATCGGCGGCTTCGTGCTCGTCAACACGATGCTGGTGCAGCTCTCGATCCCGCTGAACTTCATGGGGATGATCTACCGGGAGATCAAACAGGCCCTGATCGACATCGACGACATGTTCCTGATCCTGCACCGCAATCCCGAGATCGCGGACCGGCCGGGGGCGCCGCCGCTCAAGGTCTCCGCCGGCACGGTGCGGTTCGAGGACGTGCGCTTCTCCTACATCCCCGAGCGGCCGATCCTGCGCGGCATCTCCTTCGAGGTGCCGGCCGGCCGCACCGTCGCCATCGTCGGCCCGTCGGGCGCCGGTAAATCGACGCTGTCGCGGCTGCTGTTCCGCTTCTACGAGCCGAATGCCGGCCGCATCACCATCGACGGGCAGGACATCGCCGGCATCCGTCAGGACAGCCTGCGCGCCGCCATCGGCATGGTGCCGCAGGATACGGTGCTGTTCAACGACACCATCGGCTACAACATCCGCTACGGTCGCTGGGACGCCACCGAGGCGGAGGTGCGCGAGGCGGCGCGCCTCGCCCAGATCGACCGGTTCATCGAGAGCCTGCCGGAGGGCTACGACACGCCCGTCGGCGAACGCGGCCTGAAGCTCTCGGGCGGCGAGAAGCAGCGGGTGGCCATCGCCCGCACCATCCTGAAAGGACCGCCGATCCTCGTGCTCGACGAGGCGACCTCCGCCCTCGATTCCTTCACCGAACGCGAGATCCAGGCGGCCCTCGACCGCGTCAGCCAGGGCCGCACCACCCTGGTGATCGCCCATCGGCTCTCCACGGTGATCCACGCCGACGAAATCCTAGTGCTCGACAAGGGCGTCATCGTCGAGCGGGGCGATCATGCCGGTCTGCTCGCGCGGGGCGGGGTTTACGCCTCCCTCTGGAGCCGGCAGCGACAGGCGGACCAAGCGCGCGAAGCGCTCAAACGGGCCGAGGACGAAGAAGAGGGCGGGTTGGAGCCGGTCACGGCCTTGTGACGCTGGGGGAGTGAGCCTCGAAGGGGCGACGCTTTTCGAAAAGCGCGCCACCTTTACGGGACATCAATATATCCGGCGAGAGATCGTCTTCGCTGAACGCTGCAACAGCGCTCCTCCGGACGGCCTTCCTCATGCCCGGAACGTCACCAAGAACCTTGCGCAGGCGCGAGCCGCTCGGGGAGGGCGCGGCCGCAGAGATCCAGCGCCTGCGCCTGCAGCTGCGTATCCAGGCGGCCGTCATCGCCGCGCAGCGGGCGGAAGCCCGGCACCGCGAAGAGCAGTTCGAACGGGCGACGCAGGCCGCCCGGATGGGCCTGTGGGAGTGCGACCTGCGCACCGAGGCTTTGCGCTGGAGCGGTGGGGTTTACGACCTGTTCGGCCTGCCGCGTGACCGACCGCCCGACCGCCGCTCGGCCCTCAACCAGTATCGTCCGGACTCTCGGAACATCCTCACGTCGGTACGCGCTCAGGCGATCATGGAAGGAACCGGCTTCGTCCTCGACTCGGAGATCGTCACTCCCGCCGGCCAACATCGCTGGATCCGCCTGACCGCGACCGTGGACCGGCAGGACGGGGTACCGGTGCGCCTGTTCGGCATGAAACAGGACGTGACCGACGACCTCCTCCTGCTCGAACGAACCCGCCGCCTCGCCGAATGCGATTCCCTCACCGACCTCGCCAACCGGGCCGGCTTCGAGGCCCGCCTGCGCGATCCGGTCGCTGCCCTGCTGCTGATCGATCTCGACGGGTTCAAGGCGGTGAACGACATCCATGGGCATCAAGCCGGCGACCAATGCCTGCGCGAGACCGGCCGGCGGCTCCGCCTAACCTGCCGGAAGGGGGACCTTCTCGCCCGCCTCGGCGGCGATGAATTCGCGGTGGTGGTCGAGAATCCCCTCTCACCGGAGGCGGCGGCTCTCTATGCGCAGGGCATCATCGACGCGCTGTGCCGGCCCATCGACGCCGATGGGAGACGTTTCCCCATCGGCGCCTCGGTCGGCATCGCCCTTTCGGGGCCGGCGCCCCTCGATCTCTATGCCTGCGCCGATGCGGCGCTCTACGCCGCCAAGGCGGCGGGGCGGGGCACCTTCCGCCTGTTCGACCCTGCGGCCGATCCCCCGATCCGCTCGGCCGGGATCATCGGGGCACGGGCGGCCGGTTGACGGAACCGCGCCCCCCTGCCATCCGGCAGGGGCAGTTCGTCCGCCGACCCCTTCGGAGCCCATGACCGACCTCATCGAGACGATTCGCCGGACGCTCGTGCCGATCCATAAGGAGGGCTACCCCTTCATCCTGATCGGCATCGTGCTCACCGTGGCGTTCGGCTACTTCTCGCAGTTCTTCGGCTGGATCTTCCTGATCCTGACACTCTGGGTCTGCTACTTCTTCCGTGATCCGGAGCGGGTGGTCCCGGTGGGCGACGGCCTCGTCGTCTCCCCCGCCGACGGGCGCGTGAACCTGATTTCGACCGTGCTGCCGCCGCCGGAACTCGACCTGTCGCACGAGCCGATGCTGCGGGTCTCGGTGTTCATGAACGTGTTCGATTGCCACGTGAACCGCGTGCCGGTCTCGGGCAAGATCGGCCAGATCCACTACACGCCGGGCCTGTTCCTCAACGCCGAACTCGACAAGGCCAGCGACGACAACGAGCGCAACGGCCTCGTGATGGAGACGACGCATCGCGGCCAGCCGGTGCGGATCGGCGTGGTGCAGATCGCCGGTCTCGTGGCGCGGCGCATCGTCGGCTTCGTCTCGGCGGGCGATACCAAGCAGGTGGGCGAGCGCTTCGGCCTGATCCGATTCGGCTCCCGCGTCGATGTCTATTTGCCGGTCGGCACCCGGCTGCTGGTCGGGCTCGGCCAGAAAGCCGTGGCCGGCGAGACGGTTCTGGCCGATCTCGGCGGCGGCCCGGAACGCGCCTTCCGCCGCATCTGACATCGAGAGCCTCGTCCCGGATCCCGGATCCGGGACGAGGCTCTCGAGCATTTTCCATGATCCTCCGATCATGAAAAATGCTCTAGGCGCTTGATAGTGCCGCATTTCTTCTCGCGGAACCGGTAACCGCTTCCGCGGAAAATGCTCTAGATCCTTGTTTCCGCGTCGGTTTGTTCCGAAAGCCGGAAACCCCCTTTCGGGACGATGCTCTAGCGATCCGCGACATGCCGAGAAGCGACGAGTCGAGCGACGACATGGACGACCTCTTCCCGCCCTTCGCGCCGGACGCGAACGACCGGCCACGCCGATTCCGGCCGGTGCCGTTCCGGATGATCGCGCCGAACATGATCACGCTGCTCGCGCTCTGCCTCGGGCTGACCGCGATCCGGCTCGCCTTCGAGGGGCGGTTCGAGCCGGCGGTGATCGCGGTGATCGTCGCCGCAGGCCTCGACGGGATCGACGGCCGCGTCGCCCGCCTGCTGAAGGGCACCTCGCGCTTCGGGGCCGAGCTCGACTCGCTGGCCGACTTCGTGAATTTCGGCTGCGCCCCGGCCCTGATCCTCTACAGCTTCACCCTGCACAACCTGAAATCCGTCGGCTGGATCGTGGCCCTGGTCTTCGCCATCGCCATGTGCCTGCGGCTGGCGCGCTTCAACGCGATGCTGGACGACCCGAACCGGCCGGAATGGAAGAAGGACTATTTCGTCGGCATGCCGGCCCCGGCCGGGGCGATCACCGGCATGCTGCCGCTCTACCTCCACTTCCTCGGCATCCCCGTCGGATCCTGGGGGGTTGCGGTGGTGCTGGCCTACGTGCTCGCCATCGCGCTGCTCGTCGTCTCCACCGTTCCGACCTTCTCGGGAAAGACCTGGGGCAAGCGGGTGCCCCGCGACCTCGTCGTGCCGATCTTCCTCGTGGTGGTGGTGGGCTTCGGCCTCGTCATCAGCTTCCCGTTCGAAGCCATGGCGGCGGTGAGCCTCGGTTATCTCGCGGTGATCCCCTTCGGCGCCGTGCAGTATCGCAAGAGGGTGAAGCAGGAGGCATCCGGCGAGGCGCCGGTGCCGGCCGAGGCCATCGAGCCTCCGGCTTCGACCAAGCCGTAGCGTCGCCCGGCCCGGCGGCTCCGGGTGGAGAGGACGGGTCAGGGGGTCGGGATGGTGGGGCGGATGGATGTCGCGGCTGCCATCGGGATCGCAGTCCCGATCATCCAGGCGCCGATGGTGGGGACCAAGGGGCACCTCGCCGCGGCCGTCAGCGCCGCCGGCGGCCTCGGTTCGCTCGCCTGCGCCGCGCTCACCCCCGACCAGATCCGCGCCGAGGTGGCGCAGATCCGCCGGGAGACGGACGCGCCGTTCAACCTCAACTTCTTCTGCCACGAGCCACCCGCCCCCGATGCGGGCCGGGAGGCTGTCTGGCGGGCCGCGCTCGCGCCCTACTACGAGGAATTGGGTCTCGATCCGGCGGCGCCGGTCAGCATGGCGAACCGGGCGCCGTTCGATGCGGTGATGGCGGATCTGGTGGCGGAGCTGCGCCCGCGCGTCGTCAGCTTCCATTTCGGCCTGCCAGCCGCGCCGTTGCTGCGACGGGTGCGGGAGGCAGGCTGCCTGATCCTGTGCTCGGCCACGACCGTGCGCGAGGCGCGCTGGCTCGCGGAGCACGGGGTCGACGCGGTGATCGCGCAGGGGGCGGAGGCCGGCGGCCATCGCGGCCTGTTCCTGAGCGAGGCTCACGCCTCGCAGATCGGCACCATTGCCCTCGTGCCGCAGATCGCCGACGCCGTGGATGTTCCGGTCGTCGCGGCGGGCGGCATCGCCGACCCGCGCGGGGTGGCGGCGGCTTTCGCTCTCGGCGCCAGTGCGGTGCAGGTCGGCACCGCCTATCTCCGCTGTCCCGAAGCCGGCATCTCGGAACCCTACCGCGCCGCCCTCGCCACCGCCCGCGACGAGGACACGGTCCTCACCAACGTGCTGACCGGCCGGCCAGCCCGTGGCCTGCTGACCCGGGCGGTGAGGGACCTCGGGCCGATCAGCGCGGCGGCGCCGGCCTTTCCCGGCGCGGCGCTGGCTCTCCAACCCCTGCGCATGGCCGCCGAAGCCAAGGGCTCGGGCGATTTCTCGCCGCTCTGGTCGGGTCAGGCGGCGGCGCTCGGGCGGGACTGCTCCGCGGCCGATCTGACCCGCTTGCTGGCACGCGGCGTGCCGGCCTGATACGGGATCCTGTACCTGAAGGCTGGCCGTGATTTGATACCTGTCCCTTATACCCATTTCCGAGCCCACGAACAAGGCCGAAATCTCGATT
>NZ_NKUI01000226.1 GCF_014845115.1 Methylorubrum zatmanii | reverse complement strand
CCGGCCATCGCCGCGGCGGTGCCGCCGACCAGGATGCCGCGCAGGGCGATGCAATGGACGATGTCGGCCTTCAGCGCCTTCAGGATCGCCGCGAGCTGGCCCGCCGCGTAGCCCGCCGCCATCGGGTTGAGGCTGGAGCGTTCCGCCTCCAGGGGCACTACGCGGATGCCTTCGGCTTCGAGGACGGCCCGGTGCGCGCGCACCCGCGTCACCACCGTGACCGACAGCCCCATTCCCAGGGCGGCGCGGGCCATGGGCAGGAAATGCGAGGCGAAGAACCAGTCCTCCGTGACGACGAAGACGAGGTTCTTGTTCGCGAGAGGGGGAGGCGAAGCGGTCATCGCCAGGGGCTTAGCACGGGCGGCGGCCCGGCGAGAGCCGGAGGCCCGGAACAGCGCCGGCTTCCTTTCGGTTGTCGCCCCACGGGAACAGGAGGGCGGCATGCTGTCGGACGAGGCGGGAGCCGGTGTGGTCGATCCGCGCGAGGCCGCGCATGAGGCGGGCCTGCGCTACGTGGACGATTCCAAGCCCGGCCTGCGGCGCAAGCGCAACGGCAAGGGCTTCCGCTATCTCGATCCGAACGGGGCTCCGATCCGTGACGCCGACGAGATCGCCCGGCTGAAGAGCCTCGCGATCCCGCCGGCCTATACCGATGTGTGGATCTGCCCGCACCGCAACGGCCATATCCAGGCGACCGGCCGCGACGAGAAGGGGCGCAAGCAGTACCGCTACCATCCCCGCTTCCGCGAAGCGCGGGAGGCCTCGAAGTTCCACCGCATCATGGCCTTCGCCGAGGCTTTGCCCGGTCTCCGCCAGCGGATCGACGCGGATATGGGCCGGCGCGGCCTGCCTCGGGAAAAGGTCCTGGCCACCGTGGTCCATCTTCTGGAGACCACGCTGATCCGGGTCGGCAACGACGATTACGCCCGGTCCAACAAGAGCTACGGCCTCACCACCCTGCGCGACCCCCATGTGAAGGTGGCGGGCTCCGAGATGCGCTTCCGCTTCAAGGGCAAGAGCGGCAAGGAATGGTCGGTCTCGGTCCGTGATCGCAGGGTCGCGAAGATCGTCAAGGCTTGCCAGGATCTGCCGGGCCAGGAGCTGTTCCAGTATCTCGACGAGGAGGGCGAGCGGCGCGACGTCACCTCCTCGGACGTCAACGACTATCTCCGCGAGATCACGGGCGAGGATTTCACCGCCAAGGATTTCCGCACCTGGGCCGGCACCGTGCTGGCGGCCCTGGCGCTGCGCGAGTTTGAGGCCTTCGACAGCGCGGTGAAGGCCAAGAAGAACCTGCGCGCCGCCATCGAGAGCGTCGCGTCCCGGCTCGGCAACACGCCGACCATCTGCCGCAAGTGCTACATCCACCCGCAGATCCTCGATTGCTATCTCGAGGGCGGCCTGCTGCTTCAGGTGAAGGAGGCGGTCGAGGGCGAGCTGACCGCCGGCCTCGGTGAACTGCGCCCCGAGGAGGCGGCGGTGCTGACTCTGCTGCGGGGGCGTTTGGAACAGGCGGCCAAGGCTGCCGGGGCCGAGGTCCGCGTGAAGACCGACGCTCCGCGCCAGACCGGGGGCCGCAAGGCCAAGGCGGCCGGCGCAAAGCGCGGCGCGGTCAAGCGCCGGGCAGCGTGAGATCCGTTTCCGGTCGAGCCGGGTCCGGTCTCATGCCCCATCCGTTCGATCCCCTCGGGATGGCGGATTTGGGCTTCGCTCAAGCGCCGCGCGGGCTGGCTGAGACGCAACCCGCTCCGATCAAGCGGAGGCCGGATCAGCCACCGCTCCGAACGATGGCGCCGTACCAGCCGAGCCCGCGATAGGTTTCGTAGCCGGGCGTGCGGTGGAAGGCGGTCACGGTGTCGGAGGCGGGATCGCGGACGACGCCGCTCTCGCGTCCCTGAAGGTCGGCGGCCAGGGTTTCCGTGAGCACGCCCTTGCCGTCGGAGGCGGCGAGGATGCGGTGGTGGGCATCCGCCAGGACCACGCGGGTGCGGGCCCGGTCCTCGTCGGCGACGCGCACGCCCGCGACGATGGCCTTCGCCTGTGGCTCCCAATCGAAGTGGACGGCGAGCACGCCGCAGGCCGGACCGTTGCCGTCACGAATCGCGGCGGCGTAGGTCGCGACCTGGGCCCCGCCGAGCTGGGCCTCGCAGTGGACTTCGCCCGGGACGTAATCGTTGCCGCTCGCGAGGAGAAGCGCGTCCCGGAACCACGGCGCGTCCGCGACGCTGCGTCCGCGCAGGTGCGGGTAGCGTTCCGGGCGGCCATTGGCGAGGATGGTCCCGTCCCGGCCGCACAGCCAGAGATCGAGATAGACCGTATAGGCCGAGAGGATCACCGCGAGCCGCTCGGAGGCGTGATCGGCCGCCTCGTCCCTTCCCGGGTCGGCGGCGCAGGCGATGACGGCGGCATCCGTGGCCCACCAGCGCACGTCGCAGGTTCGCTCGTAGAGATTGCGGTCGATCAGTTCGATGGCGTTGAGGGCGAGATCGATCAGGCGCTCGCCCTCGGCCTTCGCCGTCATTGCCTCGACGCTGCGCTGCAGGGCGGCGATCCTTGCCGCGAGATCGATCTCCAGCTCCCGGGCCAGATCCTCGATGGCGCCACCGATTCCGCGCACCTCCTGTGCCACCACGGAGAAGCCGCGCCCGTGCTCGCCGGCCCGGGCGGCCTCGATCAGGGCGTTGAGGGCGAGGATCTTCGTCTGGGCCGTGATCCGCCGGATGCTGCCGACCTTGTCATGGGTGATGCGCCCGACTTCGGCCGTCAATTCGGCGATGGTCGCCGGACCGGGCGCTGGAGGGCGCGTGGCATCGGGCGGGGAGGGGGATGAGGCCGATGCTGGGGCCGTCATGTCGATAACTCGGCTTGCGTGTGACTCTTTATCCCATTTTTATTGTTAATATAAGTATAAAAGCAATGCCGCGATCTGCTCTGTGCTGGTGGTGCTCGGCCGGAAACAGGATAGTGTCAGTTCCCGTCACCGTCCCGGTTCGGGTGCAAGGATGGCACGGCGGCGTGGCCGTTCGCCGTCCCACCGATCGCCAGGAGCGGAGAACTGTCGCGCCTGACGCCGGTTGACCGAAGGATCGGCTCGGGCGACCGTGCCGGCGCGATCCGCGAACGACGTGTCCGAGGCCGCACAGGCCGGCGACGAGGAGAGGCCATGGAACTCGATGCCTTGATGCTCTCGCGCATCCAGTTCGGCTTCACGATGGCCTTCCACATCATCTTCCCGGCTTTTACCATCGGGCTCGCCGCCTTCCTCGTGCGGCTGGAGGCGCAGTGGCTGTGGACGCGCAACCCGATGTACCGGGCGCTCTACCGGTTCTGGGTGAAGGCCTTCGCGGTCTCCTTCGGTCTCGGGGTCGTCTCCGGCATCGTCATGAGCTACCAGCTCGGCACGAACTGGTCGCGTTATTCCGACTTCACCGGCAACGTGCTCGGGCCTCTGATCCAGTACGAGGTCATCACCGCCTTCTTCCTGGAAGCGGGCTTCCTCGGGATCATGCTGTTCGGCTGGGACAGGGTCGGCGACCGGCTGCACTTCCTGGCGACCTGCATGGTCTCGCTCGGCACCCTGATCTCGGCCTTCTGGATCCTCTCGGCCAATTCCTGGATGCAGACGCCGGCCGGCTTCACCATCGAGAACGGCCGGGCGGTCGCCACCGATTGGTGGCAGGTGATCTTCAACCCGAGCTTCCCGATCCGCTACGCGCACATGGTGCTCGGCTGCTTCCTCACCACCGCCTTCGCGGTCTCGGGCATGGCCGCCTGGATGATCCTGCGCGCCCGCAAGGAGCCGCCGGCGAAGGTGGCCGGGGCGCGGGTCTCGCTCTCCATGGCCTTGTGGTTCGCGCTGATCTTCACGCCGATCCAGATCTTCGTGGGCGATTCCCACGGGCTCGCTGTGCTCAAGCTCCAGCCGACCAAGCTCGCGGCGATCGAGGCGAACTGGGACACGCAGAAGGACATGCCGCTGCTGCTGTTCGCGATCCCGAACATGGAAGCGGAGCGCAACGACTTCGAGATCGGCATCCCGAGGCTCGGCTCCTTCATCCTCACCCACGATTTCTCCGGCGTGGTACCGGGCCTGAAGGAGGTGACGCCGGACAAGCGACCGCCGGTCTGGCCGGTGTTCTATTCCTTCCGCATCATGGTCGCGATCGGCATGGCCATGCTGGCCCTGAGCCTGTGGAGCCTCTACCTGCGCTGGAAGGGCACGCTGTTCGAGAACCGCCTCTTCCTCACCTGCGCCATGCTGATGACGCCCTCCGGATTCGGCGCGGTGATCTTCGGCTGGTTCACCGCCGAGATCGGGCGCCAGCCCTATATCGTCTACGGCCAGCTCAAGACCGCGGACGCCCATTCGCCGCTGACGGCCCAGGCCGTGACCGCGTCTCTGATCGCCTTCATCGTCGCCTACGCGATCATCTTCGGCTTCGGCAGCTACTATCTCGCCAAGCTCCTGCGCAAAGGCCCCGAGCCGTTCGAGCCGTCGGTGCCCGGCGACGAGGTCGGCCGCAAACCGAAGCGGCCGCTCTCGGCGGTGGACGAGCAACTGGAGCCGCGGACGGTGTGACCATCACACCCGGGCGCCGAGGGCCGCATGGCGCCGGGCCGCCCGCGGCGCCTCGGTGTCGAGCACCGGATCGAGGCCGAGCCTGCGGGCGAGGGTGACCAGATCCTTGAGGCGGCCGGTCTGCGTCTTGCGGCGCAGGTTCAACCGGTGGGTCTCGACCGTGCGCACGCTCAGGGACAGGCGCCGGGCGACCTCCTTGTTGCTGAAGCCGGCGCTGAGGAAGCGCAGCACCTCCGCCTCGCGGGGCGTGAGCCCGACCGTATCGGGCCGCGTCTCCTCCGCCTCGGCGCGGGGCGCGGGCGCGGCCGTTCCTGCCAGGGCGAGCACGCTGGCGCAGACCTCCTCCGCCGAGCCGCCGGCCCCGATGAAGGCGTCGGCGCCGGCCTCGATCATCCGGCACATCGCCTGCGCGTCGAGGGCGCGAAACACCACGAGAACCCGCAGCCAGGGCCGCCCCTCGCGCAAGGTGGCGATCCGGGCGAAGCCTGCTTCCGGCTGGCCGCCATCCACCGCGATCAGCGCCACGACCGGGGCCGGGCCGCTGTGGGCGAGGTCGTTCTCCCCGATGGTGCGCAGGAGCGGGGCGTGTTCCAGACGGGCCCGCATCCGGGTGTCGAGACGCACCGGCTCGTCGACGATCAGGACCTGGACGGCCCGGCCACCGATGTGATTGACGGCGTCACTCATGCCGCTCCCCTCTCGTCCCGCCGCAGAACGGTGCGGCACGTGCGGAAGGAGAAGAACAAGAGTCGTTCCAGCGGTTCGGGCCGGTTTTGCCGCCGCGAATCGTCCTGCGGTGGGGAGATCGGCCGTGTTCCGTCTCGCATTGGGACGAAAACCCGCGCGCCGTCTCCCGATGACGGCGGAGGCGGCGGTCAGTTCGCCCGTGCGATGATGAGATCGGTCATCGCCGAGACCACGCGGTTGCGGCCGGTGCTCTTGGCTTCGTAGAGCGCGATATCGGCCCGCTTGAGCAGGCCCTCGACGGTCGCGCCCTCGGACCACTCGCTGACGCCGAAGCTGCAGGTGAGGCGCACCGGGCCCTTGGCCGAGCGGATCCGCAGGTCGGACGCCTTGAGGCGCAGGCGCGAGGCGAGCGCCTCGGCCTCGGCCAAGCTGTGGCCGGCGAGGACGATCGCGAATTCCTCGCCGCCCAGGCGCCCGGCGATGCCCTCCGGAGCGATCAGCCCGGCCACCGCCTTGATCGCGGCGTCGCCCACGTCATGGCCGTACTCGTCGTTGACGCGCTTGAAATGGTCGATGTCGATCAGGATCGCGCAGAGCTGCCCGAACGAGCCGGCTTTCTGGGCGGCATCCCGGCTGCGCTGCAAGAAGGCGCGGCGGTTGAGCAGGCCGGTGAGCGAATCGGTCTCGGCCAGCCGGATCAGCTCGCTCTGAAGCGTGGTCAGACGCTCGGCGGCGCGCAGCCGCGCCTGCAACTCCTCGGCCCCCGGCGGCTTGTCGAGGAAGTCGTCGGCGCCGCTATCGAGTGCCTCTGCGAGATTGCGGGCGTTGCGGGCCGAGGACATGACGATGATCGAGAGCGGCCGGCTCGCCTCGGCGAGCAGGCGGGCGGACCAGCACAGTTCCAGGCCGCTCAGGGGGCGGACCTCCAGGCTGGTGATCAGCGCGCGGACCTTCGGATTGTCGGTGACATAGGCAAGGGCTTCGGCGGAATCGGTGAACTGCGTCACCACATGGCCCCGGGGCTCGAGCATGCCGGCCACGACACGCAGGACGACGCGGCTCGAATCCACGATGACGATATGCACGGCCGTTGCCCTCGATTGCCGGGAAGACTGTGCGCGAAACCGGTTAAAAGGCAGTCTCCGGGATGGCCGCAAATGCCCATTGGAAGGCGGGCCTCCCCAAACTCCGGTTCGGTGATGGGTCTCACTCCGGCCGGGACGGGGGCTGCGTGGGAGACCGCCGCCGTTCGCGTCCAGTCGGATTGGGCGCGCCGATGGATCGCTTCGCTGATGCTCACGCGGACGGAGCGCAGCAGGAACCGAAATGATCGAGCGGAAACGGTACAGGACTTTTGCCGCTCTCCGTCGGATCAGGCCATGTCTGAGATCGGCGTCGAGCAAGGGCGGCTGTCAATTGGTCTGAAAAGCCGAGCGCGGATCCCGTTTCCGGTCATGCCGGCAAGACGAAGGCCGGCTGACGGCCGGCCTTCGTCGGAATGCTTTCTATGAAGACGCTGTTCGGCTGACGCCTTCGGGGGTCGCTTTCCGCCCGTCATCGCGAGGGGGCAGTGGCAACCCACGATGCGGGTTCGCCGCACAGGACGGGCCGCCCGGGCGGCTTCGCTCGCGCTCGCAACGAGGAGATCGAAGCCGTCACCCGGAAACGCTGCGATCGACGGATCAGAGCGGGCGGATGCCCTTGAGATACTCGCCGCCCTTCGCTTGATCGAAGCCGAAGTAATGCCTCTGGTTGCCGTGCACTTCGGATCTGACGCTGCTGGTGCCCTTGTCCGTGGAGGCGCTGATCACGCCGCCCGCCGAGGACGCGGTTGAAGTGTCGGAATGCCACATTCCGATACCCTTGGCATTGACGACCCAATGTCCGCCCGCAGCGGCGACGTCGTCCAGAGCATCGTCGTCGAGGTGGTAGTTTTCCTGAGTCATGTCCATCTCCTTTGATTGGGGCGAGGCCCGGCACCCACATCATGTGAATGAGGGCCGTTTGTTGAATGAGTTTTTTCTTGATCTTTATAAAAGCGGTCAGAAATTTTTGCTGAATAAGTACTTAAATTTGAATATAAAATAAGAATTCCCGGAATTTAAGGTCTCTGTTTATCGAGGGCCGATCCCTCTGATTTTCTTTGACGGCTTCTGTGGTTGCCGCCGAAGCAAGCTTCTGGATGTCAGGTGTTTGAAGACGACCCTTGTTTTGTCCTGTCTTCCCCGGCACGTCGTCGAAGAAGACATTGGCAAGATGATGCCGGCGCAATCTTCTGTCAGTGCGTTTTGACACCGTCTTGGGCGAGGTGCACTTGGGCGAGGTGCACATCGGGCGAGCGGGCGGGGTGACCGTGCAGGATGGATCCTGCCGACATGCGCTTTCGGTCTGTCGCGCGGAGATCGCGGGATGCGGAAGCCGGCATGAGAGCGCTGCGCCGAACGAGTGCGACGGCGGCCGGAGGGCCTTGGCTGGGCAAGTCGTGCCGGTGTCGATTCTGTCGAGGTCCTGCGATGCGGGTGGCGTTCACCGGGCACGGTGCTTCGCCGTAAGGCCGATCGGGCCGGCGGCTACGGTCTTCCCGTCGCGGGAGGAATCGGGAGCGATTTCAGCGGATGCGGGCCGGCACCTGCACGGAGACCACCCGGGGACCGCCCTCCGTCTCGGAGCGGGGCGCGGGATCGATCCAGGCGCCGCCGGAATCCTTGCTGAGGACACGGGCGCCGCGCCGCCGGGGAGCGGAGCGGCCGGCGGCCGATCCCCGCCGTTCGATCACCGTGAGGGTCGGACGGGCCGTCGGCGCCTCGCGGATGCCGGCCACCGTCGGGATGCCGTAGGTTCCGTATCCCCAGGCCGGCGGGACGATCCGGCTCGTACTCGGCAGGGGCGCGAAGGGCGCACCGAGATAGGTCCCGTCGATGGCCGGTTGCGCGAAACGGACCTCGGAATAGCCGTAGAGCAACGGATCGGCGGTCGCGCCCGATGAGGCGCAGAGCGCGAGCAGCAGGGCCAGGCCGGTGTGGCGGGTGGACGGGATGCGCATCAAGCGAGGCTTCTCCGGGCGGGGGCTGCGACGGAACACCGGCTCAGGGGCCGCATGCGGCGGAGCCCATGGTCGGTCCTCTCACCCTGTCGCCGCCAGCCGATGCAGAGTGCTGAGACGCGTGAAGCGTCCGGGAGGCGTCTCAGCGGCAGATCGTGACGCGCCGGACGATCCAGCCCTCGCCCTCGATCCAGAGGCGGCGGCGCTGCTTGTTGCAATTGGCGCTGTCGTCCTCGCTCTCCGTGACGGTGGTGCTCTGCGAAAGCTGGGACGCCTCCGCGACCTGGGTCGTCGTGCTGCGTCCGGCCGGCTGTGCTGCGGCGGCCGGAACTGCGGTCAGGCCGGCCAGGACGAGGCCGGCAAGGGCGGCCGCGGCGGTGGAATGCGCGATCATGGTATCCTGCCCGCGCGCCAAGGCGGGCGCGCTCCATCGGTTCGGTGGGGGCGGTCGGGGGCCTGCGTCGCAGGCGCCGCCGCGTCATGTCTCAACAATCCCCAACGTGGCCGTTGGGTTTCGCGGCCTCCCCGGAAAGCGGCGAAAATTTGTCTGAGGAGGCGCGGCCGTGCAGCGCGCCCGTGTGTGACCTCGTGGAAGGCAGGGCGGCGCTTGCGAGAATGGTGCAAAGGGTTGTACTGGCACACGAACGAAAAACTAGAGCTTCATCGCTTGTGAAAGTGGTGATCTTCTTTTTCAGAATGTTTCTAAGCTGCGATTCACGTCGCGACTTGGTTGTAGTGCCGCAAGTATTCATGGCGCCGTCTTGCGTGGCGCTGCGGTCGAAGCTCAAGGTCCGGTACGTAGAGGATTCCGCCGGATCGAACCGGGAGTGGTCAGATGACGGACGGATCGACGTTCGTGCAGGCTTTCATGATCCTGTTCCGCGAGGGACTGGAAGCTCTGCTGGTGATCGCGGCGCTCGCTGCTTTCCTGCGCCGCGCCGGCGCGGCGGAGCGGATCGCGCCGGTCTACATGGGGGCGCTCGCCGCCGTCGTCGCGAGCATCGGCATGGCCTGGGTGTTCGAGACCTATTACGACGGCAACCACAGCGACCTGTTCGAGGCGGCGGTGATGCTCGCGGCCGCGGCCCTGCTGTTCTACATGAGCGGCTGGATGTTCGTCCGCCAGGATCCGAAGGCGTGGCAGGCGGATCTCAACCGGCTCGCCGAGCGGGCGCTGGGCGCCGGGACCCTGCTCTCGCTCGCCGGCATCGCCTTCCTGGCGGTGTTCCGTGAGGGCGCCGAGACCATCCTGTTCCTGCACGCCCTCGCCAAGGGCGGCAATGGCTTCGATGCCTCGCTGCTCGCCGGCCTCGCGGTCGCGGTCCTCGCGCTGGTGGCGATGTTCGTGGCGATGCAATGGCTGGCCCTGCGCCTGCCCCTGCGCCCGATGTTCGTCGTGACCTCGGCCTTCCTGTTCTTCATGGGCCTGCGGATGGTCGGCGAGGCCTTCCAAGAGTTCCAGGAGCAGGCGTTGATCCCCTTCACCACGGAGGGCGTGCCCGCCTTCGTGTCGGAATGGGGCCTGAGCAATGGCAGCTGGGAGGCGCTCGGCACCCAGCTCGCGATCCTGTGCGTAGCGGTGGTCGCCGGCCTCGTCAGCCTGATGCGCAAGGGGAGCAAGGCGGAGTCCCGCGACGGGCGGCCGGTTTCCGCCACCTCCTGACCGCACTCCCGCGGCGCCGTCGCCATCGGACGGCGCCGTTTCCCTGCATGTCGCATCGGCTGCGCGAAGGCGGCCATCCCGGATGGCCTCCGCCTCAGGCTCCGCAGGGGCGGCTGAACCCGTCGGGCGGGTGCTGCCTCAGGTCTTGAGCCGGGCCTTGATCCGATAGGTGAGGCCGTCGCGCACGTCGCGGTAGCCGTCGAGGCGCTGCTCGCGGCTGCCCTCCTGCACCAGCGTCGGATCCGGCGTCGGCCAGTACTCGACATCCGCCGCGATGGTGTGGGTGAGTTCCAGGGCGCGGTGATGGGCCTCTGGCGAGAGGGTGACGATCAGGTCGAAGTTCAGCCCCTCCCAATCCTCCAACTCCTCGATGGTGCGCGGCTTATGCCGCGAGGCGTCGATGCCGATCTCGTCGAGGGCGGCGAGCATGAACGGGTCGCTCGGCTCGCCCGAGCGCACGCCCGCCGACTGCACATAGGTCGACTTGCCGAAATAGTGGCGCGCGATCGCCTCCGCCGCCAGCGAGCGCACCGCATTGAAATTGCACATGAACAGGACGGACTGCACCCGCCGTTTCTTCGGCCCGGTCCCCGGGATCGCGTCGTCCGCCATGCCCCGCCTTGGTGCCTCTCGCGAAACCGCCCTCCGCTGCCGCGGCCGATGCATCCACGGCTCGGGCGGTTCGTGAGATGCTCTCGCTCAAGCTGATATAGGGCTGGCCGGCAGCGCCCGAAAGCGCATCGTTTTGCCGAGGGTGCCGCCCTTTCGGGCAGGATGCTGCCGGGTGCCCGCGCCGGGTC
This sequence comes from Methylorubrum zatmanii, assembly GCF_014845115.1. GTDB lineage: Bacteria > Pseudomonadota > Alphaproteobacteria > Rhizobiales > Beijerinckiaceae > Methylobacterium > Methylobacterium zatmanii. The sequence continues at coordinate 5,531 of NZ_NKUI01000226.1, read as the reverse complement.
CGACGTTCCGTGCCGGACGCCGTCTAGCCCTTCCAGTGAAGGGCGAAGATGAGGGTGAACAGGCGCCGGGCGGTGTGGTGGTCGAGATCGACCTTGCCTTCGAGGCGCTGGCGCAGGAGTTCGGAGGCCTCGTTGTGCAGGCCGCGCCGGCCCATGTCGATCGCCTCGATCTGCGTCGGCGAGGCGGTGCGGATCGCGCTGTAATAGCTCTCGCAGATCATCTCGTAATCGCGGATGACCCGCCGGAACGGCGTCAGCGAGAGGAGGTGGGTCATCACCGGCTCGCCGGCCTCCGTCGTGATCGCGAAGGACAGCTTGTTCTCCACGAGCCCCAGCACCAGGGCGTAGGGCCCCTCGTCCCGGCCGGGGAGGGTGAAGGAGTTCTCCTCCAGGATGTCGTAGATCGCGATGGCGCGCTCGTGCTCTTGGTCCGGATTGCCGCGCCCGATGGAGGCCTCGTCGAGACGCACCGCCGCGAGCCGATCCCTCGGCTTCTCCTGTGCCCCTTGCGCTCCCTGCATCGCTTCGGCCTTCATCGCCGCCGCCTTCTCGCGTCGGCACCCGAATCTCCGGGTGCCCGATTGCCGTCACATGAGCCGCAAGCGTGGGTCTCAGGCAAGTTGTCCCCGAAGATCGCTTAAAAAATGATCCCCGGGCCCCGTCCCGCGCGTCGGCCCTCAGAGATTGAGCCGGATGGCGACCGAGCGGGCATGCCCGTCGAGTCCCTCGGATTGCCCGAGGGCGATGGCTGCCGGGCCCAGCGCCCGCAGGGCGGCCGGATCGCAGCGCAGGATCGAGGTGCGCTTCATGAAGTCGAGCACCCCGAGCCCGGAGGAGAACCGCGCCGAGCGGGCGGTCGGCAGGACGTGGTTGGGGCCGCCGACATAGTCGCCGATCGCCTCCGGGGTATGCGAGCCGAGGAAGATCGCCCCGGCATTGCGGATCTTCAGCGCCAGCGCGTCGGCGTCCTGCGTCTCGATCTCGAGATGCTCCGGCGCGATGGCATCGACCAGCGGCACCGCCTCCTCGAAATCCCGCACCCGGATGATGGCGCCGTAATCGCGCCAGCTGGCCCGGGCGATCTTTTCACGCGGCAGGGTGGCCAGGGCGCGCTCGACCGCCTGCTCGGTGGCATCGGCCAATTCGTCCGAATCGGTGACCAGCACGGCTTGGGCCGCCTCGTCGTGTTCGGCCTGCGCCAGGAGGTCGGCGGCGATCCAGTCGGGATTGGCGTGGCCGTCGGCCAGGATCAGCACTTCGGAGGGGCCGGCGATCATGTCGATGCCGACCTGGCCGAACACCCGCCGCTTGGCGGCGGCGACATAGGCGTTGCCGGGTCCGACGATCTTGGCGACGGGGGCGATGCTCGGCGTGCCGTAGGCCAGGGCCGCCACCGCCTGCGCCCCGCCGACCCGGTAGATCTCGGTGATGCCGGAGAGCTGCGCGGCGGCGAGCACCAGGGGGTTGAGCTGACCCTCGGGAGTCGGCACCACCATGACGATGCGCGGCACGCCGGCGACGCGGGCCGGCACCGCGTTCATCAGCACCGAGGACGGATAGCTCGCGGTGCCGCCGGGCACGTAGAGCCCGACCGATTCGAGAGCGGTCCAGCGCCAGCCGGCGGTGACGCCGAGATCGTCGGTTGCGAGGTGATCCTGCGGGATCTGGCGGCGGTGATAGGCCTCGATCCGTTCGGCGGCCAGGGCGAGCGCGGCGCGGGCCTCGGTCGAGCAGGCGGCGACGGCGGCCTCCACCTCCTCGGCGGTGATGCGCAGGGTCCGTTCGGAGAAGTCCTGGCCGAGCCGGTCGAAGCGGCGGGTATACTCGACCAGGGCGGTGTCGCCGCCGGAGACGATTCCGGCGATGATTCCGCGCACGGTCTCGTCCACGTCCTCGGCGATCTCGCGCTTGAGGCCGAGCAGGCGCTTGAAGGCCTCCGCGAAATCGGGGGAGCGGCTGTCGAGGCGGATCATCGGGCGCTCTCGGTCGAAGAGAGGAGGAGGGTCACGGGCGGTTCTCGATCAGGGTGCGGACGGCCTCGTGGTCGGGACGGCCATCCGCCTCCCAGACCGGGCCGAGATCCTTCAGGCGCACCTCGATGCATTCGAGTTCGAGCCGGATCGCGGCGCCGCCGGAGAAGACGAGCGTGGCGATACCGGAGGGGGCGTCGGTCTCCTCGAAGGTGACCGCGAGCAGGCTCAGGCTCTCGCCGGAGGCAGCGCCGGGGCTGATGCCCTTGGCCTTGACGGAGAGCACGCGCTCGAAATGAACGCCGGTGAGGCGGCGCCGGGGCGGTTCGCCGGGGGCGACGGACCAGTCGAAGCGGCGGGCGGCCAGCGCGAAGCGGTGCTCGCCCGGCAGCCATGCGAGATCCTCCGGCCGCAGGATCGCGTCCTGCAGATGCGCGGAGATGACGGCGAGATCCTCGGCGTCGAGGGCGGCGAGCTTGAGAAGCTCCATGCATTGCGCTCCGAGCCCCCCGTCCGGACACGCGGGGAGCGGATTTCGAAGGCGTAGGTAGCGAGGCGATCCGCCTGCGGCAACCGGCAGCTCCGGCTGGAGCGGAATGAAGGGCTCTTTCGGGCTCATCGCGCGTTCATGAGCGCATGGCTAAGGTCCAATGGACTATTCTGAGCCATCCGGAGGGGATGCGGACGATGCGAAGCGGAATTCTGACGTTCGGGAGCGCCCTGGGCGTCGCCCTGGCCCTCGGGGTCGCGGCGAGCCCGGCGAGCGCCCAGTATTACGGCGGCGGCTACGATGGCCCGCGCCGCTACGACGAGGATTACGGGCGTCGCCGCTACGATGAGGATTACGGTTACAGCCGGCGCCGCCGCTACGAGGACGAGGATGACGGCCCGCGCTTCCGCGGCCCCCCGCCGCGCTACGGCGGCCGTGGCGGCAGCGTCTGCGTCACCGCCCGCGGCAATTGCCCGACGGGCTTCGCGCCGGTCAACTCGCCTTGCGCCTGCGACATTCCCGGTTTCGGGATCAAGCGCGGCGCGGTCGCGCGCTGATCGGGCGTCTCCGGCGCGGTGGACGGATGCGCCGCCGCGTCCGGGAGACCTTCGGGTTTTTCGAGGCCTCCGGCGGAGAGCGGAGGCGCTGGGGGCCCCTCGCTCCGGCCTCTCCCTGATGCGGGAGGGGCCGCCGCCGTCACAGCTCAGGCCCGGACTCGCTCGATCTGCGCGCCGCAGCGGCCGAGCTTGGCTTCAAGAGCCTCGAAGCCGCGGTCGAGATGGTAGACGCGGTTGATCTGCGTCTCGCCTTCCGCCGCCAGCGCGCCGATGACCAGCGACACCGAGGCGCGCAGGTCGGTGGCCATCACCGGAGCGCCCTTGAGCCGCTCCACCCCCTCGATCACGGCGAGATCGCCGTCGAGGCGGATCCTGGCCCCGAGGCGGGCCAGTTCCTGCACATGCATGAAGCGGTTCTCGAAGATCGTCTCGCGGATGCGCGACTGGCCCTTGGCCAGCGTCATCAGCGCCATGAACTGCGCCTGGAGATCGGTCGGGAAGCCGGGGAAGGGGTCGGTGGTGACGTCGGCGGGGGCGATGCCGCCGCCGTTGCGGCGCACGCGGATGCCGTCGGCCACGGGCGTGATCTCGGTGCCGGTGGCGGCGAGGGTGTCGAGGGCGCTGGCGAGCAGGTCGGTCCGGGTGTTGACCAGGGTGACGTCGCCCCCGGTCATCGCCACCGCCATGGCGTAGGTGCCGGTCTCGATCCGGTCGGGCAGCACCTCGTGGCGGGCGCCGGACAGGCGCGCCACGCCCTCCACGACGATGCGGGAGGTGCCCGCGCCCTCGATGCGCGCGCCCATCTTGATCAGGCACTCGGCGAGATCGACCACCTCCGGCTCGCGGGCGGCGTTGTCGATGACGGTGGTGCCGTAGGCCAGCGCCGCCGCCATCAGCGCCACATGCGTGCCGCCGACGGTGACCTTGGGGAAGGCGATCTCCGCGCCGCGCAGGCCGTTCTTGGTCTTCGCCACGACGTAGCCGCCGTCGATCTCGATCTCGGCCCCGAGCTTTTCCAGGGCCATGATGAGCAGGTCGACGGGGCGGGTGCCGATGGCGCAGCCGCCGGGCAGGGAGACCTTGGCCTCGCCGAAGCGGGCGAGCAGCGGCGCGATCACCCAGAAGCTCGCCCGCATGGTCGAGACGAGTTCGTAGGGCGCCGTGGTGTCGATGACGTTCGAGGCAGTCAGCCGCACGGTCTGGCCGGTCTCGGCGGTCTGGCCCGGACGCTTGCCGACCACCATGTGGTCGACGCCGTGATTGCCGAGGATGCGGGTCAGCGCGGCGATGTCGGCGAGCCGCGGCACGTTGATGAGTTCCAGCGTCTCGCCGGTCAGCAGGCTGGCGATCATCAGCGGCAGCGCCGCGTTCTTCGCTCCCGAGATCGGAATGGTGCCGTTGAGCGTCGCGCCGCCGGTGATGTGGATGCGGTCCATCGTTGTCCTCGGAGCGCCTCCCGGGCCGGAAGGGTCGCTTGGGTCCCAGGCGCGCGGGCGCCCCTCATGTCGAGCAGGGAGGTATAGGCGGTATCCGGCAAAAAGAAGAAGCGTAGCCGCAGATTCCCGCTGGGAGGCAGCCGGTTCGTGCTCGGCTGGTCCTTTCCCCGCTATCCCGCGTCGCCGGCCGGCCCCACCTTCGGGGTGGGCGCGGGGGCGGTCTCGGCTGGGGGCTCGTCCTCGGCGCGGCCGCGCGCCTGCGCCTTGCGCCGACGCAGGTTGTCGCGCAGGGCAGCCTTGAGCCGGGCGGCCCGCTCCTCGTCCTTGGTGCCCATCCTCGGATCCCCGACCGCTCCCGGTCACGATGCCACCGGGTGCGGCTCTAAGCTCTTGTTTTGACGTGCTCTCTCTCGCCGAAGCGGCCATCCATCCGGCGCGATCTTCGGTGAAAGAGCGCTCTAACGTGGTTTCCGGCTCCCTGCCAACGCGGAAGCGGCCGGGTCGGCCGGCCCGGCTCCCGGCCGCGTCCCATTGTCACCCGCCGCGCGAGGCGTGACGCAGTCCGGACCGCCATCCGAAAACCAGGGATCCTGCGGTGCTCGGATCCCCGCCCCGGAACCGTCACCTGTGACGATCAGCGCATAATCCCCACGCGACTTTAAGCCGGCGCAAAGCAGGAATGTCTCGAACTCACCTTGAACCAGTTCGAAAATACCTCCTATCTTGCGATCTCAGCGGCACCGGCGAGGGACTTGTCCCGAGAGGAAACGGGAGCCGCCGGTGGGACGGTGACGCGCGGTTGACGCCGTGCTGCTCCCTGGGGGCTGAACCTCGGGAGATCATTGCCCTGGCCGCGAATGGTTCGGCACCGCCCTTCGCGGGGATGGCGCCCGGGCCCGGATTCTTACCCCGAGGCGTCCCGAGAAGAACGCCCGGCCAGCCGAAAGCGTCGAGGACGGATGCCCGTGAACCTGATGCCCGTGAACGCTGCCGACAGCGCTGCCCTGTCCGATGAATCGATCGTGGGCGGTGACGGCGGCGTGGACGGGGGAGACGTAAGCAACGGCCGCGCCAGTTT
>NZ_NKUI01000225.1 GCF_014845115.1 Methylorubrum zatmanii | reverse complement strand
CCCCTTTCAACGGCCGGGGCCTCGGCGGTCGTTGACTCCGGCGCGGCCTCGGCGGGCTGCGCGGCGGGCACGGTCGGGGCGGCGGGGAGCAGCGGCACGGTGATGGCCGGGCCGGGGCGGGTCTGCGCGACGTAGCCGAGCGACTTCAGGATCGAGGCGAAATCCTCGCCCGAGCAGCCGACCAGCGAGGTCATGTTCACCGTCGCCACGAAGCCGTCGCCATCGGCGGTGCCGGCCGGGGGCTCACCCGGCGTGGTGCCGGGCCGGTAGGCGATGGCCGGGCGGATCAGGTCGGCGAGCCGCTCCAGGATATCGACGCGCACCGCCCGCTCGCCGCAGACGCGGAAGCCGGCGGCCCGGTAGAGACCCTTGGCGATGGAGGGGTCGACCTTGATCGACGTGCGGCCGGAGCTCGCCAGATGGGCGATCTCGTCGAGGCCCGGCTGGTCGAGACCGCCGTTCTTGAGCGCCCAGAGCTGGGCGGCCAGTGTCCGCGGCGCCGGCTTCAGCAGCGCCGGCAGGAAGATGTGGTAGGCGCCGAAGCGCACGCCGTGGCGGCGGAGATTGGCGCGCCCGTCCTGATCGAGGGTGCGCATCTCGTGGGCGACCTTGGCCCGCTCCAGCACGCCGAGGGCCTCGACCACCTGATAGCCGATGCCGCGGGCGAGCCCGGTGAGGTCGGCGGCGGTTTCGATCTCCATCAGCGGGCCGAGCAGGCGCACCACGTGGGCGCGCAGCCACGCGGTCAGCCGGGTCTCGACCTTCTCGCGGGAGGCGCCGGCCAGGCTGTCGTCGGCGACGAGGCGGAGCCCCGGCTCGAACAGCTTGTCCCCCGGCACCAGTTTGGCGACCGGATCGCCGGTCCAGCGGATCACGCCGTCATGCGACAGGACCAGCGAGGCGTCGGCGGCCGAGGCGAAGCGCTCGGCCCGCGCCTCGATCTCGCCCGACAGCGCCTTCTCGGCGGCGGAGCGCAGGGTCTTGGCTTCCTGCCCTTCCGCCTGCGGGTCGGGCACGAATTGGAAACCGTGAAGACGGCCCACATGTTGACCCTCGACGGTGACGTCACCGCCGGGGGTGATCTCGGCTTCCAGCATCGTCTTCTCTCTCAAGCGCCGCATCAGGACGCTGGTGCGCCTGTCGACGAAGCGGCTCGCGAGGCGCTCGTGCAGGGCGTCGGATAGTCTGTCCTCTACCCGACGCGTCTCGCCCTGCCAATGCAGAGGATCGAGCAACCAGTCGGGCCTGTTGGCCACGAAGGTCCAGGTCCTGCCTTGCGCGATGCGCTGGGACAGGGCGTCGATGTCGCCGTCGGTGCGGTCGATCATCGCCACGTGGCGGGCGAACCAGTCGTTGGGGATGCGGCCGGCCATGCCGCGCATCAGGAAGCGGTAGAGCTGTGCCACGAGGTCGGCATGGGTCTGTGGATGGACCTTGCGGTAATCCGGCACGCCGCAGGTGTCCCACAGCCGGCGCACCGCCGCCGGGCCCTTGGCGAGGTCGCGGATGTCCTCCTCGCGCATCAGGATTTCCAGCGCCTGCTGGTCCTCGCCCATCGGCGCGCGGGTCAGCCCCGCCTCGTGCGGATGCTCGTCGAGGCTCGCCTGCAGGCGCTCCAGCGAGGCGAAGTCGAGATCCGGGTTGCGCCATTGCAGGATGCGCAGGGGCTCGAAATCGTGGGTTTCCAGCGCCTCCACCATTTCCGGCTCAAAGGGCGGGCAGCGGCCGGTGGAGCCGAAGGTGCCGTCGGAGGTGTGGCGCCCGGCGCGGCCGGCGATCTGGCCCATCTCCGCCGGGGTCAGCTTGCGGAAGCGGCTGCCGTCGTATTTCCAGTTGGCGGCGAAGGCGACGTGATCGACATCGAGGTTGAGCCCCATGCCGACCGCGTCGGTGGCGACGAGGTAGTCCACGTCGCCGGATTGATAGAGCTCGACCTGGGCGTTGCGGGTGCGGGGCGAGAGCGCGCCCAGCACCACTGCCGCCCCTCCCCGCTGGCGCCGGATCAGCTCGGCGATGGCGTAGACCTCCTCCGCCGAGAAGGCGACGATGGCCGTGCGGTGCGGCAGCCGCGAGATCTTCTTCTCGCCCGCGAAGGTAAGTTGCGACAGGCGCGGGCGGGTCGTCGTCTGCACGCCGGGAATCAGCGACTGCACCAGGGGCAGCATGGTCGAGGAGCCGATCAGCAGCGTCTCCTCGCGCCCGCGCCGGTAGAGCAGGCGGTCGGTGAAGACGTGACCGCGATCCATGTCGGCGGCGAGCTGGATCTCGTCGATCGCCACGAACGCGACCTCGAGGTCGCGCGGCATCGCCTCGATGGTGCAGATCCAGTAGCGCGGCCGGTCCGGCTTGATCTTCTCCTCGCCGGTGACGAGGGCGACGTTCTCGGCGCCGACCTTGGCGACGACGCGCAGATAGACCTCGCGGGCGAGCAACCGCAGGGGCAGGCCGATCATGCCGGTCGGATGCTGGAGCATCCGCTCGATGGCCAGGTGGGTCTTGCCCGTATTGGTCGGGCCGAGCACCGCGGTGACCCCGTGCGCGCGGGCCTCGCGGTGAAGGGTGCGAAGCGTCATGCTTGAGCGTCGGCCCGAAAGGTGATCACCGGCCTGTGTGAAAAGCCGGTGCGTCGACAATGGCTTCAGGCTCGATCCTGAGCTTTCGCATCAGGAAGGTGCCTCAAGGGCGGCGGTCCCTACGGCGCGAGAGCCGTCGGAGAAAAAGAGGGAAGCCGGGCACGCAGGCCCCGCATCGGGGAGGAACCGCTACCGGCGCGGAGGCGCGAGCGGCGGCCTCCCCTCATATGGGATGCCGGGGCCGGGCGCGCCAGCGGGGGCATCGAGGCCGGGATACGCGTAGATGTCGATCCTGGGCTGCGGCTGTTGCGGCGTCAGGTCGGTGCAGAGGGTGTCGGGCATCGCCGTCAGCGGTCCCCGGCGGGGCGGACGGTGCTCGATCACCTGGGCGGAGGAGAAGGCGTCGCCACCGCAATCGGGGCCGGCCGTGAGGGGCTCCCCGGCCCGTGTCGCACCCGAGGAGAGGAGCGGCAGGGCGAGGCAGGCGATCCGCAGCGTGTTCCTGCCGGGTGTGGCCGTCTTAAGCTGAAGCATGGCAAGCCTCCCGGCCATTGTCGGAGCCGGTTCGAAGGCGCTCAATCCCGCGCTTGCCCTGGAGGATCCGTCGAGGCCGCCGCTCCGCGTCGGCACCTCGGGATGAGGGCGAGGGTGGAAGGAGCGCGCCGCGCCGGTCTTCGGTCGGATGACGCTAAGGCTGCGTCAGGCTCGCGTCGGCGACCGTGGCGGTCGGCTGCGCCTCGCTGCCCTTCGCCGTTCCCGTCGGTCCCCCGGTCTGAGTCCAGCGGGTCGCCTCGATGATGTTGGTGCCGAGGGTGGTGCGAACCGAGATCCGCATCGGCACCAGCACCCGCGTGCCCTCGACGGGGGCGAGCCAGACCGACATGTCGCGGTTCTCTTCCATGAACTTCACCCCCGGCCGGTCGGGCCGGTGGCCGGCGATGGCGACGTAGCGGGCGTTGCAGACGAGGACCGGGCCGCTATAGCCGGGCTTCTCCACCTGCCGGGTCTCGCCGTAGCTCAGGACCACGTTGAAGCGGGTCGCCCCGTCGAAGACCGGGAGCGTGCGATTGCAGTTTTCCGGATCGGTCAGCTCGGCCCGGGCGCGGGCCGGCATCATCAGGGCGCTCGCCGGATCGATCACGCCGCGCTTGGCGGCGGCCGTGACCGGCACCCGGTCGCCGGTATCGAGCAGCGGCGGGGTGATCTCGGCCTGGGTGACGTTGCCGTTGGCCAGGGCCATCCGCACGGCGATGCCGGAATTGCTGGTGCGGGTGGCGATGGCGAAGCTGTTGGGGAGCGGCGCGGCGGCGTTGCCGCCCGAGATGCCGCCCGAGGAGCGGGCCGAGCCCTGGCCGCCGGTCACCGCGCCGACGAGGCCGGTCAGCACCGCCGAGACATCCATCCGGTAGCGCGCGCCCTCGAAGGCCCCGGTCAGCTGGGCGTTGCCGATCGGGATACCCGCCAGATTGACGCTGTAATCGACCGAAACCCCCGCCGGCGCAGCCTTCGCCGATCTGGCCTTGTGCGAGCGCGGCGCGGCCTGCGCGCCGGCCGGGACGGCGAGCGCCCCTGCGAGGAGGAGGATATGGGCGCGGCGGAGGGAAGATGCGCGCATGGTCGAGACTCTGGGCTCCACGCTCCGGCACGTCTCGGAGCGAGCCGTGTAGGACAACCGAGCTTATCGCGCCCCATGGTTAACAGACGGTTCGGCCCGCGCCAGGGCCGCGGCGCAGCCGCCGGGCGAGGCCGGTCACGCCTGCGGCGTCCAGCCCTGCCCGTGATAGATGAAGCGGACCCCCTCGCTGGCCAGTGCCGAGAGGCCGCTGAAAGCGGGATCCTTCACCGTGATGACGCTGGTGGGGATCTCCCGCATCTGCCCGGCGAACGGCGCCTTGCGCTCGAACGCCTCGCGAAAGCGGCCCTCCCGCAGCACCGTGACGATTCGGGGCGCGATGCCGCCACCGATATAGACCCCACCGGTGGCCAGGAAGGTCAGCGCCAGATCTCCGCAGACACGGCCCAGGAGCTTGCCGAACAGGGCGAGCGCGGCCCTCGCCTGCGGGTCCTCGCCCGAGAGACCGGACCGGGTGATCTCGGCGGGGTCGTGACGCGACCCGTCGCCCCCGGCCTTCACCGCCCGCAGAGCGGCGTGAAGCCGCGCGAGGCCGGAGCCGGAGAGAACCGTTTCCACGGTCACCCGCCCCTCCACCCGCTCGAGAGTCGGCCAGATCTCGGCCTCCTCCGCATCGGTCGGGCCGAGATCGGTATGGCCGGCCTCCGTCGAGACGATGGCGAGGCGATCCCCGTAGGGCATCAGCGCCGCGGCGCCGAAGCCGGTGCCCGGCCCGAGCACGAGGCGGGGCCCGGCGGCGTCTCCCCGCTCCGGCCCGATGGGGGTGAGTTCGTCGGGGGCGATGCCGGCAGCGCCCGCAGCCACGGGCACGTAATCGTTGACGAGGGCGACGCGGGAGAGGCCGAAATCCCGCCCGATGGCGGCGGCGTCCACGAGCCAATCGGCATTGGTGAGCTGCACCGCCGGCGCATCGACCCGGCCGGCAATCGCCAGGATCGCCGAACGGGGCGCGGGGGCACCGCTCGCCGCCAGGGAGGCCCGGATCGCCGCGCTCGGATGAGGATGCCCGGCGGTCGATTCGCGGGAGAGGAGGCGCGGCTCGCCGCCCTTCGTCTCGATCAGGCCGAAGCGGGCATTCGTGCCGCCGATATCGCCGATCAGCACCGGGAATTCGAACATCCGTCCCTCGCTCTCGTCGTCTCTGCCGTGATCCGGGAAATGATCCGGGAAGTCTTGTACCGCGCTGTTCCGAAAAACCGACGGACCCCTCTCGGGGCATGCTCCCAAAAAGGGCTCGCCCGCCGCGCGGCAGGCGCCGCCGAGGCGAGGCCGCCCGGCATCGGCCGCTCGCGGCCCCGCTCCCGTCAGGCGGGGGGCAGCGTCTCGGGGTCGATCGGAGCCCCCTCCGCCCAGGCGGCGATCAGGGCCCGCACCTCCGCCGGGGAGGCGAGGCGGCGGCGCGCCACCGTCTCGCCCTCGCCGACACGCACGCTGATGCCGCCATCCTCGTTGACGGAGGCGAAGGCGATCTCGTCGGTGCGGTCGTCGCCCAGGAAAATCGCCCGGCGCCCGGCATAGGGCGCGGCCTCGGAAAAGGCGCGGATGGCGTGGCCCTTGGTGGCGCTGGCGGGGACGATCTCGCCCACCGCCTTGCCGAGCTGGAGCCGGTAGGCGGAACCGAGATCGTGCGCCACGGCCTTGACGATCGCCTCCGCCGCCTGCGCATCCCCCGGCGCCGCGAGCCGCCAATGCACGGCGACCGAGGCCCCCTTGTCCTCGATCAGCACGGCTTCGTAGCGGGCGGTCTCCGCGTGCAGCCGCTCGACGCCGGCCCGGAGATCGGGATGGTCCTCCGCCCGCCCGCCGGTCAGGTTGCCATCCACCCGCCGCTCGACCCCGTGCAGGCCCGCCACGTCGAAGCGGGCGGGCTTCAGGAACGCGTCGATGACCGTCACCGGCCGGCCGGTGAC
>NZ_NKUI01000224.1 GCF_014845115.1 Methylorubrum zatmanii | reverse complement strand
GCCGCCGCGGGTGGTGACGACGACGTTGGCGATCTCGTCCATGCTCTCCAGGCGTCCGGCCGCGCGCACGACATAGCCCTCGCCGTTGTCCTCCAGGTAGCGCGCACCCTGGTTGGCGTTGTTGGCCTGGAGCGCCCGGGCGACGTCGCCGAACGAGAGGTCGAGGGCGGTCAGCTTCGCGGGATCGGGCTGGACGTGGTACTGCTTCTCGTAGCCGCCGATGCCGTCGACGCCGGCCACGCCCGGGACGGTCTTGATCTGAAGGCGGATGATCCAGTCCTGGATCGTGCGGAGATAAGCTGATCTCTCCAGCTCGGTCGTGAGGCGCTGCCCCTCCGGGGTCAGGTAGCTGCCGTCGGATTGCCAGCCCGGCTTACCGTCGAGGACGGGCGCTTTCTCGCCGGCTTTCTTGTAGTTCACTGTCCACATGTAGATCTCGCCCAGGCCAGTCGAGACCGGGCCCATCTGCGGCTCGGCCCCGGGCGGCAGGTCACTCTTGACCTGGTTGAGGCGCTCGGCGACCTGCTGCCGGGCGAAGTAGATGTCGAGCTTCTCGTTGAAGACGGCGGTGACCTGCGAGAAGCCGTTGCGCGACAGCGAGCGGGTGTATTCGAGCCCCTTGATGCCAGCGAGCGCGGTCTCGACCGGGTAGGTGACCTGCTTCTCGATGTCGACGGGTGAGTAGGAGGGCGCGACCGTGTTGATCTGCACCTGGTTGTTGGTGATGTCCGGCACCGCGTCGATGGGCAGCTTGGTCAGCGAGAACACACCGAAGCCGGCGGCGAGCAGCGACAGCAGCACCACGAGCCAGCGCTGGTGGACCGAGAAGTCGAGGATGCGACTGATCATGGCGAGCGTCCCGTCTCAGTCGTGGTGCTCGGCTTCGCCCTTGCCGAGCTCAGCCTTGAGGAGGAAGGTGTTCTTAACGGCGATCTCCTCACCCGGGGTCAAACCGGCAATAATCTCGACCGACTCATCGTCCGATTTGCCCGTTTTGACATCACGTCGCTCGAAGCCGTCCGCGGTGCGCACGAAGGCGACCTTCTCATTACCCATGCTCTGGAGTGCGTCGCGGGGCACCTTCACCTTGGCGCTGTCCTGGCCGACCTGGATTTCGGCCGAGACGAAGGTGCCCGGCCGCCAGCTGAAATCCTGGTTGGGCAGCGCCGCGATCACGCGGGCCGAGCGGGTCTCAGCGTTCAGGATCGGGCTGACGAAGATGATCTTGCCCTTTGCCCGCTGGCCCGCATCCTCGTCTCGGGGGGCGATCAGAACCTCCGCGCCTTCCCGAACCTTGGCGAGATCCGTGGTCGGCACCGCGAGCTCTACCCAGACTGTGGAGAGGTCGGCGACTGTGTAGAGGTCGGCCGGGTCACCCTGACCGCCCACCGTCGTCCCGACGTCGACCTTGCGCTCAACGACGCGTCCAGTCAGCGGCGAGCGCAACTCGTATCGACGCAGGCTCGACTGGTTCGGGGTAGCCTCATCCCGCTTCTGCGCCGCCGCAACCTCATCCGCGTTGAGCCCCAGAGCGGAGAGCTTCTGCCGGGCTAGGTTCAGGCGCAGCTGCGTTTCGGAATAGGTAGCTCGTGCTTGAAGGAACGTGGCCTCGGCTGAGATCCGCTTATCCCAGAGCGCCTGCTGCCGGTCGTAGTTGGTCTTCTCCAACTCGGCGCGCACCGATGCCGTCAGATACTCACTCTTGGCATCTGCCACCTCGCGGCTGTCGAGGACGGCGACGACTTCGCCCTTCTTCACGGGATCGCCCAGACGCTTGAGCATCTCCGCTACGGTGCCGACGACCCGGGCGGGGACCCGCGCGACCCGGTCGATGTCCGGCGTGATTGTGCCGGGCGCCATCAGGTGCCGTGAGAGCACACCGCCCTCGACCGATGCGACCGCGATCTCCTGGTTGGTGATCTGCTCGGGCGACATCTTGATCTGCCCCTCGGCGGCATGGTCCTCCGCCTTCTCGCCGGCCGGCTTCTCGGCTTCGGCCTTCGGAGCCGCTGGGTTTTCCGGAACGGGCTCCGTCTTCATCAGGCCCGTCGCCGCCAAGGCTCCCTGGATGACCTGAGACACGCGCGGGACGGCACCGCCGATCGCGACGCCCACCGCCAGAACTATCAAAATGAGAATGGCACGCATGACGCTGACCTCGACCGGGTCTTCGGGTGTCGACTGCGCGACGGCGCGCAGTCGATCGGTCCCAAACCCCACATGACCTCAACGCCCGGCACCTGGGTCAGGCTCGAGCGACGAACACCCACCGCAGCGGTGGGACGGGTCAGACTCGGGGCGGTCTGCGGAGCGGGGAGGCGGGACGGGAGGCGAGCGGCTCGGTCTGGACGCGATAGACGACTCTGTCAGCCGTCCGAACCGGCTCGAACGTGACCGGCTCGGCCCGCATCACTTGGTGACATCCGCAGTGAACGTGGAGCAGAATGCCCGCATCCGCTGGGTCGCTAGAGCTTGTGTGATCCGCAGCCGACTGCGACGACAGCGTCAGCAGACCATCGCTCTGGATGGGGCTCGGTGCCGCGGCAGTTTCAGAGGTGATGATGGAGAAAGCGAACACGAAGGCCACCAGGCACGCCACGGCAGCGCGCAGCAGGCGCGCCGAGTCGCTCATCCAAGGGTACCGCAGGCTCGTCATCGCAGCCCTGATCTACGATCGACCGCAAGCAAGCACAAGGTATGCACCCCTCTGGCCGGAATGAGACACTTCGTCGCCTGAGACTGCTTCAAGCGTCCCTGCCGGGAAATGACGGATTGGCTGCCCCTTTCCGGTCCGGCACGGCGCCCGACGAACGCGCGGCCGTATCGGTTTTCGGCTCCTCTGGATCGGTTTCGGATCCTCTACCGTTGGCATCGCCCCCACCGTGGTGGGCGGCCTGCTTCAGCGGCACGAGGTAGCGCAGCGTCAGATAGGTGACGAGGCTCAGGATGGCGGCGATGTCATAGAGGCCGTAGCCCACCGCCGCCCCGAGTGCGCCCGTGGCCCACAGGCTGGCGGCGGTCGCGGTGCCGGAGGCACGCCCGGCATGCTTCAGGATCGCACCGCCGCCGATGAAGCCAACGCCCGTGATCACGCCTTCCAGGATGCGGGCCTGTCCCGTCGAGTCCGCCCCGAGCACGCGGATCGCGACCAGCACGAAGCCGCAGGCGGCAACCGCGACGAGGGGAAAGGTGCGGATGCCGGCCGAGCGCTCCTCCTGCTCGCGGTCCCACCCGATCGGCGCCGCGAGCGCGTAGGCGATCGCGAGATCGACGAGATGGGATGCCACCTCCCAGAGGCTGAAGGCCGTGAACTTCATCGACGTGACGGTTCTTTCTCGATAGCGTTGCGCGGTGCGCCCCACGGGCAAAGGTAGCTTTCAGCATGATCGCCGATGCGCGAGCCGGCACGACTCAGGTGGCGATCTCCTCGATCACCAGCATGCCGAGGAAGCCTATGAAGAACATCGCGGTAGTCCAGGGTTGCTCGGGTACGGCATGCGCCTCCACGAGCAGCTCTTCGGTGACGAGATAGAGCAGCGCGACGAGCGCGAAGGCGAAGAAGCCGGCGAGATAGGGTCCGGGCAGCGCACCGATCGGCGTGCCCAGAAGTGCGCCCATCGGCAGCAGGAGCGCGAGACCGGCCACGGTACCGACCACACGTCCCGCGGATCCGCTCGTTTGTTTCAGCTTGGAGGCGACCGCGATCCCGAGAAACAGCACCTCGAGCGTGAGTGCGCCCGTCAGCAACAGGCCCTGCTTCGCCCCGGCCGCGAAGCCGATGCCGAGGACCAGGCCGTCGATCAGGATGTCGATCCCGACCGTCGCGATGAGCCCGGTCGACCCCTTCGCCTTCTCTCCCAGGCGCTTGACCAGGAGCATCAGGGCGACACCGAGGGCTCCGCCGACGATCACCGCGATCGGGGATTGCTGATGCTTGAGGTCGGGCAGGATCTCGCCCGCGACCGCGGCGAACAGGACGCCCGCGGCGAGATGCTGGACGGCGCTGGTGACCGCCGGGCCAGGCTGACGCACGGCGGCGACGGCGGCCCCTAGTACCGTCGCGAGGGCTGGGATGAGCGTGTAGGCCCAAGCTGACATCGAAGTTCCGTATTCCTGGATTGCGACGGGGACACACCATCGGCGGCGGAGGCCGAGCGGCTCAGGTCCCTCAGATGCGCAGAGCCTTTTCCTCGGTTCGAAGCGCCGCATCCTCAATCTGGATCGTGACGTGATCGACCTTGAACTCGTCCGCCAGGATCTGCCGTGCGTGGCGCAGCACGCGGGCGGCGTCACCCGCCCCAGGCACCACCAAGTGCCCGCTCATCGCGTCGAGACCCGAGGTGATGGTCCAGACGTGCAGGTCGTGCACGCCGGCCACGCCTGGGATCTCGGCCAAGCGGCGCTCCAGCAGCACGACGTCAACCTGGGGCGGGGTGCCCTCCAGCAGGATATGGGTGACCTGGCTGAGCAGACTCCAGGTGCGCGGCACGATAAACAGGCCGATGCCGGCTCCCACGATCGGGTCGGCCAGCCGCCAGCCCGTGACCATCACGATCACCGCCGCCACGATCACCCCGAGCGAGCCGAGCATGTCGGAGAGCACCTCGAAGTAGGCGCCCTTGACGTTCAGGCTCTCCGACGAGCCGCCGGACAGGAGGCGCATGCTGATCAGGTTGACCACCAGGCCGACGGTCGCCACCGCCAGCATCGGGCCGCCGATGACCTCGGGCGGGTCGACGAAGCGGCGGTAGGCCTCGTAGAGGATGTAGATTGTGAGGACGAGGAGCACGACGGCGTTGGCCAGCGCCGAGAGCACCTCCGCGCGCAGGTAGCCGTAGGTCCGCTGCGGCGTCGCGGGCCGCTCGCCGAAGCGGATCGCCAGGAGTGCCAGCGCAAGACCTCCTGCGTCGGTGAGCATGTGGGCGGCATCGGCCAGGAGCGCGAGGCTGCCGGTCAGCAAGCCGCCGACCACCTCGGCGGCCATGTAGGTCAGGGTCAGCCCGAGCGCCCAGACCAAGCGCCCGCGGTGCCGCCCCGCGGCCGAGCCGCCGAGGGTTGCTCCATGATCATGCCCTGCACCCATTCCGGTTCCTCTTTCCTGAGCGGACGATCACAGCGTCCCGGTGACGCGGGCGGCGGAGCAAAAAGATGCGTCGACACCCTGACGATCACGGCCTGATGGCTCGCCGCGGCGCCGGCATTCCTCGGGGCAGCGAACCGGCCCAACCGCCGCTCCTCCAGCGATGAGCCCGGACTGCGGGGCAGGGACGCACGCGCTCACGCCGCGGGCTCGAGAGCCTCGCTCGGCTGCGCCGTGTCGCCCCCGCCCTGCGTGCCGCCGGAACCGAAGAACCCGAGCAGGCGCAGCGCGTTCGCGGTGACGATCACGGTGGCCCCCGTATCGGCCAGGATGGCGATCCACAAGCCCGTCAGCCCGAGCACGCTCGTGACCAGGAACACCGCCTTGAGCCCCAGCGCGACGGCGATGTTCTGGCGGATGTTGGCCATGGCGGCCCGCGCCAAGCGGATCATCTCCACGACGTCGTAGGTGTGGCTCCTCAGGAGCGCGCCGTCGGCGGTCTCCAGGGCCACGTCGGTGCCCGAACCCATGGCGATACCCACGCTCGCCGCCGCCAGTGCAGGTGCATCGTTGATACCGTCGCCCACCATCATGACCCGGCCCCCCACCCCGAGCGCCCGGATCACCGCGACCTTGTCATCGGGCATCTGCTCGGCGCGGAACTCCAGACCGAGCGCGCTCGCGATCGCCGCACCGGTGCGCGCGTTGTCGCCTGTGAGCATGATCGGACGGATGCCGAGATCCTGTAGGGCTGCAAGAGCCGACTTCGCGTCGAGACGCGGCTCGTCGCGCAGGGCGATCAGCCCCACCAAACGGCCGCCCACCACGAGCGCCGTGACGGTTTTGCCCTCCGCTTCAAGCGCGGCGCTCCGCTCGCTCGCCCCGGCCGGCCAGGTCGTACCGCCTTCGGCAAAGCGCGGAGCACCGAGAAAGATCTCCTGCCCGCCGAGCGAGCCGGTCACGCCCTGACCCGGAACGGCCCTGACCCCGTCGGCGGGCTGGATCCGGCAGCCCGTCGTCCTGGCCCACTCCACGATCGCGACGGCGAGCGGATGGTTCGATCCGGTCTCGACGGCCGCAGCCAGCCGCAGCACCTCAGCCTCGCTACCGGA
Source organism: Methylorubrum zatmanii (assembly GCF_014845115.1). GTDB lineage: Bacteria > Pseudomonadota > Alphaproteobacteria > Rhizobiales > Beijerinckiaceae > Methylobacterium > Methylobacterium zatmanii. Next base: position 23,047 of record NZ_NKUI01000224.1, on the reverse strand, counting down.
ATAGACCGCGACGTCCGTCACCCGCGGCGCTCCTTCGGTCAGCGTGCCTGTCTTGTCGAAGGCGATGACCTGCGTATTCGCCGCCGCCTCGATCACGGCGCCCCCCTTCATCAGCAAGCCGCGGCGCGCGCCGGCCGACAGGGCCGATGCGATCGAGGCCGGCACCGAGATCACGAGCGCGCACGGGCAGCCGATCAGCAGGAGCGCGAGCCCGCGATAGACCCAGGTCGACCAAGCCCCCCCGAACAGGAGCGGCGGCACCAGAACGACGAGGAGGGCGAGGCCGACGATGAGCGGCATGTACCAGCGCGAGAAGCGGTCGATGAAGCGCTCCGTCGGCGCGCGCGCCTCCTGCGCCTCCTCGACGAGGCGGATGATGCGCGCGATCGTGTTATCCTCGGCGGCCTTGGCGACGCGCACCCGGAGTGCCGCCTCGCGGTTGATCGAGCCCGCGAAGACGCCGTCCCCCGCCCCTTTGGTGCTCGGGAAGGATTCCCCCGTCACAGGAGACTCATCGATGCCGGACGTGCCGGAGAGGATGACGCCGTCGGCCGGGATGCGATCGCCCGGTCGCACCAGCACTGTCTGGCCGATCGTGAGCGAGGCGGCCGGCACGTCTCGGGCGATGCCGTTCTCCTCGACCAACGCTGTTTTCGGGACGAGTTCGCCGAGCGCCCGGATGCCGGCGCGGGCTCGGTCGGCCGCCACGCCCTCCAGCACCTCGCCGACCGCGAACAGGAACACGACGAGGGCGCCTTCCTCCGCGGCGCCGATGAACAGGGCGCCGGCAGCGGCGATCGACATCAGCATCTCGATCGTGAACGGCATGCCGGCGCGCGCGGCCGCGATGGCGCGCTGGGCGACCGGCGTGACCCCGACCAGCGTCGCGCCCACGAATGCCCAGAAGGCCAGCGCGGGAACGCTGAGCTTGATCGTCCAAGCCAGGGCGAGCATGGCGCCGGTGAACAGGACCAGACGGCCCTTGCTGGCCTGCCACCAAGGCCTGTCAGCGCTCTCGCCATGTGCGTGCCCTTGCTTTGCGAGAACGCCGTCATGCTGGTCTGCCGCCGTCAGGGGTGCCTGCTCGTCCTGGTCACAGCCCGGCTCACCACAGCCGTGTGCTGCGTTCGCATCGCGGCGGCCGAGCAGCTCGTGCTCGGGACCGGAAGTGAGGGATGGCGGCAATTTGCGCGTGAGCGTGTAGCCGAGGCCGGCCACGCGTTTCTCGACGGTCCTTGAGGAGATCTGGGTCTGATCGATCGTGGCGGTCAGGGTCTCGGTGATCGTCGAAGCCCTGACGTCGCTGACGCCCGGCAACTTGGCCAACGCCGTTTGGATCTTGCCGACGCAGCTGGCGCAATCCATCCCCTCGACCTTCCAGGTGAAGGTCGAACCGTTCTCGCGCGCGGCGTCCGCACTGTGTCCCGTCATGAGATCCTCCTGCTCCCCGGCAGCCTAGAACCTTTAGCCGCTAGAGGAGCAAGGAGCGGTCGGTCTCAGCCTTGGCTCTGCCACTGCGTCATGACCTCTTGGCTCGACCTGCTGAGGTGCACATGCGCGTCGACGCGCTCGACCCAGGCGAGCGGGATGAGGTGATGCGCGCCGTGCGCGGCCGGATCGTTCCGGGTCAGCTTGATCTGATCGGATCCCTGCATGTGGTCGACGGTGCCGACATGGTGCCCATCGGACGCCTTGACCTCCATGTGCTCTTTGATCTGGCTTGCATCGATCATGACGTATCTCCTCGACCTGAGACGGCTGACACATGGTATGAGGGGAGACGCTCGACGAGCGCCTCGCGCGCTAGGCGGCCATCTTCCGGCAGCTCTCGGCGCAAGTCCGATACCGTTCGAGGCCGATGAGAACACCGTCTCGCCCTGGAACCGGGGATAGCGACGAGAGAACCAGCGCTGCAAGGAATGGTTGCGCACAGTCGTGCTCGAGCCCAACATCGATGATCTCGGAGTATTCCCGCGGGGGGTCTCGTGCTCGGTCCGGAAGAGCCGCTCGAGATCGCAATCCATGATTCAGTCGCGCGCCAGCGACGACGTGCGGGGACGTCGCGGATCAACGGAGGGAGAGACGACGATGAGACGCAGCGCCCTGTCGACCCTGCTTTGGCTCGGCTGCCTGCACGGAGCCCATGCTCAGGAAGCCCCATTTGGCCTGTCCTGGGGACCCGTCGACACGGTGCCGAAGCCCTCGATGGTCGACCGCGAAGCGAACATCACGGCGCTGACCTACTTCCACGACCGTCCGCTGGCCGCGGGCATCGATACGGACGAGGTCATCCTGGAAGTCTGCCGGGACGAGGGCCTGCAGCAGGTCATCTGGCTCAGCCGTCCGCTCTCGGAGGCCGAACTGCCGTCGCGCTACGAGGCCATCTACCGGGAGGGCGTGCGGCGGTACGGTCAGCCGCAAACCGAGCCGGGTGCCGAGACTGTGTCGTGGCCGTCTGGACGCGCGCTCCTGGCCGTCAGGAAGGCTGTTCCCGGCGAGCGGCGCTTGACCATGCTGGCCAGGGGCGACCACTACGAGGCGTGCTCGGTCGCCCACCAGGCGGCCACAGGCCACCCGGCCTCCCGGCACGCGTCGGACCTAATCCTCGGGCAGACCCCGTGAAGCAGGTCGCGATCATCCGCACCGGGCCTACGATGGCGGCCGATCCACAAACCGCCGAGATAATCGGGCTCGGTGCGACGCCATATGCGGCCTTGATCGGACAATCGCCGCCTTGGTGCCCGGACATGACGATGCGGCCTGAGCCCGGGGCTTCATGAGCGGTGCGCCGCAGTGGGCTTCGTCAGCGGACGACGATCGGCCGACCTGCGGGCCCCGTCCTCCTTTCGAGAGCAAGCCGGTTCCCGCAAACCTGTCCCGCCGGGATCATCCCGGACGGGACGACATGGACGCCACGCACGCCCTCCAGCGCAGGCTTCGAGGCCGGGGGGTGGCGCCCGTACCGGTCGCCCCGCGCCAGCTGTGCTGCGCAGCCGAGAAGCTCACAAGTGGCATCGAACCGTCATCGGCCGTCGATAAAACAGGCGCACCCGGAGATTGCCGCCTGTTTCGGCGGTGACGCGCCCCTGACCGAACCCGCGGCATTCGGGGAACGATCGATCGCGCGCACGACCACGATGCGTTTCGAATGTCGCCCCATTCGCCCGCACGCGGGTTCGCAGTCGTGATTACGGCCGATGGGAAGAGCGGCATGGCTGCCGTCGCTGCGAGCAACCCACACGCTATGCCGCTTGAATTCTGGAAGTTCGGCCTCTCCCCGTCCCGCTCCATAGGCGTGGCGAGGGGCGTGAGGGCGGTGTCTACCTCGGTGGTACGCGTGGCTATCTCATCGGCCGGGGTCGTCAGCTCAACCCGAACCCGGCGGCGGGCTTGCACGAAGCCGCTCGTCCATGGTTAGCAGCGCGGCCAAGTTTGGGCGGATGCCGCATCGTGTCCTGGTCACCGCATCGCTAGTCCGGGTTCGGTTCACGCATGTGGAGGCGGCACGATGAGCCGGTGGAGACAGGCCGCAGGACGCCTCCGCGCAGGTGCAGGGGTTGCGACGTTGCTCGCTGGCGTGTCCACCGGCGCCCACGGGGCCAATCTCGCCACGCCGACGCCACACGACGCGACGCACCTGCCCTCCTTCGGTGCCTGGGCGGGCGGCTATATCGGATGGCAGGGCAGCGCCGGTGACGCCTTCGGCAGCTTCGGCTTCGGTTCCGGCATGATCGGCCGCCGTTCGGTGCCGGAATTCCGCACCGGGGATGCCACGGGCCGCAACGATGCCGGGCGCGATGCGACCACCGCGCTCGGCGGCCTGTTCGGCGGGTATGCTTGGCAGAGCGGCCCGTTCGTGTATGGCCTTGAAGCCGACGTTGACGCCTCGAACCTGGAGCGGCCCGTGTCCAGGTGCTGATCGCCCAGCAGGGCTACCTCTCGGCCCTGGTCACTTCGGCGGGCGCGCGCGCCACCCAGTACGCCGACACCGCCGCCCTGTTCGTGGCGCTCGGCGGCGGCTGGTGGAACCGGGCCGACGTGGCCCCGCCCCCGCCCGAGAAGGACCCGCTCAAGTTCCTGTGAAGGGGCTCTCCCGCGGGACCGGCCAGCCGTCCGCCTCGGGGTCCGCCCGAGCCCAAATCGCACGCCGACGGTCGGGCAGGGCATCCACGCGACTGAGCCGACGCGGCTCAGATCCCCTCGCCAGCTCATGCTGGGCGGTTCTGTCCATGAACGCCGGGCCCGGTGTCGGCCTCGGGAGGTCGGTCATGTGATGGCTCACGAACGGTCGCGGGCGTGGCGCGTCGGTGCCGAGCCCAAGGTCCGGCCCATGGGATTCCGTCAGGGGCATGGATTGGATCCCCGGCCCCGGACGTTTCCTTCCGATCCAGGAGGGTAACGATGGTAAGCGTCAGGCTTTCACACGTTTGCTGCCGGTTTGACGGCGGTCGACCAGTTCCAAGGCAGGAGTACGTCGAGATCTCGGGCCGGATGACCGCTGCTCATCCGGGTCAACACGTCGGTGAGGTAGGCATAGAGCTCGACGCCGTTGAGCTTGGCCGTCTCGATCAAAGAAGCGATGACGGCCCACCGCGCTCCGCCGCCATCTGAACCGGCGAACAGGTAGTTCTTGCGCCCGACCGCCATCACCCGTTCATTCTGCCCATGTCGGGCAGGAAGCGGAGGTTCGTTATCGCGGGCACCCCCATTCCGGCCGGAAGGTGCTGGTGCGCCGGGTCGAGCAGCGGACGTACGGCCCGATTCTCCTGGTGCAAGCGCCTTCCGGCGTTGTGATCGTCATGGCCGGATGGATGTTCGACCCGGTTCACTGCGCCGGCATGACGTCCGGGTCTCCGCGCGTCGATGTCACGGCGCTGATCGAGCTGGCGCGGCTGTTGAGTGGGGCAGACAGCCCCGCAAAGTTCCGGAGCGATGTCGGCATCGTTCCGGAGGCACAGGATGGAACCTTTCAAGCGGCCGGCCGCGGTGCCGGATCGGCAGATCAGCTTCCTCTTCGAACAGGACGGGCTGGAGGGCCTGAGCGCTCAGGAACGCGACACGGTCGTCGCAATGCTGGCGCAGATCCTCATGCAGGCCGGCGGCCTCGGCGTCGAGGAGCTTGACGATGACGAGCGCTGAGCTGCTCCCGCCAGCCATCCTGAAGCGAACGGCGGTCGTCTATGTGCGGCAGTCGACGCAATCCCAGGTCATGACCAATCTCGAGAGCAAACGGCGCCAGTACAATCTGGTCGATGTCGCCCGCCAGCGCGGCTTTGTCGACGTCGAGGTCATCGACGATGATCTCGGCCGGTCGGCGAGCGGACTTTAGCAACATCACCGCGCCGACGCGCCCGAACAAAGCCCCGCTTCCGTTTGCCAGCGCCCTGGGCCTACGCGCTCTGCCACGCCGCATGAATGGCCAAAGATACCATGCAGGGAGCTGGAGATTGGATCACTCTCCGGTTCTCTGACCTTGGACCGGAGTTGGCCATGCTTGATCGTGAACAGATCCAGACAAACCTGCCTGAGGTTGCTGTGTTCGTCACGCTGGAACTCAGCAAGTCGGCATGGCTCCTGGCCGCCCAGGCCGTCCCGAGCGGGAAGACCTCTGCACACCGGGTGAGCGGCGGCGACGTGGAGGGCCTGCTCGCCTTGCTGCGCCGCCTGCAGGCTCGCGAACAGCGCAGCTCCGGCCGAGAGGTCGCGATCATCCTCGGCTACGAGGCCGGATACGACGGCTTCTGGCTGCAGCGCCGCCTCGCGGCCGAGGCAATCACCTGCTTCGTCATGGATCCCGGCAGCCTCCAGGTCGACCGCCGCGCGCGACGGGCCAAGACCGACCGGCTCGACGCGGCCATGCTGCTCCGGGCCCTGATGGCGTGGTGCCGCGGCGATCACGCCGCCTGCCGCATGGTGCAGGTGCCCTCGGTCGAGCGCGAGGATGCGCGGCGCACTCATCGCGAGCGCCAGCGCCTGATCGCGGAGCGGGTGCAGCACGTCAACCGGATCAAGGGCCTGCTCGCCACCCAGGGCGTCTACACGTTCCAGCCGCTGCGACGCGACCGTTGGGAGCGGTTGAAGGAGGTGCGCACCGGCGACGGGCGCGACCTGCCTCAGCGCCTGCGCGGCGAGATCGAGCGCGAGTTCCGGCGGCTGGAACTCGTGCTCGAACAGGTTGCGGCCGCCGAGGCCGAGCGCGATGCCGCCGTGGCGGATCCGGCCGTCACGGACGCCGACGCCGAGAAGGTGGCGCGTCTGGCCCGGCTCGGTGGCATCGGCACCGAGCTGGCCACGGTGCTGGTGCGCGAGGCGCTGTACCAGCCGTTCGCCAACCGCAAGCAAATGACCGCCTATTCCGGGCTCACGCCGAACCCGTACGCCAGCGGCGACCGACAGCGCGACCAGGGCATCTCAAAGGCCGGGAACCCACTCCTGCGGAAGTCGATGGTCGAGCTGGCGTGGCTGTGGCTGCGCTATCAGCCGGGCAGCGGGCTCGCCCGCTGGTTCGTCGAGCGGTTCGGCACCGGACGCGGGCGCATCCGCAAGATCACCGCGGTGGCGCTGGCGCGCAAGCTGCTGGTCGCCCTGTGGCGCTATCTCGCCACCGGGCTGGTTCCAGAGGGCGCGCGCCTGAAAGCGGCCTGAGGATCAAGGTTCGTCCGCCGGGCCGGTCCACGGCATGTCGGACGAGTGGGGGCAGGCGTGTGACCGGAGCTCGACGGGGTTTGCTGCCGTCGCCAAAGATGGGTCCCGCCGCCTTCAGCCGGTTCGCCTCGCATGAGGCATCTTGGTCAGGAACGTTCTGTTCCGCCGGACACGAGTGGATCCGCGAGCCCGGCGCTCGCACGACATCCCGGCTCCCCCGCCCGTCCGAAACGTCGATCACCGACCCCCTTGCGGAAATGCCTCATACGAGAGTTTGGATGAAGGACCGGCCGCGCTGCGGGCACCTTCAAACGTAAGTGCCGGCGCTCCGTCTTGCAGCTCCCGCACAAACTGCATAACCTGTACGCGTGGACGCTCGTTAGAGCGCTGGCAGCAATAGCTTTTTTGGTTGCAGGTTCGAGTCCTGCCGGGCCCACTTATCCCCGAGAGATGGAGCGTCTGCGGGCTCTTGCGAATGGCGGCCGCTCTTTTGCGGAGACCCACGGGAGCAGCTGTATTGGCTTCTGCGCTAGATGGTTGGTGACCGCTGGAACCTTTTTCAGCTCCTCCAGCATCAATGCCAGAGCTGTCGGATCGCAATAACGCTCGTCTGTTTCACCGGACCCGGCGTGTCCAAGGATGTCGGCTCTGATTTCCGTGTGAACGCGGGCTTGCTTAAGATTGTTGCCGAGCGAATGTCTGAAGGAGTGGATGACCTTTTTACGTTCTGCTTCGTTTGAGATCGCTTTTCGAAGTCCGCTGCTAAATTCATCGTAGAGGCGATCGCCGAGCGGCGAGCTTGAGTTTGGCGATTTTAGATCCGGAAACACGAGTCCGTATCCGAGTGCGCGAACAGCTTTGACGTAGTCCAAAAACCCGAGGCGGAGCACCTCTGGGTGCAAAGCGACAAACCGAATAGATTGAACGTTCTTAAGACGACGCGTTTCGTTGAATCGAAAAGCAAGGTATGCAATCCCGCTTGCCTCCTCCACGTCGTCGACATGAAGTCCTGCAATTTCCTCTCGTCTCGCGCCTGTATAATAGAGTAAAATAATTGCGAAGTACAAAGCGCGATGGAATACCTGATCGCCGGTGGTAAACGGATCGCGCCACGAACGACAGCCTGTGAAGCAGGGCAGTCGGAAGATCGCCGCAACATCGTCGTTGCTAAGAGATGGTCGCCGGTTACGTGCCCTGTCCCGCTTGCGGGCGCGAAGGAGCGCGAGATCGATGCTCGCATCAATCGCGAGGCCCTGCGCTTTGAGAAATGTTACAAGCTGTCCGAGGAAAGTCAGGTGACGGTTGATGGTATCCCCGACGATGCCTCGTTTGTTGGTTGGAAGCTTGGCGCCAATCTCACGCAGTTCGGCAGTGCTGCGTTCGGCATCACGAGGGCTCTTACCATACGACGGCGAGACGGACCGCAAAAGATCAACTAATTCGGCAAAATGGCTCTGCCGAAGATCAGTCACACGGATGAGGCCGTTCTCGACGAGTAGCTTGGCGAACAGGGCAAAAATCTGACGCGCCTGGTGCTGTGTTTTTGCATCCCAGGTTTCGTCACGAGCGCGCCCGGCGATCATCGCCTCCCCGAACGCTATGATTGGATGCATCCCCTTCTGATGAGGCTCTTGGTCCGTCGTATCCAGCGCGAGGTCCGGGCTTGCTGACACGATTGCAACGCCTGTCGGCATTTGAGGGACGGCATCAGCGTTTGATTGCGAACGAGCTGTACTCACGGTTGCCGTCGAGCCTGTGGCCTCCGGCGGCACCTGCGCTTCCCTCAGCAGGATCGCGTCGCGCAGTGTGACCTCTTCGATCCGAAGACCATCGTAGCGGCGCTCAGTTGCAAAGGCCGCCGCGGACATACCGCGGAAGGCAATCTCCTGAGCTAGAGACAAGTTAGTCATGGTCGGTGCGACCGCTTGGTTTGCGAGCAGCCCTTCCAGCCGAGCGCGAGGCATCAGGTGGCCGTTCTGGCGCACCATCGCGGCCAGCGTCGCCCGTGCTTCCTCAATGTCGAGGTCATTCAGCCCGTCGCGACGCATCTCATCAGCCAACGGAGTATCAATGGTCGCTGCCGCGCCGCGCGCTCCAAGGATACGCAGGATCCATCCCATACGCCGATCGGCACGCCGGCTCGCCTCAGGATCGAAGTCCGGTTCTGCACGTTCTGCCGCAGCGATCCGGTCGAGTTTTTCGAGGTGGGCCAATAGGCTTTCGCGAAAGATGCCGTCGAGCTGGCGGCGGCTCATGATGAGATCGGGTTCGGGCTCGCTCATGGCGCGATGAAAAAGCTGATCGGAATGAGCCGTGAGCTGGCTCGCGAGGAAGCGTGCCCTGGCTGGGTCGCGCGTGCCTAGGCTTACCACGAGCTGCCTGGAACGGCAGAATCGGATCAGCGGCAGCGGGATCCGGCGGCGCCAGGAATAGCTCCCACCGCGCCTGTAAGCATGAGCGATAGCCGGCACCGGACACCTCGTGTGAGACACGCATGTGCAACACCGATGTGTGCCGACGCCTCCCGCTTCAGCGGGAAATCGTTCGAATTCAGAGACTTACGGGGGAATTTGGCTGGGGCGCCAGGATTCTCAGCCAAAACCGAAGGGGTACGACATCAAGGGGTTAAGCCCCCGATCACCCGTCTTGAGCGGCATCGGACCTAGGAAATGGACCATCGGATTGGACCCTGGTCAACGCTCGGTTTTAAGCGCTCCACAGCCTGTAGAAATCGGCGGCGGATCCGCAAAGCGCCGTAAGCCGACCTTCCGTCGGCAGGCGCCGAACCGCCGCTCTGGACCTGATACGGACCCTCACGACGTCCACCTCGGGGCATTCCACAGCGCCGGCTCTCTATGAATAGCTTACTTGAGAAAGTCCGTTTCGAATGGCCTCTGACAGTATATAGAATAGATTGTAGATCACGGTGGACAATAAGATTCCAACCGAACTGCCCGAATTAAGTGAAGAAAGCGACGTGACTATTTGTGCGCCAAGAGGTACAACCCGGCAGGCAGAGCCAAAGAAAAAATTACAAGAGCGATTCTCAGCGAAAGAGGCACCATATCCTTCCAAGTAAATTTTCGCTGCTCGTTAATCCATGCTCTCTCTTGCTGTGCGAAAAACTTGTAGTGTGTGAACCAATCGGAAAAGAGTATCTGCTTGCTGATTGATGCAGCATAGAAACTGCTCTCGAGTTCTGCGAGGCGAGCGTGGCTTTGCTCCACGTCAGAACCACCTTGGACTTCATAATATAAATCTCGAAGCTGGTTGTAAATTTGGGTCAGCTTCCGGCCAACCTCATCATATTCTTTACTTCGATAGGCTGCGATATAGACGTTGCACAGTCCAAGCACGGCCAAGCACGCTGAGGGTACCTTTGCGGAGAGGGGCTCCCAAACCAGCGCAAATATTCCGACCGCGCTTGATATGAAGCCGATCCAACCCGGCACTTTCTCGACAAGATCGAAGGTTGCAAAATGCTTCTTCGCGCCGAACCCTACGTTGTAGCCGGTGTTGGCTATCGCCTTAAGAAGACCAGCTCTGTCCACCGGATATCCTACTCGGTTATGGGAACGTGAATGCGATCTTTGGCGACGACGACGCCGTCTTTCACGGCGTAGCATTCTACAATATGGTCGCCCCGAAAGTTGGTCCTTTCTATCTTCTCCAGACGGCCGTCATCCGGTACGATCTCGCCTCGGATACAATCACGTCTCACGGCCGTGGGACCTCTATTGAGCACCTTCCACAGCAACGTGAAAGGCGGAGGTACGTCGGTATCAGTGACGAAGAATTTCAAGTCCTTCTTCGCCTGGAGAACGCGGCTCGCGGCAAGCAAGCTGCGTAGGAGGGATGGGCGAAAGCCATCCTGCTTCACCTCGCACTCCAGTTCGATATCGAAGCGGATATCGATTGGGTACATGTCCTCGATAAAGCGTTCGGTGTTTCGAGCCTCGTAGCCCCCAGACTTGAGAGCGGACTCGAAAGCCGAGTCCGCAGCCGTGGTTGCAACGGGTCTGGGCGGGAAGTTCGATCCGAAAACTTTGCGCCAGCGGTCGTTGCGGTAATCCTGTGTTTCCGCCTCGATCGCTTTCAAGCAAAGATCGTACGCCTTCCCTGCCTTTCTGCGAAAATCCTTCTTTACCTTGACACGCTGGCCGCTCCCCAGTGCGGCGTAATAATCTTGCTTCGGCTGATCCTTGAGAAATGCAAAGAAATCTCGGCTCATCCAGTCGTAATATAGGTAGCTCTTTCCGTCGTAAGCGTCAGTCTTGTGTGGATGGCTCCCGCATTGCAAGCGGCGAATTGAGCTTCTGACGCGTTGGTCGGGTGCAGTCTTGTGTCCGGCCTGTTGATGCAGTCGTTCATGTGACCGCTGGCCCTGATGGTATCCGCGAGCTGGGTCCCACTCTGCTTTGCGGGCTATCACGCCCTGGACTAGCGGCGGGGTGTCCCGGCTCCCGGGCTGACCGGTTCGCCATCAACTCTCATCGTCCTCGCAACCTGGAAAAGTCTCCTTGCCGTGCTGTCAGGCGGCCGCGGCCAGGGGTGCGCGGTAGGTGCCGCCGCGGGTCATGATCGCCCAGGCGACCCGCGCCGTGCGATTGGCCGCCGCAACGGTCACCACGCGCACCGGCTTGCGCTGCAGCAGTGCCGGCAGCCGCGGGTCGACCGAGGTCGGCGTCGCCTTCGCGCGCCGGATCAGAGAGGTCATGCCGACCACGAGCAGGCGACGCAGGTAGCGGTCGCCCATGCGTGAGATCCGGCCCAGGCGCTCCTTGCCGCCGCTGCAGTTCTGAAGCGGCGTCAGCCCTAACGAGGCGGCGAACTGCCGACCGGAGCGGAAGCGCTCGGGCTCGCTCACCGAGGCGGCCAGCGCGGTCGCCGAGACGATGCCGACACCCGGGATCGTCGCAAGCCGCTGCGACAGGTCGCTGTCCCGATGCCAGGCCAGCAACTCCTTCTCCAGCCGGGTGAGCTGGATCTGCACGGCACCGATCTGGTCGGCCAGCCCGGTCACCACGCGCTGGGCGAGCGGCGGCACCTCGGCCGCGTCTCCGGCCGAGAGCCGGGCCGCCAGTTCGAGCGCGTGCCGCAAGCCCCGCGCCATCTCGATCCCGAACTCGGCGAGCAGGCCGCGGATCATGTTCACCAACTGCGTGCGTTGCTTGACCAGCAGATCGCGCGTCCGGTGCAGCGCCAGCGCCGCCTGCTGGTCGGTCGACTTCACCGGCACGAACCGCATGCTCGGGCGCGTCACCGCCTCACAGATGGCTGCGGCATCGTTCGCATCGGTTTTGCCGCGCTTGACGTACGGCTTCACGTAAGCCGGCGGCATCAGCCGCACGTCGTGGCCGAGGCTCATGAGCTCCCGGGCCCAGTGGTGCGCCGTGCCGCACGCCTCCATGCCGACCAGGCAGCGCGGCAGCTTGGCGAAGAACGGCACGACCTGCGCCCGCCTCAAGGCCTTGCGCACGACGACGTGCCCAACTGCATCGACGGCGTGAACCTGAAAGATGCTTTTGGCCAGATCGATGCCGACGGTGGTGATCTCCATGGGGATGGCTCCTGCATGAGCGTGGCTGCTGCTTTGACAGCAACCACATCTTGGCATCGAGATGCCGTCAGTCGGAGCGGGAGCCATCCACCCCATCTGCTTTAGAAAGTTGTAGGCGAGAGTGTCTATCAGCAACCCGCCCATCGCAACGCCATGCTTATTTTTCCAAGCGCGTGCCATCCGAGCCAGCCGACGAAGGTTGTCATTCTTCTGGGCGTTGAATTCCATCATAGCCTTGAGCTCATCTCGCGGCTTAGTAATTTTCCAACTTCCATCCTTGTAGCTATCTGGATATTTGTAAGAGTTATCACTCTGCTCGAAAACAGGCTGAACCTCGATATGGAAGTTCGAATAGAGCACACGTACCACGAGGCGATCGACTTTGACTGTCGTGGAAGGATAGCGGGCCTTTATGGCTGCTGCGCAGTCAGAGAGAAGCCGATACTGACCGCCGTCCTTATAGTCATTCCATGTTTTAGCCGGCATGATATAGAGCATGTCGAGATCGGAAACGCCTTTGATGGCCGTATGACGACCATAGGAGCCGACCTGCAGACTGTTTGCAATTTTTGACTCAGTGTCCCGGAATTTCTTATTCAGCGCAGCCGTGATCTCGCCGTAACGTGCCGAGATCGTCAGGCCGTTCGTAATCTTGATATTGCCAAGAAAGCTTCGAAATGCATCCGCAACGCTCATGGCGCATCCCAGCGAGGCCACGCCGAGCGCGCGACGGCACGATCTAACACTATGATGGATTATCGGACGAGCTGCTAACTTTACGAGTAGCATCTTGCGAGAAAGTTGTGGAATAGTGTCTGGAGGCGAGTATGGCTACGAGGTAGCAAGCCTCATGACCGCACGGCTAAATTTTTGGATTTGCGGCAATAAACGTTGCCTAACTCGCGGCGTCGGAATGTGTTACTGCAGAAAACACTTCGTTAAACCGGCCAATCTGTATCTGCGATCTGAGCGATAGAACGAGATGCAGCCTACTGGATGGCACGGTCCGATTGGGGTGCACTCAAATCAGACCGATTTCTACCGACTTGAACGTCTTCTCTCGACCACGACCCAGAATTTCACTCTCCACCTTGTCCGAATCTTCAGGTGAAACGGGTCAAATGTCCGCAAGGGGTTAGCAATTCGCATGTTGCTTGTTCGGCTTCGAGTCGGAAGCCGGCCTGCAATGCCTAACTAGAATTGGACCATCGCGGCTGGCTTACTCACGCGCGCTTCCAGCTACTGATTCACATCATCTGCGGACCAGCCGGTAGTACCCCGCTTTCCCAGCGCTACCCGACCCTGGATCTGGTTGGTGGAGGGCTCGTAGATGAATCCCGCTTGGCGCGATTTCAGGCCTAATAGCGTGCGGACCTCAGACGCCATGGCGACACGTAGCCCGTTCGGTGACGCGACACCGGCTTCGATCCGGCATTTACCCTTGCGAAGAGCCGCCGCCTCCTGAGCTGCCGCCATGACCCACACATCTTGCCGATCAGTGGCACGGTTGACGCCGTCGAGCAGGGCAACCAGTGGCGCAAGACGCGGTGGAGCAGCATTCGTTGCGAACGTGTAGAGGATCCCGATTCCGGTAAGCGCACAGATCCTAACATCCTCTGGGTGCACAGATTGTCCACTCCAGCCACACGTTTGGGCTTCAGCAGGTAGACAATATACTCCATGCGCGGCCCGCACGGCTTTCTCCTCCAGCATCAGCGCTCCAGAAACGCTACTCGGCACGAGGAGACGCTTTAACGCCCGGTGTCCCGTAACGACGCAACGGTCAAGCTCCGATGGAAGGGCGCGAGTTCCCGTGGCTGCGCAGGACTCCAGGATACCGGGACGAACCAGATGTCCCGTCACCCCGCACCGTTCGCCCTCGCTCGGGGCGAGGAGGGCTTGCGACTGGTGGCAGGCCACGAATTCGTCCTGATGGCCAATGCGCCCGGATACGGCCGACGACGCGGCCCGATCCTCTCGGAACAGCTTGCCTGACAGATCACTCGTCCGGAGCTCGCTTCGCAACGCTTCGTCGCCCGAGAAGACGCAGCGCCCGAAATAGTTGGCCTCTGCATGCTTGCCGCTGACTGCTGATGTTTTGAGATGGTCACGTCCTACGAGTTTGCCAGTCATGGCCGACCGCTCGACCTCATCGGTCAGGAGGCAGCGATTTGTCAGCGCACACCGGACCACGAACTCAGGCAGCGCCCGACGTCCATTAAGTTCCGACACCACCAAGCGATGCCGCAGTTCCCGCTTCCCGCTGATCGCGCATGCATCGAGGCAGGTCTCCGGTAAGGCCTGCTGATTAGGGCCGCATGATACCAGTGCCGGCGCCGCTAAAATGTGGCTAGAGGAGGGGACGATCGTCAGCTCATCTGCATAGCCGCCGTCGCCGACCCGGTAGCTGACCCGCAGCTGCACGTCCCGGAGAACAGCGCCTTCCGCGCCTGCCAGCACGAACGACAGGCGCGGTGTAAAATCCTCCTCCATCTTGGCACGCTTTCGGGCATCCTGGCCCGCCGAGGCCATCTCCTGTCCGCGCCGTTCCAGGTAGAAGCGCGTGAACTCCGCGATGCCCGGGTCCTGACGGGCCGCCTCCATGACTTGGTCGATGCTAAGCCCCAACGCATCGGAGGCTGCATCGAGAACCAGAGGGAGCGGAGCTAAAGCATCACGGGTAAATGAGAACTTTGCCCGATTGCGCGGTGCACAACGCACCTCGATCAGCCGCTCGTAGGCGTCGTGCGCAACGGTCGCCCGTACACGAACCAGGATAACCCCTTCGAACCAGCGGCGCGCGGCCGCGCTTTCCGTGCCGACCAGAGTCCCCCCGAAGCTTTCGACCCATTGTCTCGCCGCTGCATCTGCCCCACGCCGCGGATCCTCGTCGAGGTCACGGACCGCATAGCGGCCGCTGACCACCATCCGCTGTACCATCCGGCTGAAGGCAGGCGACCCCGGCTGGTAAAGCGAGGACCGCGTCCCGCTCATCGCGTCGCGCTCGAAGCGGATCACTTCCTGGCCGCCCTCATCCTCAACCGCGAACAGACGGTTGGCCAACGGCGTGACCCGCGCGCCGAGCTGGCCCAGAGCGCCAAGAGCAAAGGGCTGGTACTCCATCGAGCGCGTCTGCGGCGGCAGGCTTGGTGCCTGCGGCCCGACATAGCCCTGGCCATCCGTGTCCCCGAGCATCGCATCGATGCGTTTTTCTTCCTCTAGGAGCGCCTGCTTAGCCGCCGCGATGCTCTGCTCGGCCATTGCCACGCTTGCTTTGACGTCCGCGCCCTTGAGCGCTGCCACCACAAGTTCGCGGATCCGTTCTTCGAAGCCCGCGGCGCCATCCTCGCCCCCCACGGAGCCTTCCAGCAGAGATTCGATGTCGCCTATGGCGCTCGTCGACATTTGCAGCTTCTCCATGAGCCGCCCGACAATGTACTCCTCGAAAGTCCCCTGCAGCGTGACATTCAGAATGCTGACATGGGCGTGCTGGGATGCAAGCCGTTGTACCCGGCCGATGCGTTGTTCCACGATCATCGGGTTCCAGGGTAGGTCGTAGTTCACCAGCACATTGGCGACCTGCAGGTTCACGCCCTCTGACCCAGCCTCGGTCGAAACGATGACGCGGTAGCCGGGCGGATTGGCGCGGAAGCGTCCGATTGTCTCCTGGTTGCGCGCACCAGACGTGCCGTTGATAATCCCCACCGTCAGGCCGTGTCCCTCCAGAAACTCCTGGATGGTGGTCTGAGTCTCCCGCCGTCCCGTGAAGACGACGAGCCGCCAGCTGTCCGGATTCTCGTGTTTCAATTGGGTGATCAGTCGTCCGAGGCCATCTAGCTTCGCGCTCGTCGTCATGCCCCGCACGACTGACCGCACCGCGCCCGCGAAATCGGGCCCAATCGTGCCGTTGCGCTCCATGTTATCGAGCTGGGCGCTGAGCGCGTGCGGGCTACTTGTCAGCGCCTGGAGGATGCCGATCTGCGCCAGACGATTGAGCTTCTCGATACCCTTGGCGACGATTGCGATCAGTTCGAGCTCGGCTGGTGTCGGCTGCACCCGGTGCAGCTGCACTTTGCGGTCGGGGAAATGGAGCTTGGCGTCGCCGCGACGCACCCGAGACATGTAACCATAGACGATCGACCGGAACGCCTCGGCCGCCTCCGGCTTCAGCTGGCGTGCCTGCTCTCGGTCACCTGCGATGAAGCGCCGGGCAAACTGGCCTTCGTTGCCGAACGGGTTCTCGTGTCCTCTCGCCACGGTGAGCAGATCGACTAGCGAATAGAGGTCCCAAAGCCGATTCTGGATCGGCGTGGCTGTCAGCATCAGCACGAACCGGAACCGCCGCGCCGCTAAGGAACTCCGAATGACCTGCGCCACTTTGGGCGGCTCCGGTGTACCGTAGAGATTTCGTAGCTTGTGTGCCTCGTCGAGGATCAGCAGCTCGAAGCGATCGGCAGGAAGTTTCTCCAAGTAAAGTCGCGCTGAATTGTACGTTGTGATGATCGCGCCGACGCCGTCCGGGTTCGCGCTCAGCAGGTCACGGCCCGTTGCGACCTCGGCCGGAATATCGAACTTCGTTTCCAGTTCCTCCTTCCACTGTGGTCCAAGGAGTTTGGGGCAGACGATCAGGGACCGCGACAGCCGTGAACGCGCGATGAGCTCACTCATCACTAAGCCCGCACTAATCGTCTTGCCGAGCCCAACATCGTCCGCGAGCAGCGTTACAGGCAGGCGGCGACAGAAAGTAATCAGGTTGCTGACTTGATGATGGAACGGCTCGACCCGGTCACGCCACTGCGCTTCCGACTTCACGTCCTTGCGTGACTCAATCACGATCGGATCGGTCAGGTCCCATTCAAGGGCTGCCTTATAGATCCGATATTCCTCAGGCGAGCGCACCGCGCGAAGAAGCTTCGTCTGCCATTCTGAATCAGCGGTTATGTGCTGCAAGGGATTTTCCTTTTCGAAGCTCATAATGCCGGGACCAGGGAGGCTCACTCAAAATTGTAGGGAGTTTGATTTTCGTCCGATGGCAGTCATCAACATCCTCGCGCGCCGCGGCAGCGCAGCGTGCGATGTCATAATGAATTTAGCTCGCCTCAACCCTCGACTTCGTCGTCATCCTTTTAGACAGTGTAGCCATCGCTAGCGTTTCTGGGCATGTCGTAGAGGTCGGCCTCAGGGATCTCCACTTGTACGGCTGGATGGCCGGACGTCGAATTATCACCTGTCGTCGGGGTCGGATCGGCCCGAGGTATGTATCCAGTGGACCGATGGTCGGCTCGGCTCCGATGCTATCACTGCACCGGAGCCGCCACAGAGGCTCGGCGAGCCCATCTGCCTCAGGTCGACCGCGCGCCGTAGTGAACGTCGTCCTCGTAGGCGGAGGCGTCGCTGCCGTCGCCTTTGGGTACCGCTTGCAGCCCGGCGCCCGACGCGAGCCAAGGACGCCCTGGAAGGAGCATGACGAGTTCTTCCCAGACCGGATGCAAAACGGGGTCAATGGGAAAGCGACACCAGTCTTTGTAGTAAGCAAATTTCACCTCAGCCTCCTCAAGCGTCGTCGTTCCGCCCGGGCCGCCCGGCGCTATTGCCAGAACCAATCCATACAATTCGAGGAGATCGGGCCAGACGTGGCGTCGCGCCTGCTCGCGCCAGATCGCCTGCTGGATCGGCTCTCGGTAGCCAGCTCCCCCATCGGACAAGAGCCAAGTCAGCACTTCATCCTCAGCGGCTGGCAGCGCAGACGAAGGGATGTCGCCGATCTCCGGGAGCACCGGCATGAGCTCACCGATATTGAGAGGGCTTAGCTCCCATTGGTCACCAATGCGCATCCCGCACAGCGGGAACCGCGCACTGACGCAGGGCGGCGGCGCGTCGACATCCAGCCAACCGGGCGTTGATGCGGCGACCAGCGCGTACAGCCCCCGCAGATCCAACCGAGGTTCCTCCTCGTCCAGCTCGTCGGTGCCATCCATGATGGCAGCAAGACTGGGAACGTCGTCGGGGCTGTCATAGTCGTCCTGTTCCCAAGGGTCCTCCTCAGGGTCCGGATCGTCCCAGGCTCCCCATTCGGAATGGCATCCGGATAGCGAAAGATGCTCCGCCGAACCTACGGATTGCGCCGATCGCATCCTGCGACCCGCGCGGCGAGCACGCTCCCCGTTCATGATTGCCGTAAAGGTCTCGACCTCGGCGCGATCGACCGCGTAGGAGATCTGCTTGTGCATCAGGACCTGAGAACGCTCGAGGAACTCCCGAATAAGGGCCTCGCCCTTCGCGTTCGTACCCGCGATACCCTTTTTCAGTGCGGCCAGGCGAGCGCCGACCTTCTGCTGGCCCCATGGGTAAGGGTCGTCGGGCTGACGCGTGCGTGATCTCAAGCCGAGCTCGATTCGAACGGCCGCGAACGCCGTCCCGATCATCTGGGTGTACGACAGGGGTTCCACGGGTCTCCAACCTCATCGATCGCCTCATGCGTGAAGGCGACAAGATGACGAGCGAACGGTCAAGCCTCATGCCGGACCGCACGTGCTCCGGATCGGCCCGCTGGGCAGCCACGGCGGGTAGCCTGAACAGCCGTTAAAACCCCGGAAGGGAACCCCGGGAGACGGCCGCCCCGACGGGCGGCGGCCGGGCTTTGCCGTTCGCTCGGGCGCGCGAACCAAAGCCCGACCAGGACCCCGGAAGGACAGCGTTCCCGGGAAGGACGATCCCAAAAAGACGTTCCGGTGCGCCTCGCGTGTCCGAGGCGCACCGGAACAGGGCTCAGCTCCCCTAATCCGGAGCAGCCCGGCGGCAGCTCCAAATTAGGCGACTCCTGCGAGCCGGCTTCGATTTCCCAAATGGAACAGACTGAGTAAGGCGTCTTGCGAAGAGCCGAACGTCGGCCATCCCCGCATTACGAGATCGAACGAGCGTCTCTGCAGAGGCCGTTTGGCGGCGGCCGAACAGAAGTTAACGAGCTGCCAAATTCGATCTGAGGTCAGGCAAACGCTCAGGATGCGGCAGAACAACGCACCCCCCTTTTAAGCGTCCCGGAGCGGTCTTTGGAGGGTTCGATGCTTAATGAATCGCAGCCGTCGCCTAGAGCCTGATTAAATTTCTGGCCTCGATTCGCGCCGAAACCAACTCCACTTGCTCGAATCGAGCGCACCTGCCTAAGCTTGGCCTTGAACATTTGGCGTTGCTTCTCAGGCGGCCACCACCAATGCCCAATATCACCGGCACGCACTGCTTCGTGCGCGAGGCAATCACGCGCCTATGCGGCACCGCGAACGGTCTTGGTACTCTTCAGACCGAGCGCGACCGCGAACTCGCATATCGGCTCTACGCGCAGCCGGGAATCCGCTTCGCCACACGCGAGAGCCGTGAGCGCCCGATCTCGCCGAGTGGTGCGGTGACCTGCCACTTGTCCCAGACCGCGATCTCCAAGACCTCGCCGATCTTGAAGATGATCCGGGCTGCCAAGACGGGGCGGCGCATGAGCAAATCGTACGCTTGCGCGCATCAGGAGTATATTGATCGACCGGGCGCCGCCGAACGCCTCCCGCGAGCAATCGGCGGTAGCGTCGGCGGACGAGGCGGAGCTGAGCAGCAGGCTTATGTTGAGCGGGCGGGCGCGGTCGAGGCAGACCGGCACGGCGGCACTACGCTCTCTTCGTTCGGTACTCTCGGGGATACGGCCGAGCAGCGCGCGCATTTTTGGGAGGTCGTTGAGTCGACTGAGCGCTCTCCGGCCGGCGACCGTGTCACGGTCAAGCCAGGCGAGAACCCTAGTTGGTGGACCCAGGCTCTCGCGGCGATCGATGAGGCGCCACCGGTTGTTCAGGCCGTACTACGAGAGGCGGGTGCGAGGCGTACAGCCCCCCTGAAGCTGAAGCTGTCGACGCAGGATGCCTTCGCATTCTGGCGATGGGCGGAGACGGTCGGAGAACATGCGCCTATCGACATTGCGCCAGGTCGTGGCGGTCGCACACAGACTCGGATCATCGCAGAGCTTCCGTTTGAACTGGATGGCCACGCGCGCCACGCCATCGTTTGCGCATTCACGGAAAAGCTCAAGCAGCGCGGCTTTCCCTTTTGGGCCGTCGTGCATGCGCCCGATGCCAACAACGATCAGCGAAACTTCCACTGCCACATCGTTTACTACGACCGTCCGGCTCGGCGTATTCCGCACCCGGATACGGGCGCGCCCACCTGGGACTTCGCGATCACGCGAACCAAGCGGCGCGCAAACCGCACCACGGTTCTCGAGCGTCCCCATCGACAACGCAAAGATCGTGATTGTCACGAGCGCGCTTGGATCAAGGATCTGCGAACGGACTGGGGTACGTGCTGTAACGCGGTTCTAGCCGAGGTTGGACTGGGGAAGCGGGTCGATCTGAGGAGCTACAAAGAGCTCGGCATCGACCGGACGCCGGGCAAGCACATCCCCGCGCGCCAATATAATAAGGAACGCAAAGGCGGGCTGACGGCGGCGGGCGCTGACCTCGCCCGCCAGCAGTGGGACACCGAGGCTGACCTCATCCTTACGGAGCGGGCGGCTGCGACCGGGATCACGATCAGCCTGATGCTGGCGAATGGTCGCCAGGCCGAGATCATGCAGGTCGGGCGACAGACACCTGTAGCCTACGGCACGATCGAAGGCCCGGCCGACCATGTGCGGGCACTGACGAGGCGTGGCCTCGAACTCATCATGGAAATCGGTCAGCTGGAACTCGCGCGCGATCTCGCCCGGTTGGTCTTCGGGCGGACGATCTCACGGCCGCGCCTCTTGTTGGCGACAAACGAGGCGCAAGGCAAACGAGAGACCGCGAAGGCCGCTCCATTACACTCGGGGGTGACCGATCCAGCCGTCCGGGAAGGTCATAGCTTCGGATTCTCCCGCCGGAGCGAACTGGTCGAGTTCTTTGACCGGCTCGAACAAGGGCACGAGCGTCTGGCCGCAGCCTACGACGCGCAGATCGTAGAACTGCGTCGGCAACTTGGGCTGAAGCGTGCCGAGCTTCTCCATTATGTGGGAGCGGCCGATCGAGTTCAGGCCACTGACGTCGCATCCCGCAGTCCGGCTCGGGTCGGCGGTGGCGACGCAGATGCAGTTGTCGAGCGTCCGACTGGGTACGTTCTGCCGATCGAAGCAGTGCCGGCTTCAACGTTCCGCGACCAAGTTCGAGCAAGCCTCGATCGAAGCGCTGTAGCGCTTTGGGATCGAGTTACAGCCGTCGAGCCGGGGAGGAACGACGCTGCCGTCGCGAAGCTCTCACGCCCTGCGATCTCGCTCGGACGGTCGCCGATTGTGGTCCCGGCGACGCTTGACACGCCAGCCCAATCCCCTGGAGGGGCGGAAGCCTCACCTACGTCATCCTGGGCGAATGCCGTAAGCCAGGCGGCTAAACAGCGTGGCCGTGAGTTAGACGATGCCGCGCGTCGCAGCTTTCGAGCGACCTCTCCGAGCGTGGGGGGCTTTCCCGCGGTCTTGGGCGGTCTGGGAACGTCGCAGCTTCGGCCTTACCACGAGCTCGCTTCCGGCCTCGCATATAGGCGCACGTCGAATGGTGCGCCTCTGATCCATCCGCCCACTCCCGCAACCACCTCGAGTCCGGCCGAGCGGCCGCCAGTCGCCGCGAGTGTTGCGTCACAGCTCCCGGCGACGGGTTCGACTAACACTGCGGTCGGGCAACCAACCTCGGCGGCACACAGCCCCGGTCCGAAATCGGATCGGCCAGCGACGCCGGTAGGCGCAACACCGGCCGCTCCCGAACTTATCGGGACAAAGGCAGAGGTCTCCAGTTCTCGGTCACCGCCGCCGCCCCCTACAGCTGCACCGAAACCCGCTCCAGTCGCGTCGCCTCCGGACGAGCGTAGCGTGGCTCAAGCGGCGGTACACGCGGCGGATCCCCAAACAGTCCAAGCCAACGCTGGATCAGAGTCTCGCGAGCTGCTTCCACCGGCAGGCGCAACCGCCCCGGCCGAGGTCGAGGCAATAGCTTCCGTCCGAGCTGGTTCACCAGGGCCACGTTCACTCAATCCCACTTTGCATCCATCAGAATTGGATCCGGTCCAGGATTGCGGGGCCGAGCCGCAATCCGAGATCCCAAGCCTCATCCGGGAGCACGTCGCGGCCGGGCCGCCAATCGCTTCGGATCAGCATGATGATCTGCCTGCCATGAAGGATCAGCCCCGGTCAGAACCTTCTCTTCTCGCGGCATCCGAGCGCGCCGTCGATGCAAGCCGAACTGCGGTGCGCGTGGCACCTCCTCCCGCCTCCTCGACCGAGACACCGCCGCCGAGCGTGCCTGCCTGGGCAGTCAAGGGCGTGAAGGGGGCGGCGATGAGCAAGGACGAAGGCGTCCGGCCAAGCCTCACGTCCTCGCGGAACGGGCGAGGCGGACGAGGTGGTCGCGGGATCGGAGACTGAGATGAAGAGATCGCATCATATCCTTGGCAGGCAGGAGCCGCGCTGCCGAATTTTCGCAGAAAACGGGAATCGTCGAGCGAAGCATCGTAACGCCGTAGCGTCACGGCGTTCTGGCGCTGCGATGCCGAGGCGCTGGGGCGCTTCGATGGGATGGCGTCGCGATGCCATAAGGCCATGGCACCGCGACGCCGAAACGCCATGGCGCCTTGATGCCATAGCCCCCTCTTGCGGAGGGCGACGCTGATGGACACGGTCGCCATCGCCGGACAGAAGGGCGGTACCGGCAAAACTACCACCGCAGTCAATCTGGCTGTCGCCGCCCAACAGGCCGGACGACGCGTGGCCGCCCTGGACCTCGACCCGCAGGGCTCGCTCGCCGCATGGGCCGCCCGGCGCGAGGTTGACGATCCGGCCGTCGATCA
>NZ_NKUI01000223.1 GCF_014845115.1 Methylorubrum zatmanii | reverse complement strand
CCGCCGCCTCGTCACCGAGGTCGCCGAGGTCAACGCCTACCTCGCCAACGTGCAGGTCGAGGTCTCGCCCGACGCGTCCGATTCCGACTGGCGCCGCACCCGGCACCACCTTCACGCCCGCAAGGTGAAGGACGGACGGGCGACCTGGACTTGCGTGCGCCCGACCCCGAACCCCGAGGTCTACCGCGTCTTCGGGCGGGGGCGCTGGGACCGGCACGGGCGCTGGTACGGCTGGTTTCAGAACCTGCCCAAGGAACGCCGCGCCGAGCTCCTCATCAACGGCGAGCTGTGCATCGAGCCGGATTTCGCGGCGCTCCACCCGACACTGCTCTACGCCATGCGCGGCCACGTGCTCCAGCACGACCCCTACGTCCTCCGGTGCTACGACCGCTCTGTCGGTAAGATCGTCCTCAACACCGCCATCAACGCCAGGACCATCCACAAGGCCATCGGCTCCTTGATGGAGAAGCGTCAGGAGCGGAAGGCCGACGGCTCGCCTGAGTGGGTCTACAGCTACCGGGAGACCGCGCGCATCGTCGAGGCCGTCATGGACGCGAACCCGGCCATCCGCGAGG
>NZ_NKUI01000222.1 GCF_014845115.1 Methylorubrum zatmanii | reverse complement strand
CTGGACGTAGCTGATCGCGGCGGTCCGCTCGTGGCCCGCCGTCACGCCTCGCGCCTCGGCCGATTGGAGCAGGCCGAGCGCCCGGTCGAAGGCCTCCCGCTCGCGGGCGCGGCCGAGATCGGGCGCATCCTCCATGATTTCGGAATAGGACATGCGATACATCGAAACCCGATGCTCCGTGGAAGGTTCGGGAAAGCGCGCGGTCAGGAGAGGAAGTTGATCAGGCTGAGGCTGCGCAGCTGCGCGGTCAGCCCGTAGGACATCTGCATCTGGGTGGTGATGGCATCGACGCGGCTCTTGGCTTCCGCCGGATCGACGCTTTCGAGATCGTGGATCTGGCCGGTCAACAGCGCGCTCTGCTTGGTCATGCGCTCGTTGGCATCCGTGATGCGGCTCTGCGAGCGGCCGAGATCGGCCTGCATCGCCGTGAGGCCGCTGCTCCCCTGGCTCAGAAGTTCCATGACCTTGCCGGTGGCCGCCTCCTGCGCCTCGTTCGAGAAGCTCGGCAGGCCGATCGCCGAGGCGACGACATAGGCCATGGCGAGCTTGCGGAACGGCTCGGCATTGGCGCTGGCCGAGGTGGTCACGGTCTCTGTGAGCGAGATCTGACTGTCGATGGTGCGGTCGGACGCTTCCGACCATGTGCCGGCCCAGTTCGAGGCGGTGAACAGATCCGCGACCGGGCCCTCGATGAAGCTCTTGAGGGAGCTTGCGGAAACGCCGGCCGCCGCGGAATCGCCCGGCGCGAAGTGGAAGTAGTCGCTGAAGGCCTGTTGGACCGCAGACTTCGCGGCCGAGGTCGGAACCCCGTCATAGGCAGTCAGCGGCGGCCTCCCGCTATCGGTGCCGCCGAACACCGCCTGGCCGTCCGCGCTGGTGTTGAGCGCGGCGGTGAGCGCGGCGAGGCGGGTGCGGGCCGAGGCCGCCACCGCCGCCGCACGCTTGTCGGCCGGGAGGGAGGCCATCTCCTTCAGGGTCTGATCGGCGGCGGCCTGGATCTCCTTGAGCGCCGCCTGGGAGGTGTCGAGCCGGTGCTGGGCCGCCGTGTTGCTCTGCGTCAGGGCCGCCAGCAGGGCGCTCTGCCGTCGCAGGCCGAAGGCCTCGGCCACGCCCCCGCCGAGGGTCGCTCCGACATCGGCGTAGCGGCCGGTGGCGATCTCCTTGGTCGCCGTGGCGAGCTCGGTCTGAAGGCGCCCGACGCCGGTGCGCGGGGCGTTCCAGAGGGTGAAGCTCGAAATGTAGCCGGTCGTCATCATGGCTTTGAGGTCACCGCACCGAGTCGAGGAAGGCTTTGAGCAGATCGTCGATGACCGCGATGATCTTGGCCGAGGCGCTGTAGGAGCGCTCCAGCTGCAGGGCGAGGGCGGTCTCGTCGTCGCCGTTCACCCCGACGACGTTCGAGAGCGCCTCGTTCGCCCGGGTGAGCAGGGTCTTCTGGTAGGAGGCGCTCGCGGAGGCGTCCTTGCGCTGGGCCTCGAGCCATCCGGCCGAGGCCGCGGCGAGGCTGGGCAGGTCGGACGCGGTGCCGAGGTCGAGGGCCGGGTCGAGGGATCGCGTTTGGCCGAGCGCCGAGACCAAGCCGCGCAGGCGGCCGGTATAGGCGGCGTCGCCGCCCGCGGCGGGATCGACGTAATCGGTGCCGTTCATGCCGCCGCTGCGCAGCAGGGCAAGATCGCCGTTCCGGTCGGGATCGACCGCCGCGTTGACCGCGATCGTCGATGCCAGACCGGTCCGCCCGGCCGCGCTGGCTGCGGGCAGGGTCGCGCTGCCGCCCGCGGTGAACAGGCCGGCCTTCGGAGCGCCGAGGGGCGGCACGGCGTCGGTCTCGGCGAAGGCGTCGATCAGGCCGCCGGCCAGGGCATCGAGCTGGGCTTCGTAGGTCACCGCCGTCTGGTCGCGCAGGGCGGCGAGGCCGGCGATCCGCCCGGAGGCGAGCGGCATCGGCGAGGCGGCACCGGTCACCGCCACGCCGTCGATGATTACGGCGCTGCCCTTGGTGCCGGCGGCGAAGGCGGAGGTCGGTGCGAAGCCGACCGCCCGGGGGCCGCGATCGAACAGGGTGACGCCGCCATCGGTGTAGAGCGCGACGTCGCCGTTCGCGCGCGCCACGGCCGTGACGCCGATCTCCTGCGAGATCGCGGTCAGGATGCGGTCGCGGTCGTCCAGGGCGTCGCTGGCGTCGGCATTGTTGGAGACGGCGCGGGTGACGGCGCTGTTCGCGGCGTCGAACCGGCCGAGAAGGTCGTTGAGGCGCGAGACCGAATCCGCGATCCCCTTGTCGGCTTCCGCGCGGCTGGCGTGGATGGCCTCCGCCGCTTCCCGGAGGCTTCCGGCCAGTGCCTTGGCGGCCTCGACGGCATCGCGGGCCAGCGCCGGCTTGTCCGGCTGGTTGGCCATGCTCTGGAGCGCCGCCTGGAAGCGGGACAGGCGGGCGGCCGGGGAGGTCGGATCGCTGGGATCGCCCACCGTCTGCGCGAGCTGGGTCAGGCCGTCGAGCACCGCCTCGCTGCGGGCCGCGTCCGACGAGGCCGAGAGCGTACGGGCATAGAGCGCCGCGTCGCTGGCACGGGTGATCGTCACCGTGGCGCCGCCGGTGCCCGGGATCAGCGTGGCGATCTTGCGCGAATAGCCGGGGTCGTTCGCGCCGGCGACGTTGCGCGCGGTGGCCGCGATCTGGTTCGAACTCGCGAGCAGCGAGGTTCGCGCAGTGTTGAGAGCGACGGAGAGACCCATCGGCCGGTTCCTGTGACGCGGGGCGAGGCGGGCGCGTCCGCCTGTGGCAGGACGCGCCCGGATGCGACGACGGGCGAGCCGTCAGCGCTTCAGGTTCATCAGGGTTTCGAGCAGCTCGTTGCCGGTCATGAACACCTTGGAATTGGCGGTGTAGACCGTCTGCGACTCGATCATCGTGGTCAGCTCGGTGCTGACATCGACGTTCGACTGCTCGAGGGAGCCCGCCTTCAGGGTGCCGCGCCCGCCCTGGCCGGCGAAGCCGATCTGGACATCCCCCGACGCGGTGCTGGTGGTGAAGACGTTGCCGGCCCGCGGCGAGAGGTTGTCGGGGCTCTCCACATCGGCGAGCGGCACCTTGAAGGCCGCCTTGCGGGTGCCGTCGGTGTAGATCGCGTAGACCGTCCCGTCCTCGCCGAAGGCGGTGCCGGTCACGGCGGTGGGCGCCGAGCCGTCCGCCGTCCCGGTCAGGGCATGGGCGCCGGAGAGCTGGGTCAGGCCGCTCATGTCGACCGCCACCGTGCGGCCGTTGGGCACCGCCACATTCGCCGAGCCGCCGCTGCTGACCTTGCCGTTGCCGTCGAAGGTCACGGTGCTGGAACCGAGGGAGACGGTCGGCGCCGCCGGATCGAAGAACTTCACCGACCATGTATTGGTCGAGGTCTTGGTCATCTGCACATCGAGGATGAGCGGCTGACCGACATTGTCGTAGACCTTGAGCGAGTTCTTCTTCGAGTACCCGATCGCCCCCGCTGCGGTGGGATCGTAGACCGGTGTCTCGTAGGAGAGATTTCCGCTGACCGTCGCGTTGGTGGAGGGGCGCGCCTCCTGCCCCATCACGTTGACATTGACCGGCTTGAGGTCGGCGACGCCGTTGAGGACCGGATTCGGGGCGCCGTTGGCGAGGCTGTAGCCCAACAGGGTGAAGCCGCCGGCGTTGACGAGGTTGCCGCTCTTGCCGTCGACCACGAAATTGCCGGCCCGGGTCAGGAACGGCGCGCCGCTCTCGTCCCGCACCACGAAGAATCCGTTGCCCTGGATCGCGAGATCCTTGTCCGAATTGGTCGAGCTGATCGGGCCGCGCTCGCCGATGGAGCGGCGCAGCGTGGTCTCGACCGCACCCGAATTGTAGGTGCCGACATCGCCCGAATCGAGCAGCAGCGACGAGAACTCCGCCGAGGTGCGCTTGTAGCCGGTGGTGTTGGCGTTCTGGATGTTCTCGGCCACCGTCGAAATACGGTTCGACTGGGCGTTCATGCCGGAGACGCCGGTGCGGAGCACGCCGATGAGACTCATGCGGACACCTCGTTGACTCTCGAATGCGGGCGCAATGGACACGGCGTCGCTTGCGCGGGGCTGAAGGGACGGTTCGGCACGCTCATCCCCGCAGGGATTGGGCGAGTTCGAGGAAGGCGTCGCGGCTCGGCGGCTGGCCGGGCTCCTGCCGCAACGCCTCGTAGATCCGCGGGACCAGGGTGACCGCCTGATCGAGGTCGGGATCGCTGCCGGCGCGGTAGCCGCCCATGAGGCGCAGGTCCCGCGTCTCCTCGAAGCGGGCCATCATCGTCTTGAGCTTGCGCACCAATTCGCGCTGGTCGCCGCTCCAGACCTCGCCGGCGAGGCGCGAGATCGAGCCGAGCAGGTCGATGGCCGGGTAGCGGCCCTGCTCGGCGATGGCGCGGTCGAGCACGACATGGCCGTCGAGGGTGCCGCGGATCGAGTCGGCCACCGGGTCGTTGTGGTCGTCGCCATCCACCAGCACCGAGAAGATGCCGGTGATGGCACCCTTCCCCTCGGCGCCGGGGCCGGCCCGCTCCAGCAGGCGGGGCAGGTCCGAGAACACGCTCGGCGGATAGCCCCGCGCCACCGCAGGCTCCCCGGCGGCCAGCGCCACGTCGCGGGCGGCATGGGCGTAGCGCGTCACCGAATCGACGATGAGCAGCACCGACTCGCCGCGATCCCGGAAGGATTCGGCCACCGCCAGCGCCACCTTGGGCGCTTGGCGGCGCATCATCGGGCTCTCGTCGCCGGTCGAGACCACGATCACGGCGCGGTCGCGGACGGCGGCGATGGGACCTTCGAGGAATTCGCGCACCTCGCGGCCGCGCTCGCCCACCAGCGCCACCACGACGCTGTCGAAGCCCTCCGCGCCCGCGAGCATCGCCAGCAGGGTGGACTTCCCGACGCCCGAGCCGGCGAAGATGCCGATGCGCTGTCCGGCGCAGAGCGGCGTGAACAGATCGATCGCCCGCACGCCCGTGAGCAGCGGCGTCTTCACCCGTGCCCGCGTCATCGCCGAGGGCGGGTCGGCGTCGAGGGCGACGCTGTCGCCGCCCTCCTGCAGCGGGCCGAGCCCGTCGACCGGCCGGCCGAGGGCGTCGACGACCCGGCCCTTCCATCGAGGGTCCGGGCGCAGCTGCGCGGGGCCGATGCGGTGAGCGAGGCTGCCGATGCCGGCCTCGATCCGGCTCTCGAAGGGCTTCACCGTCGCGCCGGCGGCATCGATGCGCACCACCTCGCCGACCTGCACGCGGCCCCCGCCGGTAAAGCCGATGCGGTCGCCGAGGCGCACGAAGGGCGAGATCCCGGCGACCCGCGCCGCCGTGGCGGTGACCTCGCGGACGGCGCCGGCGATCCGCACCAGCGGCAGATCGCGGCGCCCGGCCTCCATCGCCCGGTCCAGGCGCTCGATGGCGTTGCTCGTGATGGTATCGCTCGTCATGGCGCGGTCAGCCCTGCGGACCCAGGGTCTTCACCGCGCCGGTCAGCGTGTTCTCCGCCTCCGAGGTCATGGTCGCCGCGCTCTCGAAGGCGCGCTGGATGGCGATGAGCTTCGTCATCTCCAGGATCGGGTTGACGTTGGCGCCCTCGATATAGCCCTGCACGATGCCGAGCCGGGTGAAATCCTGAACCGGCTGGCCGGGCATGCTCGCGGCCACCGCGTTCTCGCCCGACCGGGTCAGCTTGGCCTTGGGATCGAGGGTGAACAGGCCGAGGGCGCCGACTTGGTTGACGCCCTGGTGGATGCTGCCGTCGCGGCCGATCACCGGCGGGCCGGCCTGGGGATCGAGCAGCAGGGGCCCGCCGCCGGGATCGACGACCGGCAGGCCGCCGACGGTGCGCAGCTGGCCGTTGGCATCCATCGTCAGGCGCCCGTCGCGGGTATAGAGGGTGCCCTTCGGCCCCTTCACGCCGAGCCACGCATCGCCCTGCACGGCGACGTCGAGGGCGGAATCGGTCTTCGTCGTCGGGCCGGCCACCCGCGACAGGGCGGTCTTACCGGCATCGACGAAGGCGACGTCGCCGCGACTCGACTTCGCGAGCAGCTCCGAGAAAGACACCTCCTCCGCGCGAAAGCCGGCGGTCGCCATGTTGGCGACGTTGTTGGCGGTGGTGGTCAGGCGCTTTTCGAGGGCGATCTGGCTCGACAGGGCGACGTAGAGGCTGTTCTGCATCGCCCTAGCTCCGCGCCCGTGTCGTCTGGAGGCTCGCGAGGGTCTCGGCATCGATGCTGCCGCCGCCGGCGAACAGGGCCAGCACCGGCGCGCTCGCGGTGTTGTTCTGCGCATCCCAGACCGCCGCGAAGCGCCGCACGAAGGCATCGACCTTGGCCGGATCGCGGAAGCTGGCGATGTCGATCTTCTCCGCGATCTTCGCCGCGCGCTTGGCCAGGGCCTCGCTCGTGGTCGCCCCGCTCGATGCCGGCAGGCCGATCACGGTGTTGGCGACTTGGCTCAGGGCGCTGTCGCCGAGGATGTCGTAGGCGCTCGTCAGCGTCGGCGCCTTGCGGGCGAAGTAGAGCGCGAGGCGCACGCCCGTATCCTCGTCGCCCGCATCGCTCTCCAGGGTCTGCCGCAGATAGGCCGCCGTGACCGTCTGCGCCATGGTATCCGGTCCCAGGGCGGTTCCGAAGCCGATATCGACGGCGGTCCTGTCGGCGGTCGAGAGCGGCGCGTTGCGGATCGTC
>NZ_NKUI01000221.1 GCF_014845115.1 Methylorubrum zatmanii | reverse complement strand
CCCATGCGCATGGCGAGGGGATCGGCCTCCTCCTTCTTGGGCACCTTCACCAGGGCCTCGCCGTCGAGCACCACCTCGTCGCCGACGGAGCAGGTGCATTTGAGGCGGGCGCGGCGCCGTTCGGGGATCAACTCGGCCACCTCGACCTTCACCTCGACGGTGTCGCCGATGCGCACGGGCGCGCGGAAATTCAGGGTCTGGGAAATGTAGACCGCGCCCGGGCCCGGCAGGCGGGTGCCGAGCACCGCCGAGATCAGGCCCGCGGTGTAGAGGCCGTGGGCGATGCGGGTGCCGAAGGGGGTGCGCGCGGCGAAGTGCTCGGAGAGATGGATCGGGTTGCGGTCGCCGGTGATCTCGGCGAAGCCGACCACGTCGGAAGAGGAGATCTCCTTCTTGAGAATCTCGGTGAGCCCGACTTCGAGATCCTCGAAATAGAGCACGCGCAGTTCGGGCAACATCCTGAGGCCTCCCCGGTCCGGACCGCCACCTCGACGGGCGGCTTGGTAGAGCTTTCGCCTTGCACAGCCGCGCCGGCAAATCCAGTTCTCCTTTGCACTGAGGGTGCGCCGGAAGGCCCTCGACAGGGGAGGGCCCCTCGGGCAATCAGCGGCGCGCCTCAGCCTCCCTCAGGAACCCGCCGGTGCCTCCTCCGCCGCCCTCGCCACGCCTGCGCCCGGTCGTCGCCCGCGTGGCGGGGCTGAATCTCGGCTATTTCGGCATCGAGATCGCGGTGGCGCTCACCATCGGCTCGGTGGCGCTCATCGCCGACAGCCTCGACTTCCTGGAAGACGCGGCGATCAACCTGCTGATCTTCGCCGGGCTCGGCTGGAGCCTTCGCAACCGGGCGCGGCTCGGCACCCTGCTCGCCGGCATCCTGCTGGTGCCGGGCCTCGCCACGGCCTATGCCGCCTACGAGAAGTTTTCCGATTTCACCGCGCCGGCCCCGGTGCCTCTGACGCTGACCGGTTTCGGCGCCCTGCTGGTCAACCTCGCCTGCGCCGTGATGCTGGCCCGCCACCGCGACGGGCATGGCAGCCTGACGCGGGCGGCCTATCTCTCCGCCCGCAACGACGTCGCCGCCAATGTCGCGATCATCCTCGCCGGGCTCGCCACCGCCGCGACACGCTCACCCTGGCCGGATCTCGTCGCGGCCCTCGGCATCGCCGTCATCAACGCCGATTCCGCCTTCGACGTGCTCAAGGCCGCCCGCCGCGAATGGCGCGCCGCGGCCGACGAGGCCGCTTCGCAGGCGAAAGCCTGATCCTCTCCCCCAGCCGTTCCGGATCCCGTGCTGCGCCTCTTTCCCCTCTCCGACCTGCATCTCGAACGGCGTCGCCCCGAATTGATCCCGCCGCCCTCAGGCCCCTTCGACGTGCTCGTCTGCGCCGGCGACCTGCACGAGGGCCAGCCCGAGGCGGGCCTCGCCACGGTGATGGCGCTGGCCGGTGACCGGCCGGTGGTGCTGGTGCCGGGCAATCACGAGCACTACGCCCCGACCGGCGACGCGCGCACGGCGCCGGATCTTCTCGCCGCCCTGGAGCGGGAGGTCGCCCGGCTGAACGGTCTGGGCCACCGCATCCACCTGCTCCAGGGCGGGCAGGAGACGGTGATCGGCGGCGTGCGCTTCGTCGGCACCACCCTATGGAGCGACTGGTCGCTGGCCGGGCGCTGGCTCACCGACGACACACCGGACCGACCCGAAGACCCGGTCGCCTTCGCCGTCGCGCGGATGACCGATCCCGTCACCGGCTCGCGGGAATATCGCGGCTCGATCCGCCGGGCCGACCGCCTGCCCTGGTCGCCGGCCGACGCCATGGAGGCCCATGCCCGCGAGAAGGCGGCCCTCCTCGAAGCCCTGGCCCGGCCGCATGACGGGCCGACCGTCGCGGTGACGCACCATCCGGCCAGCCCGCTCGCCGCCGACGCGTTCCGCGACGCCCCCGGCGTGCCGTGGTGGGTGCCGGCCTTCTACGCCACCACCGTTCTCGACGATCTGCCCGACGCGGACCGCCCGGCGGCCTGGATCTCAGGGCATTTCCATGCCGGACACGACCTACGCGTCGGCCGCACCCGCTGGGTCGCCAACCCCGTGGAAGGGAAGACTTTTCGCCACGATCTCATCGTCGAGGCCGGATAACGGCCCTCTCCCGCGAAACCCCGGAGCCCGCTCGCGCGTAGGAGTGCGCGCCCGCCGCGAAGCGGGACCGAACCGCAGAACCTCCCGGGGGAACCGCCATGAACGCCTTCATCGCCGTCGTGCTCGTCTGCGCCAACGGCATCCCGCAGGAGGCCTGCACCGACGACCGGGCGAGCGAGGTGCGCAAGGTCCGGGTGGCGAACGAACTCGGCTGCACCAATGGCTGGCAGGAGATCATCGCCCGCACCGACCTGCGCGACGAGGTCGGCAAGACGAGCTATCTCAAAACCGAGTGCCGCCGGGTGAAGGCGGAGGAATAGCGGGCCGCAACCGTCGCCTCGACGCCGGAATCTGCTATTCAGGCGTGGCCGGTGCCTGACATCCGCGTGAGCGGGCGGGTTCGGCATGAGATGTCGTGGACCGATCGAGAGAGTGATGCGCCTGAAATCCGGACTCGCCGTCCTGCGCCTGCCCGTCGTGACTCTGCCGCTCTTGGCTTTGCCGACCCTGGGCACGTTGGCCGCCCTGTCCGTACCGGCTCTCGCCGCCGCGCCGCCCGCCCAACCGGCGGACGGACCGGGCGGCGTCGGGGACAAGTCCGCCACCATCGTCAAGCGCGCGGTCGGCAAGGCGAGCGCGGCGACCTACGTGTTCCACAAGGCGGGCCCCGCCCCGCAGGGCGGAAGGCCGGTGGTGGTGTTCCTGCACGCCTGGGGCGCACCGAACCCGCAGGCCTACGGCGCTTGGATCGACCATCTCGCCCGCAACGACTGGCTGGTGCTGTATCCCCGCTTCCAGGAGGTGAACCGCACCCGCCCCTCCGATGCGCCGGCCATCGCCGGGCGCTTGGTCAAGGCGGCCCTGGCCGACCTCGCCGGAGATGCCGACGCCAAGCCCGATCCCGAGCGCCTCGCCCTGATCGGGCATCTGGCCGGCGCGCCGCTCGCCGCCCATCTCGCCGCCTCGGCGGCCGAGGAGGGGATCCCGGCGCCGAAGCTCGTCTTCGCGGTGATGCCCGGCGGCATCGCCCGGGATGCCAAATCCCGCGGCATTCCCCTCGGCGACCTCGACGGCATCGGTCCCAAGACCCTGCTGGTCACGGTGATCGGCGACCGGGATGCGCGGGCCGCCGATGCCGCCGCCCGGCGCATCCTGCGCGACGCCCATTCCGTGCCGCCCGAGCACAAGCTGTTCGTGCGCGCCCTCTCCGACGATCACGGCTTCCCGGCGCTGACCGCGACCCTCGCCGCGCCCGCCGGGCTCGACGCGGCCTATGACAGCGGCGCGATCAAGTTGCCGCCGGACCCGCCGGGCGAGAAGCCTCCGCCCTTCGCTGGTCGGCGGACATGTCGCTCTCCGGCGAGCAGACCACGCTGGTCTCGCAGATCAACAACGCCCGCGCCGACAGCCTCGATTATCTCGCCTTCTGGCGCACCTTCGACATGGCGGCGACCGCCGCCTTCGCCGGCAAGGACGCAACGAGCCTGAAGAACGACCCCGCCTTCAGCGACATGCGACGCTGGGGCGACGGCTGGCCGGTCAAGCGCCTCGGCGTCGAGATCCCGAAGGCTGCGGCCGCGCCGGCCGCCGTGAAGCGCTGATCGCGACCGGCCTCGACCTGCATCCGTCGGGCAATCCGGCCCGACGGGCCGATGCCCATCGCACCCAGACAGGAGTTCCATCGGACCGATGAAGCTGTTCCACTCGCACAGCTCGCCCTTCGTGCGGAAGGTGATGGTAGCAGCCCACGAACTCGGCCTCGCCGAGCGGCTGGAGCTGCTGCCGAGCGCCGTCCACCCGGTCAAACGCGACCGCTCGGTCCTGGCGCAGCACCCGCTCGCCCAGGTTCCGACCCTGATTCTCGATTCGGGCGAGAGTCTCGCCGACAGCCGGGTGATCTGCGAATATCTCGACAGCCTCGGCGGCAACCGGCTGTTCCCGGCACCTGGGGCGGCGCGCTGGCGGGCGCTCAACGCGCAATCCACCGCCGACGGCGTGCTCGATGCCGCCCTGCTGATCCGCTACGAACTGACCGCGCGGCCGGAAGCCGAGCGCTCGGCGGCCTGGATCGAGGGGCAGACCGCCAAGATCGAGAGCGCCCTGGCGTGGTTCGAGGAGCAGGCGGAAGCCCTGGGCGATGCCGTCGACATCGGCACCGTCGCGCTGGCCTGCGCCCTGGGTTACCTCGACCTGCGCTTCTCCGACATCGCGTGGCGCGACGACGCGCCGAAGCTCGCCGCATGGTTCGCCCGCTTCGAGGAGCGGCCCTCCATGCTGGCGACGCGCCCGCCCGCCGGCTGACCCTTTGCCGTCTCCCGGCTGGCTCGGCTCTTGCGAAGCTTCGGCCGTCCTCCGGGAGACTCCGCCATGCCCGATTTCGTCGCCGCCGCCCTCGCATCCGCCGTCTTCTGCCTCGCCGTCATCGCGCTGAATGCGCTGACCCGCCTCGCCCTCCAGACGCATCTGGCGCCGGACGGCCTCGCCGAGAATGGCTTGGTGCAGTTCGGCGGCGCAGTGATGCTGGCCGGCACGACCTATCGCCGGACAACCCGCCTGCCGGGCCACCTCATCGGCGAGTGAGTTTTCCAGCCTCGAAAACGCTTCCGGCTCAACGCCTTGGCCTGAAACCTTGCGAGGCTGGGCGACGACGATGAAGCCCCCTCTCGGTCACGGTGAGGCGCAGCCGAAGTAAGGCAGCGCCGGAACCGCGGCCGGATACGAAAAGAGCCTGCCGCGAGGCGTTCGCGACAGGCTCCCGTTTTCACACCGCGCCCGTGACCGGGCGAGACATCGTCCTAGAAGTAGGACTTCAACACGCCGCGACGGCGCACGTCGAGGGTGGCGCAGTGGAACGAGCCACCGAACGGGCCGTAGGACAGGAACGGCGCCGGGATCGGGTCGAAGCCCCAATCCTTGAGGGCCTTGATCAGGGTCGGCTGGCTCTGATCGACGACGATCTTCTTCTCGTCGATGGCGAGCACGTTGATCGAGGTCCAGGGCGAGCACATCGAGATCTTGCTCATGAAGCCCGAAACCGGGTCGGGACGCGGGGCGATCAGCACGTCCCACTTCTTGAGCACGGCGGGCAGCTTCTCGACGTCGATATAGTCGGGGTTGACCAGCACCTTGCCCGGCGCGAGCGGCATGAACGACGAGTCGATATGCATCGGCTGCGGGCAGCGGCTCTCGATCTCGTGAATGCGGAAGCCGGGGCCGAGATGGCGGCGCAGCCACTCGATGCCCATCAGGTTCGTCACGTTGGAGCGGGTCACGAACAGGTCGCGGCCGCAGCGCACGAAGTCGGCCGCGTCGAAGACCGGCTCGAACTCGTTGACCGTGAACTGCATCGGCTCACCGGCCTTCAGGTTCGGCACCCGATAGTCGTAGTTGTACAGGTCGTCCGTCAGCTGAGGACGCGGCGCCGAGGTCCAGCGCGCGCCGTTCCGGAAGTACTCCTTGAACAGCGAGCGGTAGGCATCGCCCTCGAAGTAGCGCGAGCGCCAGCACATCGGGCTCTCGATGATCTCGTCGCCGATCACGAGATAGGGATCGCGCGGGCAGGCGACGCAGAAGCCGCGGGAGGTCCAGCGCGGCGCCTTGAACTTCTTCGAGAAGTCGACCGAATCGGGCCGGCGCACCTTCACGCCCTCGCCGGCCAGGATCGAGATGAAGTTGTCGAGCTCGGCCTGCGCCAGCTTCTTCATGAACTTCGGATATTTCCAGCCGGAGGCGAAGCGGTAGAACGGCTGGGCCGCCCGCGGCAGGTTGAAGATCACGGTGAGGTGATGGGTCGGGATCGTAGCGCCGTCGAGCGAGCCGACGATCACCTCCTCCAGCGGATCCCACTCGTTCCAGGCCATCACCGGGCTACGGGTGGCGGGAATGTCCCGACGGCCCTCGTAGCCCTCGGAAAAACCCTTCGTCGAGGCGTCGTCGATCAGGGCGGAATCCGCCGTGATCTGCGGCTCGCGATCCATTATCGGCTCCCTAGAAGCGGCGTTTGGCGACAATCGTCGTCATCGGGCACCGCGGGCGCCGCTTTGCTCCCCGGTGTGTCAATCGGGTGATAGACACGGCTGGGCAAAGCTGCAACCTGCCGGGACGCTCCCCACCGCCGGCCCGATACGATGGCTGCATCTGGTGGGATTTCGACAACACAAGCCTTCGCCGATCGTCGAAAGAGGCTGATGAAGCGTCTCACAACACTGGCATCGATCGTCGGATTAGGCACGGCCCTGGCGCTGTTCCTGTCCTCCGGCATGTCCGATGTCACGGCCGCGGTCGTGGGCACGGGCTGGGGGGCGCTGATCGTCGTGCTCGCCCGCTTCGCCGCGGTCGCCTGGGCGGGCTTCGGCTGGTACGCGGTGTTTCCCCGCGGCGCCGGCCCCACCCTGCGGGACTGCATCTCGCTGCGCTTCGTGCGCGAGGGCATCAACACGCTGCTGCCGGTGGCGCAGGTCGGCGGCGACCTGATCGGCGCGCGCCTGCTCACCCGCCGCGGCACGCCCGGCGGCATGGCCGGTGCCAGCATGTTCGTCGATCTGATGACCCAGGCGGTCACCCAGCTGATCTTCACCGTGGCCGGGCTGCTGCTGCTGATGCAGATCGCCGGCGACGGCCCCCTGGTCCGCACGGTCGCCGGCGGCGTTCTGATCGCCGTCCCGGCGCTCGGCGCCTTCTACGTCATCCAGCGCCGCAGCGGTCACCGCCTGATCGAGGCGGCCCTCAGCCGCTTCGCCGCCGGCCGCGAGTGGCGGGCGCTGGGCGCGATCGACGTGCTCTACGAGAATCTGCGCCGGCTCTACGGCAACCGCGCCCATGTCTCCGCCGCCCTGCTCATCCATCTGGCCGGCTGGGTGGCGGGCACCGTCGAGGTGTGGGTCGCGCTCAACGCCATGGGCTATCCCGTCAGCTTCGTCGACGCGCTGGTGATCGAGAGCCTCGCCCAGGCCGTGCGCGGCGCCGCCTTCGTCGTGCCCGGCGCCATCGGCGCCCAGGAGGGCGGCCTGATCGCCCTGTGCGCCCTGTTCGGCATCCCGGCGGAAGCCGCGCTCGCCCTCTCCCTGGTCAAGCGGGTCGCCGACCTCGCCGTCGGCCTGCCGAGCCTCGCCCTGTGGAACGTGATGGAGCGCAAGTCCGCCTCCGTCGAACCCGAGGGGGTCGCGGTGGTGCGCGAGGGCCTCGGGGCCATCCGGGCGCGGCTCGGCCGCCGCCCCGCCGCCACTCCGCTGGCTCCGGCCTACGGTTTCTCCACCGTGCGCGGCGCGGCCGCCCTGTCCTCCGACAACGAAACCGGAGCGCTCAAGAAGTGCGCCTGAACCGCCGCAGCCTCCTCGCCGCCGCCGCTCTGCTCGCGGTTCTCGGGGCGCCGGACGCCGTCCGGGCCGCCGACGACCCGGCCGTGGCGCCGATCCAACGCCTCTACGCCAAGTTCGAAGAGGCGCTGAAGAACGGGGCCGGCGACCTCAAGAGCCGGCTCGCGATCGTCGGCGACACGCTGGCCGAGACCTTCGACACCCCCGCCATGGTGCGGACGGCGGTCGGGCCGAAGTGGAAGAGCTTCAAGCCCGAGCAGCAGGACGCGCTGACCGAGACCTTCGGCAAATACTTCGTCACCCTCTATGCCAACCGCCTGTCTCAAGCGGCGGGCGGCAAGTTCGAGGTCAAGCCGCAGAGCGAGACCCGCGGCCCCAACCGCGTCGTCTCGACCCGCGTCTCCAACAAGGACGGGGACGAGTCGGACGTCGATTACGTCGTCAACGCGAACAACCAGGTGCAGGACGTGCTGCTGAACGGCAATGTCAGCGAGGTCGCTTCGATGCGGGCGAGCTTCGCCGATCCCCTGAAGGGCGGCGCGGAGGGCCTCTTGAAATTCATGCGCGAACGCACCGACGGGATGCTCGCCGCCAAAGTCTCGCCGCGAGAGTGAAGGCTTAACGCCCGACCCGACGCTGCCCGCCGAACCGGGCCCCGATAGAAGACAGCAGCGAGCAACGCCGCGCCATGACCCTGAACGAGCTGCCAGCCTGGATCGCCCCGGTGCTTCTGCTGATGGCGCTCGCCGGCTGCGTCTACGCGCTGCTCGCCGCGGCGCTCGTCGGCCGTTTCGCGGCGCGGCGCTCGCCGCTGCTCGCGGCCGATGCGCCGCGTCCGGGCGTGACGATCCTCAAGCCGCTCTGCGGCCTGGAGCCGGATCTGTTCGAGAATCTCGAAAGCTTCTGCCGCCAGGACTATGCCGGCGCGGTGCAGGTGGTGTTCGGCGTGCAGAACGCCGCCGACCCGGCCATTGCCGTCGTGGAGCGCCTGCGCGCGGCCCATCCGGCGCTGCGCCTCGATCTCGTGGTGGATGCGAGCCAGCACGGCTCGAACCGCAAGGTCTCGAACCTCATCAACATGTCGGAAAACATCGCCCACGAGGTCGTGGTGCTGGCCGACAGCGACATGTCGGTGCGGCCCGATTACCTCGAGCGCATCGTCGCGGCCCTGTCCCAGCCGGGCGTGTCCGGTGTGACCTGCCTCTACCACGGCGTGCCGGGCAACCGGGGCGTGTTCGCTCAGCTCGCGGCGCTGGCCATCGACGTGCAGTTCGTGCCCAACGTCATCCTCGGCACCAGCTTCGATCTGGCTCGACCCTGCTTCGGCTCCACCATCGCGATGACGGCGGAATCGCTGGCGCGCATCGGCGGATTCCGCGCCTTCAAGGACGATCTCGCCGACGATTACGCCATCGGCGAAGCCCTGCGCGCCGAGGGCGGCACGGTGGCGATCCCAACCTTCACCATCGGCCATGCCTGCGTCGATACCGAACTGGCCGGCCTGTGGCGGCACGAGCTGCGCTGGAACCGCACCATCCGCAACGTCGATCCGAAGGGCTATGCGGGTTCGGTGATCACCCACGCCGTCCCGCTGGCGCTTCTCGCCGCCTTGCTCCCCGGCGCCGGCAGCGGCGCCCTGGCCGTGGCCGCCCTCGCCCTGGCCTGCCGCATCCTGCTGTGCCTGCGCATCGAGCGCGCCTTCGGGCTTGCCCCCCACGCCTACTGGCTGTTGCCGATTCGTGACATGCTGTCCTTCATCAACTTCACCTGGAGCTTCGTCTCGGGTGCGGTGACATGGAAAGGTCACGATTACCGTGTGGTTGCGGACGGTACGCTGATTCCGGAGCACGGCCTCGGGCGCGAGTCGCGCGCCACCTCGGCCTAAGCTTCCGAACATTTCACAAAGACACTGTCTCGAGCCTTGAGGCCTTGAACCCCATGCGCACGCTTTTCCTGCAGGCTCCCACCTTCGACGGCTTCGATGGCGGCGCCGGCTCCCGCTATCAGGCCAAGCGCGAGATCAAGTCGTTCTGGTACCCGACCTGGCTGGCTCAGCCGGCCGCGCTGGTGCCGAACTCGAAGCTGATCGACGCGCCGCCGCACAACATCAAGCTCGATGAGATCGTGGCCCAGGCCAAGGATTTCGACCTCGTGGTGCTTCACACCTCGGTTCCGTCCTTCAAGTCCGACGTGAAGACCGTCGAGGCCCTCAAGGCCGCCAACCCCAAGCTCATCGCCGGCCTGATCGGCGCCAAGGTGGCGGTCGATGCCGCCGGCTCCCTGGCCCAGGCGCCCTGCATCGACTTCGTCGCCCGCAACGAGTTCGACTTCACCGTCAAGGAAGTCGCCGAGGGCGTGCCGATGGCCCAGATCAAGGGCCTGTCCTATCGTGACGCCAACGGCGTCGTGGTCCACAACGAGGACCGCGAGATCATGACGGACATGGACCAGTTGCCCTTCGTCACGAGCGTGTACAAGCGCGACCTCGAGATGGAGAAGTACTTCATCGGGTACCTCAAGCACCCCTACATCTCGTTCTATTCGGGCCGGGGCTGCAAGAGTCGCTGCACCTTCTGCCTCTGGCCGCAGACGGTCGGCGGCCACACCTACCGCACGCGGTCGGTCGCCCACGTGATCGAAGAGATCAAGTACTGCATGAAGGAGTTCCCTCAGACGAAGGAGTTCTTCTTCGACGACGACACCTTCACCGATAACCTCCCGCGCGCGGAGGAGATCGCCCGCGAGCTGGGCAAGCTCGGCGTGACCTGGTCGTGCAACGCCAAGGCCAACGTGCCGCGCGAGACCCTGAAGGTTCTGAAGGAGAACGGCCTGCGCCTGCTTCTGGTCGGCTACGAGTCCGGCAACCAGAAGATCCTGAACAACATCAAGAAGGGCATGCGCGTCGAGGTGGCCGAGAAGTTCACCAAGGACTGCCACGACCTCGGCATCGCCATCCACGGCACCTTCATCGTCGGCCTGCCGGGCGAGACCAAGGAGACGATCCAGGAGACGATCGCCTTCGCCAAGCGCATCAACCCGCACACGATCCAGGTCTCGCTGGCTGCGCCCTATCCGGGCACCTTCCTCTACAAGCAGGCGGTGGAGAACGGCTGGCTCGACGTCGAGAACGCCGAACTGGTCGATGAGAACGGCGTACAGATCGCGCCGCTGCACTACCCGCACCTCTCGCATTCCGACATCTTCGCTGCGGTGGAGGAGTTCTACCGGAAGTTCTACTTCCGCGCTCCGAAGATCGCCTCGATCGTGAATGAGATGGTCCGCTCGCCCGAGATGATGAAGCGGCGCCTGCGCGAAGGGGTCGAGTTCTGGCACTTCCTGCGGGACCGCAAGGCCGCCGCGTAACGCCGGACAGCGCGCAATCGAGCGAACAAGGAAGGCCGGGCTCGCGCCCGGCCTTCCTTGTTTCCGGGGTTGTGCCCTGGACCCGCGAGAGGGCTTGCCCTCTCGACACCCGTGACCGTGACGAGAGAATCTTCGTGAAGCGACTGGTCGTCACCGCCGACGATTTCGGCCTGAGCCGCGAGGTCAACGCGGCCGTCGAGCAGGCCCATCGCGCGGGCATCCTCACCGCCGCGAGCCTGATGGTCTCCGCCCCCGGGGCGACGGATGCCGTGGCGCGAGCGCGGCGAACTCCGTCGCTGCGGGTCGGGCTGCACCTCGTGCTGGTCGAAGCGTGGCCCACGCTGCCCGCCGCCGAACTGCCCGACCTCGTCGACGCACAGGGGCTGATGCGGCGCGACATGGAGCGCCTCGGCCTCGACCTCGCCCTCAAACCCACCGCGCGCCGGCAAATGGCTGCCGAGATCCGGGCGCAGTTCGAGGCGTATCGCGCGACCGGCCTACCGCTCGATCACGTCAACGCCCACAAGCACTTCCACATCCACCCGCTGATCGCCGGCATGGTGCTGCGGATCGGCCGCGATTACGGCATGCGGGCTTTGCGGGTGCCGCGGGAACCGCGCGACCTGCTCCGTCGAGCGGAACCGGGCTTCCAGCCGAAGCCTGCCCTCGATACCGCGCCCTGGGCGGCGCTCCTCGCCCTGCGGGCCTGTCAGGCGGGCCTGCTGATCCCGGACCGGACACTGGGCCTCGCATGGTCGGGCGCGATGACGCCGGAGCGCGTCACCGGCCTGCTGCGCCACCTGCCGGACGGGCTTACCGAACTCTACACCCACCCGGCCACGGCGGGCGGCTTCCCCGGCGAGGCCCCGGGCTATCGCTACGCCGACGAACGCGACGCCCTGATCGCCCCGGAGGCGCGGAAGGCCACCGTGCGGAACGGAACGGTGCGAGGTGGCTTCTCGGACTTTTTGGGCTGACCGGCTCCGTCGCCGGCCTCGGCCACGAGGCAGGGCGAAAGCGGCTTCGATGGACCCCTGACGTCCCGGCCGATCGTCAGAGCGGCCGGGCGCGCTTCGGAACTCGGCCTCACTTCACCGCAGCGGTCTCGCGGGCGATCGCACCCGGCGGGCGGCCGGCTTCCTTACCCTCGGGGCGGCTCGGATCCGGCTTCACCGGCGGCGGGCCGAGGAAGGCCGGCACCACGAAGAAGGCCGCCACCAGGGTGAAGAACAGCGACAGCGCGAGCAGTTCGCCCATGCTGGCCGTGCCGGGATGGCTCGACAGCATCAGCGAACCGAAGGCGGTGCCGGTGGTCAGCGCCGAGAAGAAGATCGCCCGGGTCAGGCTGGAGGCGAGCATGTCGACGACGCCGGCCCGCCACGCGATCACGTAGTAGATGTGGAAGGCCACGCCCACCGCCAGCATCAGCGGCAGGGCGATGATGTTGGCGAAGTTCAGCGGCATGCCGATGACCTTCAGCGCCATCAGCGTCCACAGGGTCGCCAGCACCAGCGGGCCCAGGGTCATCGCCACGTCCCAGGGTTTGCGCAGGGCCACCGAGAGCAGGATGAAGATCAGCGCCAGGGCGGTCAGGCCTGCCTGCACGAAGGCGCCGAGGATGGTGTAGCTCGATTCCGTCGTGGCGATCGGCGCGCCGGTGGCGTGGGGATCGACCGTCTGCACTTCCTTGGCGAAGCGGCGCAGCACCTGGTCGTCGTTCGAATTGCCCTTGGGATGCACCTCGATGCGGGCGCGGCCGTCGCTCGTCACCCACTCCGCCTTGAGGGGCTTGGGCAGGTTGTCGAGGGTGATCTTGGTCGGGTCGAGCAGGCCGGAGAGGCGGCTCATCAGCGTCTTCAGATCGGTGGTCAGCGCCACGCTCGCGGCCTCGCGCTTCTCCGCAGGCGCTGAGGCGAGGGTCTCCAGCGTGCCCGAGAGCCGCTCCGCCGCCTTGGCGCCGGCCTCGCTGCCGCCGGCGATCGTCTTCAGCGCCGCCGCCGTATCCTTGAGCGCCTTCACGTTCTCCGCATCCGTCGGCGGCGGCGGCTTGC
>NZ_NKUI01000220.1 GCF_014845115.1 Methylorubrum zatmanii | reverse complement strand
GGCGGGAGGGGGTTAAGCGGGGGATCGTGGCCGGACGCACACGCCACCTGATGGCCGCCCTGTGCCTCGCCGCATCCGGTGGACGAGCCAGCGCCGAGCCCGTCCACGACGGTCAGCTCTGGATCAACACGACGCTGTTCGGCTCCATCGGCGATGCGGCCTTCTTCGCCGAGGTCCAGCCACGCTTCGGCACCGGAATCTCGCAGATCGATCAACTCATCCTGCGGCCGGCTGTCGGCTGGAAGGTCGACCAGACTCTCACGCTCTATCAGGGCTACGCCTCTGTCGAGACTCACAGCGCGGGCAACGGCGTGCGGACCGAGGATCGCAGCTTCCAGGAGGTCAACTGGAAGATCGGCGAACTCTCCGGCGTGAAGGCCGCCTCCCGCACGCGCTTCGAGCAGCGCTGGCAATCCTCCGGGCGCGATGTCGGCTTCCGGCTGCGCGAGCAACTGCGCTTCGCCATGCCGCTGACGGAGGAGAAGGACAGCGTCTCGGCCATCGGCTGGACGGAACTCTTCGTGGCGCTGAACGACACGGATTGGGGCGCCCGCGCCGGCTTCGACCGGATCCGCAGTTTCGTCGGACTGGAGTTGCCGATCGGCGGCGCATCGACGGTCGAGGTCGGCTACCTGAACCAGACGGCCAGGACGACGGCGAGTGGCGTCGCCGTGGATCACATCCTGTCCCTGAACCTGTTCGTGCGGAACTGAAGGTTCCGCACCCGGCATGC
This sequence comes from Methylorubrum zatmanii, assembly GCF_014845115.1. Lineage (GTDB taxonomy): Bacteria > Pseudomonadota > Alphaproteobacteria > Rhizobiales > Beijerinckiaceae > Methylobacterium > Methylobacterium zatmanii. The sequence goes on along the minus strand of NZ_NKUI01000220.1, from coordinate 6,014 downwards.
GCTCCGGTGCAGAGCGATCAGTTGCGCAGGGAGCCGGTCGTCGTGACGGTGGCGTGCGGCTTCTTGACCGACGGGGCGGCCGCTTCCTTCACCGTCTCTTTGGCGGCCTCCTTGGTCGAAGGTTTCGCCTTCTCATCCTTGCCGGGCTTCGCGGCCAGCACCTTGCTGAAGGCGCCGACATCGCCCTCCGCATCGGCCACGGCGATGCGGTGCGGCTTGGCCTTGCCGGCGGCAGCTTTCGCGTCACCGTCCTTGGCCGGTTCCTGCACGGCGACCACCGTCGTCGGCTTCGTCTGCTCCTTGCGGGCGGCCGCGGCCTTGGTCGGACCGGGGGCGTCGGCGGGCGCCGCGGCGACGAGAATCGGCTTGCCCTTGCTATCGACCTCGAACTCGTTCGGGCCGAGGGCGAGGCTCTCCGGCCGGCTGATCTCACCGAGATTGTGGCGGCCGTATTCCTTGGCGGTGTAGGCCAGTTCCTTGTCCTTGTCGGACTCGGTCAGGCTCGCGAAGGTGACGGCCTGCGGTTGCTGCGGGCGGAAGACGGGATTCTGGCCGCCATCCTCGTAGACGACGCGGGTGGCGGGCGTGCCCTTGGCGATCAGCTCCGCGACCTCTCGGTTGTCGCGCTCGCGCTTCTCGGCGACCAGCGGATCGACCCGCGGCGTGCAATTGCCCGCCGCCACATCGGAGCCGCCGAAGACGTATTTGGTGCCGCAGGCCGCGACCCGCGGCTCCTCCTTGAGAGCCTCGAAGTAATCCGAGCCTTCCTTGAGGTTCCTCCAGAACGGCGCATTCGGGTCGTTGCGGAACTTGGCGACGTTCGCCGCCGTCATCCGGAACGGGTAAGACTGGAACTGGAACGCCCGCTGGCCGCCGTTGAACGCCTCACGGGCAAGGGCGTAGATCTCGCCCATCGACGCATCGGTCATGGCGAAGCAACCTGCCGACGAGCAGGTGCCGTGGACCATGATGTAATTGCCGGTGCCGCCCTTGGCGCGATCGACGGCATTGGGATAGCCGACGTCGAATGAAAGGTAATAGCTGGAATTCGGGTTCATCTGACCCGGCGTGATCGTATAAAAACCTTCCGGCGCCTGCCGGTCGCCCTGCTTGGTCTTGGGGCCGAGCTGACCCGACCAGCGACAGATCGGATAGGTCTTCAGGAGCGCATACTGCCCGTTGGCGCCGCGCTTCCACACCTCCATCTCCGCTTCCTTCTTGTAGGCGCGGATCAGGATCGGATCGGATGGCTGCATGCCTTTGCTCTGCATCAGCGAGAGCACTTGGGGCGGAATCGGCGTCAGACCGCGGCCGGAGGCGCCGCCCAGCATGGTGCTGTCCTGGCAGGCGCCGAGGGTCATCGCGAGAGGCATCACCACAGCGGCAAGCACAGCAGCCGCGAGCGGACGCACAGCCATGGGGAACCCGTCCTTACGTGTCCTCGCCCGCGGGGCTTCGCTGCCACCTTTGCGGGCGTCACTCCCCTAACCCAATAGCCTCGCTAAACTTACCCAGAGCTTACCGCAATGCGGCCGGCCCGTTTGTCGGCCTGCGTTGCAGAACGGTCACGACCTGGCGGGAAAGCGACCCCGCGCGCCGATGAGGTCGGTCACGAAGGCGTCATCGGCGGGGTCGGCGAAGCGCAGGCCGACCGAGGGCGAGCGGGTCTCGATGCGCAGCCAGTCGAGGCCGGGCTCCTGCGCCAGCTCCGTCACCGATGGCCGTTCGCCCTGATGCAGGTGCAGGAACGTGAGGTGATTGTCCGCCGACCGCGCCGAGAGGGCGTCACGGATGGCCCGCACCGTCTCCGCCTCGGTGGGAAGGGCGGTGAGCAGATAGAGGCGGTTGCGGGCTCCCGGCCTGTCCAGGGCCGCGCGCAGACGCCGCACCCCGGCCTGGAGGAAGCGGTAATCCTCGTCGCTGGTAGCCGGATCGTGGTGGTTGAACACAAAGGGAATCGCGTGGCGCTCGCGGTACAACAGATGCCGGCAGCGGGTCTCGTTCGGCGCCCGGCGCTCGGGCAGCGGGGTGCTCTCGTAGTGGCGCCGGTCGAGCAGATCCGCGAAATCGTCGGCGAGGCAGTCGCGCACCATCCCCGGCGAGGAGAAGATCCAGTCGAACGGGGCCGACCACGTGCGCAGTCCCAGGGTCTTGAGGATCTGCGCGGTCTGGCAATGGCTGCCGAGGGAGACGTGGTTGATCGCGCCGGGCTCGCGCCGGTCCCGCCAGCCGAGCCGGCGCAGGCCTTGGAGAAGCCCCGCGCCGAGGGCGCGCCTCACAGCTTGCGGCCGATCTCGAGAAATTTCTGCGCCCGCCGGTCGCGGATCTCGTCGCGGCTCAGCCCCTCGAACTCGGCGAGCGCACGGGCGACGGCCTCGCCGGTCGCGTCGAGGGCCGCCGCACGGTCGCGGTGGGCGCCGCCGGTCGCCTCCGGCACGATGCCGTCGATGATGCCGAGCCGCAGCAGATCCTGCGCGGTGATCTTCATGGCCGTGGCGGCATCGTGGGCCCGCCCCTGGTCGCGCCAGAGGATTGAGGCGGCGCCCTCCGGCGAGATCACGCTGTAGATGGCGTGCTCCAGCATCAGCACCCGGTTGGCGGTGGCGATGGCGATGGCACCGCCCGAGCCGCCTTCGCCGATGACGACGGCGACGTTCGGCACGCCCAGGGCGAGGCAGGCCTCGGTCGAGCGGGCGATGGCCTCGGCCTGACCGCGCTCCTCCGCCTCGATGCCGGGGAAGGCGCCGGCGGTGTCGACGAAGGCGATGACGGGCAGGCCGAAGCGGTCGGCGGTTTCCATCAGGCGCACCGCCTTGCGATAGCCCTCCGGCTTCGCCATCCCGAAATTGTGGCGCAGCCGGGTCTCGGTGGTCGCGCCCTTTTCCTGGCCGATGACGCAGACCGGGCGGCCGCGGAAGCGGCCGAAGCCGCCGAGAATCGCCTCGTCCTCACCGAAGGTGCGGTCACCCGCGAGCGGGGTGAACTCCTCGATCAGCCCGGCGCAGTAATCGACGAAATGCGGTCGCTGCGGATGGCGGGCGACCTGGGTCTTCTGCCAGGGGGTGAGGGCGGCATAGATCTCGGCGAGCGCCTGGGCCGCCTTGGCTTCGAGGCGTCCGACCTCCTCGCTGATCGAGACGGCCCCGTCCCGCTGGCCGAGCGCCTTCAGTTCCTCGAGCTTCGCTTCGAGTTCCGCCACGGGCTTCTCGAAGTCGAGATAGGAGCGCATCACCGCCATCGATCGTCGGTCCAACTCTTGTTCGGTATCCGTGCAGGCAATCGCGCCCGGCCCCGCCATCGGCGCGAGGTGTTCGGGGAAGCGGGCATGGGTGTCAACCGCCGCTTTGCGTCAGTCGCCGCACCGCAGCACAATCGACTTCGCCGGCCGCTTCGGGCAAGCCTGCGCGGAGGGGGCCGCGCGGCCCGGAACCGGAGGGAATCCATGAGCCTGAATGGGAAAGCGGCCGTCGTGACCGGCTCGACCAGCGGCATCGGCCTCGCCATCGCCCGCGGCTTCGCCAAGGAGGGCGCCGACATCGTCCTCAACGGCTTCGGCAAGCCGGAGGAGATCGAGCGCACCCGCTCCGGCATCGAGAGCGAGTTTGGGGTCAGGGCCGTCTACTCGCCCGCCGACCTCACCAAGCCCGACGAGATCGCCGGACTGATCGGGCTCTCGACCGAGACCTTCGGCAGCATCGACATCCTCGTGAACAATGCCGGCGTCCAGTACGTCTCGCCGATCGAAGAATTTCCGGTCGAGAAATGGGACCAGATCATCGCGCTGAACCTGTGCTCGGCCTTCCACACCCTGCGTGCGGCGATTCCCCCCATGAAGCAGAAGGGCTGGGGCCGGGTCATCAACACCGCCTCGGCGCATTCGATGGTCGCCTCGCCTTACAAGTCGGCCTATGTCGCGGCCAAGCACGGTGTCGTCGGGCTGACCAAGACGGCGGCGCTCGAACTCGCCACCCACGGCATCACCGTGAACTGCATCTCGCCGGGCTATGTCTGGACGCCGCTGGTGGAGAGCCAGATCCCGGATACGATGAAGGCGCGCGGGCTCACCAAGGAACAGGTGATCGAGGACGTGCTGCTCAAGGCGCAGCCGACCAAGGAATTCGTGACCGTGGATCAGGTCGCGGCGCTAGCCGTCTTCCTCTGCTCGGACGGCGCCAGCCAGATCACTGGCGCCAACATCGCCATGGATGGCGGCTGGACGGCGCAATAGCCTGTCCTTGCGTGTCCACGCACCGCGGCAGGGTCGTCCCGCCGCGGTGCCGCTTCCGCTCAGCGGCGCGAATGCAGCAGCAGGGCGAGGCCGTATCCGACCGCGCCGGCGATCAGCAGGGCGAGGAAGGGGTTCTCTCCGACCTGGGTCTCGACCCGCTCGCGTCCATCGCGCAGATAGGTGCCGCCGTGGCGGCTGACGCGGTCATAGGCCTCTTCCGCATAGTCGCCGACATCGTCGGCGAGATCGCGGACCGTGTCCTTGGCCTGACCGTAGATGCGCTGTGCCCGGCCCTCGGCCTCCCGGTAGCGGCCCTCCAGCGAGTCCCGGTTCGAGCCGAGCGCATCGCCCACCGCGCCTTGCGCCCGGCCGCCGAGATCCTTGGCGGTCCCGACGATGCGATCCGTATCAACCATGGTCGAACTCCTCATCCTTCGCCGCCCGCCACCTTGAGTGTTTCGAGCGGGCTTCGGACAGAAGAACGTTCGAGGACGGAATCGGTCCCGCAACGCGGCGAAAAAGCGGGGCGGTCGGTTCGCGGAGGCCGCGTGTCGATGCGCCGACCCGGGGCCGACTCGCCCGGAAGGATCCCCGGAATCACCCGGGCCCGTTGCCGGTCACCCGGAACAGGATGCATCCGCACGCGATGGCAGAAATACTTCCCAGGCGACGCGGATCATTTCTTGGCCAATCATCTCCCGGTTGCCTTCGGCGAAAAGTATTGTTTGCAATTTTTCAAATAACAATTTCACTCGATCAGATTAACCATCAATAAAGAGGTCGGATCCTATCATCGGTTGAATGACCTGAAAACCACTGCCCATGATCGCATTCAAGCGCAGTCCGAGTTCGATCGAGGCAGCCTTTTTATCGGCTTGGCGTCAGGCACGGTGCCACCGTCCGGCTTCGGCTTTCCGTGTCGTATCGGGATCGGTCCTTGTCCGGGAATTGCTCCACGACCTTCCCCTGCATGCCCTGACGGCGCTGTACCTCCTCATCGCGGCGGTGACAGCCGTAGCGCTCGATGCAACCGATCGTCTGGTCCTGACCGTCTATCTTTGGCTCTGGATGAGGGCGGCCGCACTCTGCCTGGTGATGTATCTGCTTGTTGTCGAAGTCACGATTTCGGCGATCGGCCGCTCCCGACGTCCGCTCACCGCCGCCGTGATCCGGATGTGGGGACGCATCGGATTCCGTGCACTCCCGGCATTGGCGCTACTGATCAACATGGCGGTGTTCTACGGCGCCTTCACGTCGCTGAAGAACATGCTTCCGCTCTTCGCCCTGGATTGGCAGGACAAGCAGATCGCCGATTTCAGCCGCTGGCTGCATTTCGGCTATACGCCGTGGCGGCTGCTTCACCTCGTCCTGGGCCAACCCGCCGTCACCCGGTTCGTCGAGTTCCTCTACGTGCCGGTCTGGCTCGGTCTCCTCATCGGCTTGCCGATCCTGCTCGGCCTCCGGCGCGATCTGGCTCAGCTGCGCGTGCGCTACATCCTGACGATGTTCCTGTGCTTCGCCCTGCTGGGCAATGCGGTCGCGGCACTCGGCATGTCGGGCGGCCCCGCCTTCTACGGCCAGATCACCGGAGATCACGCGCGATACGGCGAACTGATCGATTATCTCGCCTTCAGCAGCGGCCGCCCGTTCTCGGCTTGGGACATCCAGCAATATCTCTGGGCGTGTTTCCAGGCGGGAAAGCCGCAACTCGGCTCGGGCATCTCCGCCTTCCCCAGCCTGCACGTCGCCATGGCGACCCTGTTCGTCGAGCTATGCAGGATTTTAG
>NZ_NKUI01000022.1 GCF_014845115.1 Methylorubrum zatmanii | reverse complement strand
GCAGCCTGCAGCCCCTGCTCACCGCCGCCGCCTCCGAGCCGCTGCTCGGTGAGCGGGTGGGCCCCAAGCGCTGGGCGGGGATCGGGCTCGGCTTCCTCGGGGCGGGGCTGGTGCTGCTGCCGAAGCTCGGCGCGGTCGATGCCGCCGGCATTCCCCCGGTCGCCCTCGCCGTCTGCTTTGCCGCGATGCTGGCGATGACGGCCGGCACGCTCTGGCAGAAGCGCCACGGTGCGGGCGCCGACCTCGTCACCAATGCCTGCCTGCAATTCGTCGGCGGCGCCGCCTTCGCGCTCCCGCTCGCCCTGCTGGCGGGCGAGACCCGGCTGGAGCCGAGCCTGCCCCTCGGCCTCGGCATGGCGTGGTCGGTTCTCGTCAACTCGGTGGCGGGCATCCTGCTGCTGATGGCGCTGATCCGGCGCGGAGCGGTGGCGGGGGTCGCCTCCCTGCTCTTCCTGGTGCCGCCGGTCTCGGCGGCCATCGCCTACGCCATGTTCGGCGAGGCGCTCACGCCGGTGCAGATCGCGGGCATGGCGGTAGCCGCGGCCGGCGTCGGCCTAGCCAGCGGAAGACGATGAATCGTATGATGAATTCAGCCTAAAGACCGGGGATGCGACGGTAAGAAACCACTATTGTGCCGACGATCGGCCCTATAAAGGAACCATCCAATCGCCCTCGTAGAAGAGAGTTCGACATGGCAGCCTCCCCCGCCGTCCAGCCCGCCAACGACCCGAAGGATTTCGTCGCCCTGGCCAAGGATGCCGCCGAGGGCGCCAAGGCCCTCGTCGCCGAGGCGACCGCCCGCGTGAAAGCGCGCGTGACCGGCCCGGAGGGCAAGCTCGATGCCGGCGCGCTGGAGCGGGAGCAGCACGCCGCCCACGGCCTGTCCTGGCTCGCCACCTATGGCGAGGCGGTGCGGGAGCTGGCCGATTACGCCGAGCGGCTGCAGTCCCAGGGCGCCCTCGGCGAGACCGAGGCGCTGCTCGTGAAGATCGGCGTCGGCGAATATCTCGACCAGATGTTCGGCGGCATCCCGATGAGCCAGGGCGAGATGGTGCGCCCGACCTCTTCCCTCGGCTTCTCGTCCGCCGAGCTGGCCGCGCTCCGCACGCCGGCCATCGATGCCGTGGTGGCCGAGGGCAACACCCCGGCCAACCGCGCGGCCCTGGTCGCCCGGATCCGCGAGGCCACGACCTCGGGCGCGGCCACCATCGGCCTGTCGGGCCTCGACGAGGACATGGAGGCGATCCGCACCGAGATGCGCCGCTTCGGCAAGGCCGAGGTGGTGGAGCAGGCGCAGGAATGGCACCGCGAGAACGCCTACATCCCGATGGAGATCATCGAGAAGATGGCCGAACTCGGCGTGTTCGGCCTGACCATCCCCGAGGAATACGGCGGCATGGGCATGCCGAAGGCCGCGATGTGCGTGGTCTCGGAGGAACTGTCCCGCGCCTATATCGGCGTCGGCTCGCTCGGCACCCGCTCGGAGATCGCCGCCGAGCTGATCCTGTGCGGCGGCACCGAGGAGCAGAAGCAGCGCTTCCTGCCGCGCATCGCCTCCGGTGAAATCCTGCCGACCGCCGTCTTCACCGAGCCGAATACGGGCTCCGACCTCGCCTCGCTCCGCACCAAGGCGGTGAAGGAGGGCGATGTCTGGAAGATCACGGGCAACAAGACCTGGATCACCCACCCCGTCCGCGCCGACATCATGACCGTGCTCGTGCGCACCAAGCCGGAGGAGAAGGGCCATCGCGGCCTCTCGATGCTGATCGCCGAGAAGCCGCGTGGCTCGGACGAAAACCCCTTCCCGGTCAACGGCCTGTCCGGCGGTGAGATCGAGGTGCTCGGCTATCGCGGCATGAAGGAATACGAGCTGTCCTTCGAGGGCTTCGAGGTGCCCGGGGCGAACCTCCTCGGCGAGATCGAGGGCAAGGGCTTCGCCCAGCTGATGCAGACCTTCGAATCAGCCCGCATCCAGACCGCCGCCCGCGCCATCGGCGTGGCCCAGTCGGCCCTGGATATCGGCCTGCGCTACGCCGAGGAGCGGGTGCAGTTCGGCAAGGCCCTGGTCGAGTTCCCGCGCGTGGCCGACAAGCTCGCGATGATGGCGGTGGAGATCAACATCGCCCGCCAGCTCACCTACTTCTCCGCCCGCGAGAAGGACGAGGGCAAGCGCTGCGACCTCGAGGCCGGCATGGCCAAGCTGCTCGGTGCCCGCGTCGCCTGGGCGGCGGCGGACAACGCCCTGCAGATCCATGGCGGCAACGGCTTCGCGCTGGAATACCCGATCAGCCGCGTGCTCTGCGACGCCCGCATCCTCTCGATCTTCGAGGGCGCGGCCGAGATCCAGGCCCAGGTCATCGCCCGGCGCCTGCTGGAGCAGTAAGGACCGTCTTTCGCTCCCAAGTTGATCGGAAACGATCTTCTAGGGGCGGGCCCCGAAGCGACGCGAACGCCGCTGTCGGTCGAAGACAATGAGGCGCCTCAACCTAGAGCTTTCGGGGCGCTTCAACTGATAAAAGGTGGGTATCGGCCAAATGGAGCCGGCTCATATACCTCCCTTCAACAAACAGTGATTAGGCCGTGCTTCGATCCAACCGGAGCACGGCCTTCGTGTTGCCAGACACTCTTTCGAGCGCGCAGGGCGCCACCCTGGTCGAGCACTGGCGCAGCTGCCAATCCAGGCCGGGCGCGATACCGGGCTACGACGCCGTGGTCCTGGGGCGGCTCGGTCGCCTTGCCGACCGTTGCGCCCTGGTCACGACTCATGAGGGCCGTGCCGAGCGCGTCCTGTGGGGCGGACCGGGCTTTCGCGACTGGTTCGAGGGCGAGGTCCATGGCCTGCCACTCGTGGAAGTGCCGGACGAGATCCGCCGGCCGGTCGAGGAGATCGCCGTAGCGGCCCTCTCCACGGGCGAGCCGGCCGGTGCGCGGTGCGACCGCATCAGCGACGGGATCGTCACGACCTGGGATCTCGTCGGCGTGCCCCTGGCCAACGGCAATGGGGCTCCCCTCATCCTGCTCCATGTCGAGGCCGAGGGAGTGCGCACCGAACTGATGCAGGCGATGCTCGGTGCCACCGGCCAGGGCCTGATGGCGCTGGGGAGCATCCGGGACGCAGCGGGCACGGTCATCGATTTCAAGATCGTCGCCCTGAACCAGGGCGCCACCGAGATCCTCGGCCATCCGGTCGCGGCGCTGCAATGGCAGCGGCTCGAAGCGCTCGTGCCGGCACGGCTCGGCCTGACGCCCTGGCTGAGGGGCATCGCCGAACGCACCGACAGGACGGCGTTCGCCCTCGCCTATCCCCACCCCGACGGGGCGGTGCGGCACCTGAAGGTGGAAGCGAGGGCCATCGGCGACCTCATCGCCATCGCCATGACCGATGTCGGCGACATCAAGGCCCGCGAGGAATCGTTCCGCTTCCTGTTCGAGAGCAATCCGCTGCCGATGTGGCTGGTGGACCAGGAAACCGGCCGCTTCGCCGCCGTGAACGAGGCGGCCATCCTCCATTACGGCTACAACCGCGACAGCTTCCTGTCCCGCCATCTGCACGACCTGTCGGATGGCGGCGCGGGCGGTTTTCCGGCCGGCGGCGTGCGGCGGCATCGGCGGGCCGACGGCTCGGTCATCGAGGTGACGCTGCTGGAACGCTCCCTCACCTTCGAGGGCCGTCCGGTGCTGCTGGGGGCGGCCATCGACGTGACAGAACAGCGCCGGGCCGAGGCGCGCATCACCCACATGGCCCACCACGATTCCCTCACCGGCCTGCCGAACCGCGTGCTCTTCGCCGCGCGGCTCGGCGAGGCGATCGCCGAGCAGGCCCGCAGCGGCGCGGGCACGGCCCTGCTTTGCCTCGACCTCGACAAGTTCAAATTCGTCAACGACACCCTCGGCCATCCTGCCGGCGACGCGCTGCTGCGACAGGTGGCCGAACGGATCACCGCCTGCCTGCGCCGGGAGGATTTCGTCGCGCGGCTCGGCGGCGACGAGTTCGCGGTCCTGCTCCGCGCGCCCGATGCCGCCACCGTCCGGCGGATCGCCGGGCAGATCATCGAGGCCCTATCTCGTCCCATCAGGCTCGGCGACCGGGATTGCCAGATCGGGGTGAGCATCGGCATCGCCCGCCTGCCGGAGCACGGACGCGATCCCGACACCCTGCAGCGCAACGCCGACCTCGCCCTCTACCGCGCGAAGGCGGAAGGCGGCGGCGTGGCCCATTGCTTCGAGGCGGCGATGGATGGGTGGGCGCGGTCGCAACGGCGGCGGGAGACCGATCTGCACGAGGCCTTTGCCCGGGGCGATCTGATGCTTGCCTATCAGCCGGTCGTCGATGTCCGCACCTAGGCGATCGTCGGCTTCGAGGCGCTGCTGCGCTGGCACCATCCGGTCGAGGGCCCGATTCCGCCTGGCGAGTTCGTGCCGCTCGCCGAGCAGACCGGCCTGATCGGCCCGCTCGGAGCCTGGGTGCTGCGGCAGGCCTGCGCCGAGGCCCGGGACTGGAAGGCGCCGCTGCGGGTGGCGGTCAACCTGTCGCCGGTGCAGTTCCGCGATCCCGGCCTCGTGACCGTGGTCGACGAGGCGTTGTCGCAGACCGGGCTCGCGCCGGAGCGCCTCGAACTGGAGGTGACCGAATCCGTGCTGCTCGCCGCAAGCGAGACCAATCTGGCGACGCTCCACTCCCTGCGGAAGCTGGGGGTGCGGATCTCGATGGACGATTTCGGGACGGGCTACTCGTCGCTGAGCTACCTGCAGCGCTTTCCCTTCGACAAGATCAAGATCGACCGCTCCTTTGTGCAGCAGCTCGGCGACAGCCACCATTCGGCGGCCATCGTGCGGGCGGTGATCGGCCTCGGGGCGAGCCTCGGCATCGTCACCGTGGCCGAGGGGATCGAAACCGAGGGCCAGTTCGCCCATCTGCGGGCGGAAGGCTGCAACGAGGCGCAGGGCTACCTGTTCGGCCGCCCCGTCCCCGCCGCGGAGGCGCGGCGATTGATCCGGCCCGACAGCCGGCCGCTCCTCGTCGCCTGATTCCGGGGCGTCGCGGGACGTCCTACTTGGTGATCTTCACCGAAACCGGATCGCTCGACGGGAAGGTCTCCTCCAGCGCCTCGTCGAGACGCGCGTCCTTCTCCTCCCGGCTGTTCTCGGGGATCGCCTTGTCGCCCTTGCCGTCCTGCTGAAAGCCGGTGGACTTGGTCTCGTCGGTCGGTTGCGGGGTCTTCTCGGACACGGGCGCCTCTCTTCGTCTGTCGCTGCAAAGGCCGCGCCGGGGCGGCCGCCATGGGAACCAACGCGAGCGCGGCCTTCCTGTTTCGTCCTCAGGATGACGGGCCGGCGGCAGCCGTGCCGTGCAGGCCCGGCCTGCCCGCCGGCCGCGACGCCGAGCGGGCATCCCGCATCACCAGGCCGTAGACCTGATCCAGCCGGTCGAGATGGACATCGACGCTGAGGGGCGCGGACCAGTAGCGCTCATACGCGCGCTCAGCCATGCGGGCGGCCAGCGCATCGTCGCCGAGACGGGTCAGATGGGCCGCCAGCGCCCCGGCATCGCCCGAGCGGAACCAGAACCCGTTCTCGCCATCCTCGATCGCCTCACGCCCAGCGCAGGCATCCGAGACGATCACCGGACAGCCGCAGGCCAGGGCCTCGTAGATCGTCAGCGGCTGCCCCTCGTACCAAATGCTGGGGAAGACCAGGGCGCGGGCCCGCCGCATCAGGGCCTGGACCTCGTCGCCGTTCTTCCAGCCGAGCATCACCGCCTCGGGATAGCGGGCCTTCAGCTCCGCCGCCGCCGGACCGTCACCGACGAAGACCGGACGGATCCCGGCCCGCCGCGCCGCTTCGGCGAAGATCGGCGCTCCCTTTTCCGTCGAGAGGCGGCCGACGAACAGGATATCCCGGCGCCCCTCCCGCTCCAGGGGCTGCCGCTCGACCGAGACCGGGTTGTCGACCCGGTGGAACACCGTGCGGCCGGGCAGGAGCGGCGCGATCACCCGCTCCTGCAGCGCGCTGATGGTGATGACGTGGCGGAACAGGCCGGGCAGCCCGGCGACGTGTTCCAGGCCGAGATGGCGCACCACCCGCAGCAGCTTGCGCGGATAGGAACGCGCGTCGCAGTTCGTGCCGAGGCAGGCGGCCGACATCGGCGCACGGTGGCAGATCCGGCCGGCCGGGTACTCGTAGAAGCCGCCATTGGGGCAGACGAGGAAGAATTCGTGCATCGTGTAGAGGCACGACAGGCCGGAGCGCCGGATCGCCGTGCCGATGGAGGGCGACAGCGCCTTGGCGAAGGCGTGGACATGCACCAGCGTGTCGCGGGGGTCGCAATGGGCCAGTTCGGCGGCCAGACGCTTGGCCGCCCGGCCGTTCCAGATCGCCTGCGCCGCGAAGGCGAGCTTGTTGGTGGTGGAGGCGATATCGTCCTGGCCGAGGCAGACCACGCGGACCCCGCTCTCGGCGAGGCGCGGATCCACCGGCCCGACCGCGGCGAAGACCGTGACCCGGTAGCCGCGCCGCCGCAGGCCCACGGCGGAATCGAGGGCGACCTTGGCCTGGCCGCCATTGACGTGGGCGTGGTCGAGAACGAGGACGACGTGCAAGGCGGCTCTCGGTTCTTCGTCGTGAAGTCCGGACATTTACCGGCCGGCAGTTGATCTCCCGTAAACCTTGCGCGCAACGCCGCCGCACCGTCGCGGCCGCACCTCTTGCTTCCGGGCGGGGCGCCTCCATGCACGTCGTGATCCTCGCCGAATTCGCCGCCGCCAGCGGAGGCGCCGAGAAGGTCGCCGTCGAATCGGCCCGGGGTCTGGCCGAGGCCGGCGCGGAGGTCACCTTCATCCACGCCGTGGCCGGCCCCGTCGACCCGCTGCTCACCCATCCGCGCCTGCGGCGCCTCACCCTCGATCTGCCGGATGTGTGGTCGCTGCCGGCTTGGCGGGCCGCGACGAGTGGGATCTGGAACGGCGAGGCCGCCGCCCGCCTCGCCGCCGCGCTCGATGCCCTGCCCCGGCGCCCGGATTGCCTTCACCTGCACCAATGGACCCGCGCCCTCTCCCCCGCCGTGCTGCCGGTGCTGCTCGGGCGCGGCACGCCCCTGGTGCTGACGCTGCACGATTACGCCCTGACCTGCCCGAACGGCGTGTTCTACCGCTTCGACCGGGCCGAGCCCTGCGGGCTCTCGCCGCTCTCCGGCGCCTGCCTCACGGCCGCCTGCGACCCGAAGAGCCGGCGGCACAAGCTGGTCCGGGTCGGCCGCTCCGCCGCGCTGAGAATGGCGGTGGGCCGGACCGAACTCGACGTCGTCCATGTCTGCGACGCGAGCCGGGCGCGGATGGAGGGGATGCGCGCCGGGATCGGCCTGCGCCACCATCGCATCGACAATCCGGTGCGGGTGGAGAAGCGGGCGCCGGCCGAGCCCGCCCGCGGCGATGCCGTGGTCTATGTCGGGCGCCTGACCCCGGAAAAGGGCGCCGACCTCGTCGCCGAGGCCGCGCGGCGGGCGGGGCTGCCCGCCCTGTTCGTCGGTTCCGGCCCGCTGGAGGCACGCCTGCGCGCGGAGGGCGCGGAGGTGCTCGGCTGGATGGACCCGGCGGAGGTCGAGACGATCCTGCGCCGTCGTGCCCGGGCGGTCTGCGCGCCGTCCCGCTGGTACGAGACCGGCCCCCTCACGATCTACGAGGCCCTGGCTCAGGGCCTACCGGTGGTGGCCTCGCCCCGCTCCGGCGCGGCGGAAAAGGTAGCCGACGGGCGGACCGGCTTCGTCGTCGAACCGGAACCGGACGCTCTGGCCGGCGCCTTCCGCGCCCTCAGGGACGATGCCCTGACCGCCCGGCTCGGCCGCGCCGCCTACGAGAGCTACTGGCGGGCCCCCCAGACGCTCGCGGCGCATGCCCAATCCCTGCTCGCCCTCTACCGTGAACTCGGCGAGGCCAGCCTCATGCGGCAGTGCGATATGGCGTGCCCCGTCGAGCCTGCCTCAGCCTCTTAATCGCTCGGCAACCCTTTGCAGACGGCAATTTTTGTCGTTATAGTTCCGGTCGGCGGCTCGTTCGGGCGCCATGGAGGCCGGCAGGCCATTACTTAAAACATAAGTTTAGTTTTGTTCGCGATCCTTCGGGGGTCGCCTGGATGCTGCGCAAAACTGCTGTTGACTTTCATGTTGCACCGCAACATATGGGATGCGGACCGGTCGGCTGCGGCAAGGCGTCTCACGCTCCCGCTTCCATCGATTGTCCCGGTCAGACTTGACAGGAGCGCGACATGAGCACCCAGAGCTTCGAGATTCCCGCCGAGTTCCGTGACTTCGCCGACAAAAGCGTCGATCAAGCCCGCAATGCCTTCGGCACCTTCCTCAACGGCGCGGTGAAGACCTCCGAGCAGCTCCGGAACTCGGCCTCGACCGTTCAGTCGACCCTGCATGCCGCCGTGCTGAAGAGCCTCGACCACGCCAAGACCAACGCCGACACCACCTTCGACTACGCCCAGCGCGTGGTGCGCGCGAAGGACGTGCGCGAGGCCTTCGAGATCCAGTCCGAATTCGTGAAGACCCAGTTCGCCGCCCTCCAGGCCCAGGCCAAGGAGTACGGTGCCCTCGCTCAGACCGTCGCCCGCTGATCTGGCCGGGCCTCGGGCGGCGGCCTGACCGTCGCCCGGCCCGCGCGGCAATCGGCACGACCGATCCCGGCCGTCCGGGATCGGCACGCGACCGGTACCGACCTATGCTCTCCTGAAGCGCTCCGGGCCCCACCCGGAGACGCGTGAGGAGAAGGTTTCGAACGAGGAGAAGCTCCATGTCGTCGAGCCGCCGCAGGGGACGTCCGCCGGGGACGTCCGCGAGCACCGTTCCGCCGACCGCCGTGCCCCAACCGGAGGGCACCGACATTCCGGCCTTCGAGACATCGGCGACCGAGGGGGCACAGCCGCAGGGAGCCGGGCAGGAAACCGGGCAAGAGGCCGTGACCGAGTTCGTCTCCGAGGGACAGGACTCGGCCGAGGAGACCGCCCTGGCGGCGCGGCTGACGGAGAGCGTCTCCCCCGAGGCGGTTCTGACCGCCACCGAGGAGAAGGCCCAGCCCGAGATCACGTCCGTAGAGACCGCCTCTGCGGAAGCCGATTCCGCCCAGGCTGCCAGCGGCCCTGTCGAGACTGCCCCGGCCGACACGCCTGCGGACAGTCTGGCCGCTGAGCCGGAGCCGGAGGCGGATCCTGCGGCGGAGGCCGCGGCGCCCGCCCCCGAATCGCCTCCCGTTGAAATCGCCGCTCAGGACGCGGAGCGCATCGAGCAGGCAGCCGAGAGCGTCGTCGAGGCCGTGGTGCCGGCCGAAGCGGTCGCCGCCGTGACCAAGGCTGCGCCGCGCAGCGTTCGGATCGGGGCGAGCTTCGCCTTCGCTCCCTCCTTCGTCCCCCTGACCGAGATCAACGCGAAGCTGTTCGCCTTCGCCCGCGGCGAGGGCGAGGCGGCTCTGGCACATTTCCAGGCTCTGACCCGGGCCAAATCCCCGGCGGAGGCGATTCGCCTTCAGGTCACGGAGCTGCAGCGGGCGGCCGACGCCTCGCTGACCTGCTTCAACGAGATCGTGCGCAGCGCCAACCGGCTGAGCGAGGCCGCGCGCTGGCATTGAGCCACGCGGCATCCGGGTGAGTTCGGGGCAGCCCTTGCCGGGGCTGCCCCTTTTCATGTCTGCCGCCGGGATCCGACGCAGCCGGCATTCCACGTCCTGCGGCCCCTCGCCCGCGGCTCCTGGCAGGGCTACATAGCCCGCACACCGTCTCAGCGACTTCCGGGAGATCCCGCATGCCCTCCTCGCCGCTTCTGCCGGCCGGTCTCGTCTCCGTGATGCTGCTCGCCGCCATGCCCGTCGGCGCGCAGATGGCGAACACGCCCGAGCGGCCGGCCCCCGAGAAGCCCGTATCGGAGAAGGCGGTGCCGCTCTCGAAGGGTGAGATCCAGCTCTCCTTCGCACCCGTGGTGAAGCGGGCGGCCCCCTCCGTCGTCAACGTCTACGCCTCCCATGTCGAGAAGCGCTCCGCGCGCTCCAACGCCATGGAGGAGTTCATGCGCCGCTTCTTCGGCGAGGAGCGTCCGGGCCGCGGCCCCGGCGGCATGCCGGGCGAGCGGGCGCAGCGCTCCCTCGGTTCGGGGGTGATCGTCGATGCCTCAGGCCTCGTCATCACCAACAACCACGTCATCGAGAACATGAACGAGGTGAAGGTGGCGCTCGCCGACAAGCGCGAGTTCGAGGCGCAGTTCGTGCTGCGCGATCCCCGCACCGACCTCGCCGTCCTCAAGATCAAGAGCCCAGCCGACATCGCGCCGATGCCCATCGGCGATTCCGACCACTTGGAGGTCGGCGACTTCGTGATGGCGATCGGCAACCCCTTCGGCGTCGGGCAGACGGTGACGCAGGGCATCGTCTCGGCGCTGGCCCGCACCCAGGTCGGCTCGTCGGACTACCAGTTCTTCATCCAGACCGATGCGGCGATCAATCCGGGCAATTCGGGCGGTGCCCTGGTCGATCTCCAGGGCCGGCTCGTCGGCATCAACACCGCGATCTACTCGCAATCCGGCGGCAGCCACGGCATCGGCTTCGCCATCCCCGCCAGCATGGTCCGCGCCGTGGTGGAGACCGCCAAGAGCGGCGGCAGCTTGGTGCGCCGGCCCTGGCTCGGGGCGCGGGTGCAGAGCGTGACGCCCGACATCGCCGAGAGCGTCGGGCTCGACCGGCCGACCGGCGTGCTGGTGGCGAGCATGCAGGCCAAGAGCCCCGCCGAGGAGGCCGGCCTGAAGCGCGGCGACGTGATCCTCACCGTCGACGGCCAGACCGTCGACGACCCGGAGGCCTTCGGCTACCGCTTCGCCCTCAAGGGGATTTCCGGAACGGCCCAGCTTGGCATCCTGCGCGGTACCAAGCGCCAGACCGTGCCGGTCAAGCTCGGGCCGGCGCCGGAGACGCGCCCGCGCGACACGCTCAAGGTTCGCACCCGCACGCCGTTCGCGGGCGCGACGCTGGTGAACACCTCGCCCGCCGTCAGCGAGGAATTGCAGGCCGATCTGCCGGAGGAAGGCGTGGCGGTGAGCGCCGTGGAGGATAATTCCCTCGCCAGCCGGGCCGGCTTCCGCAAGGGCGACGTGATCCTCGCGATCAACGGGATGCCGATCACCGCGACCAAGGATCTGGATCGGCTGACCCAGCGCAATCTCGGTCTGTGGGAGGTCTCGATCAAGCGCGGCGGCGAGGTCCTAACCTCGGTGTTCGGCGGCTGACAGCCGCCGGGCCGCTCATGCCCATCTGAGGCCCGGCGAGGCCGGTTCGTCGATGACGGCGCGGTTCCGGCCGCGCCGCTTCGCGTCGTAAAGCGCCCGATCCGCTGCCCCCAGAAGCGCGGCCTTGCCGTCGGACTGCGTGCCGGCAACCGCCGTCTCGTCCCGAAACGCCACCCCAACGCTGATCGTCACGCGTCCGTGCCTGTCTCGGGAGCCCGGATGCGGGATGCCGAGGGCCGTGACGGCTTCGACGAGATCGGCGGCGAGGGAAACCGCCTCGCCTCGCGTGCCCGAAGCGAGGACCACGGCGAATTCCTCGCCGCCGTAGCGCGCGCAGAGAGAATCGCTGCGCCCACCGGCCAAGGCCGCCAGGGCCTCGGCCACCCGACGCAGGCAGGCGTCGCCGGCCGGATGGCCGAGGATGTCGTTGAACCGCTTGAAATGGTCGATATCGACCATCACGACCGCGACCGGCCTGTCCTGCGCCAGCCACGCGTCGAGACGCAGGTCGAGGGCGCGGCGATTCGGCAGGCCGGTCAAGGCATCGGTCAGGGAGAGATCCTGGAAGCGCTGCCGGGCCTGCTCGGCCGCCTCCCGCAGCAGGCGAGCCCGCAGGCCGGCGAGGTAATCCCGGCAGCGGCGCGCCTCCATGCGATAATTGGCGAAGAGGCTGATGCCGCTGGCGGTCGCGAACTGGAGCAGCAGCGCCATCCGCAGTCCGTCGTCGAGCCCCGGTTTCGTCGCGATGGTCAGTCCGACGCTGAGGAAGGTCACGACCGTCAGGACGATGGCATGGGAGAAGCGCAGGGCGAGGACGAGATTGCCGAACAGCAGGGCGAGGGCGAACTCCGAGAAGGTGTAGGCCCCCAGCGGCGAATGCGTGAGCCAGGACAGGGGAATCTGTGGGCAGATCGCGCCGAGCATACCGGCCAGCACCAGCCGCTCGCGCTGCACCGCTCCGACATGGCCGACGCCCCAGATCAGCAGCATGGCCATCGGCGTGAAGCACAGGAAGCGCGACACCACCGACAGCCAGAGAATGTCCGGGACCAGGACGACATTGGTCAGACTGCAGAGGCTGTAGAACCCGATTCCGGCCAGTGCGGTGCCGCGCAACTCGGCCACCCGCTCCCGGCCATGGTCGCGCTCGTAAAGCTCGGCCACGGCTGGGGTGAAGCGGAGCAGCCGGTCGAGAGTGCTTCTCGAATCGATCATGCCCCGCGGCGTGGCGAGTGACTCCATGGGATTCACGATCTCAGGGTGGAGTGGTCGGGCGACGGACCCCTCCCTGTGACGGGCGGGGTCTCAGCGATGCAACCGATAAGATGACATAGGTAAGTTTTCGATTATTGCCGCAAGGAATGGTTGCAGCGCGGCCTCTCCTGTCCGCGCCGGCACATGGCTCCGGAGGGGATCGCCGGCCAGTCCGAAAGCGCGGAGCCGGCAGTTTCGTGCAGGGATCGCGCTTCGCCAGCCTTGTGACGTGCGATTTCGCTCATCGGCTGGCCACACTTCCCGCTAGCCTTCTGAGCGGGTGCCGGGATGAGGCCTCGTTCGGGATGTGCGGCCGCCACGCGCGACGCAATTCGGTAACCGTACGAGGCAATCCGCCGGCAACCCAGACCCCCTAGAACGGCCCCTACGAGAGCCGGAAGGGCTTCGACCGGTGGGGCGAGACAATGCGGGACCTGATCACGATCGCGGCGGCCGGACTGGTGATGTCGGCCTTTGCCCTGCTCACCCCGTCCCTGGTCGAGGCAGTGCCGAGCCCGGTGGGCTCGGCGAAGCTGTTCACCCAGCGCCTGCCGCAGGCGGGCGGCGCCGTTCCGGTCAGCGCCCGGATCGACGCCGTGACGCCCAATCCGGAACGGATCGTGGTGGCCCGCCGGCCGCTTCTGGTCGGCATCTCGGCGGGCACGGCCTCCCGATGACCACTGCGGACAGCTCCCTGCTCGCAGCAGCGTTCGTGCTCGGCCTGGGCGCGGCCCTTCTTCTCAACGCCCTGCTGACGTGGCCTTTCTGACCTGAGCGGCGGTGCCGCGGAGGGGCGTCAGCCCGCCGTCACGGCGGCCAGTGCGTGGCGGTTGCCGTGCAGGCCCGCGCAGAGATCGTCGATCTCGGTCACGTCGAGGGCCTCGCCGTTGCTGGCGGCGATGGTGTCGATGAGGTCGTCCTTGCGCGGATCGAAGGGGTGACCCTGCATCCGGTAGAACTGATAGTAGCGCAACGCCGCCAGCAGCGTGTCACGCTCGCGGGCGGTGACGGTGAGGTTCTGCGTGGTCATGGGCTTCCCCTTGGCTTGCAACGAACGCCGGGTGAGACCGCGCGCGACTCACCGAGCTTGGCCGTTGTAGCCTCCGGGCACGAGTCCCGTCCATGACATGTGGCAGGATCGCCGGCCCCCGAGGGGATCAGGCCGGGGCCGTCTCCCGCCGCGCCTCTCCCGATACGGGACCGGGCAGGCCGTAATAGTCGGCCAGGATGCGCGGATAGACTTTAGGCCGGAACGGGGTCCGGGCGGCCCAGAGGTCGTCGAGCGGCAGCGCCAGCAGCGCCGCGTTGAGCCGTTGCGGATCCTCGGCCAGGGCCGGATCGAGACGGTACCCCTCGCCGGTCGCGCGCAGGCGCTCGGCCTGGGCCCCGAGATCGAATACCACCGCCGGAATGCCCGCCGCGAGCGCCAGGGACAGGGTGTAGCAATAGGTTTCCGGCCAGATCGACGGCAGCAGCGCCAGATCGGGTTCGAGCCGGGCGATCTCGGCCAGCGCTGCCGCGTCGCTGGTATAGAGGCCGGTCTCGCGCACGCCGGCGGCTTCCATGGCCCTCGGCTCGGCGGAATGGCCGACGATGGTGAATTCGATCGGCAACTGCCTCAGCCCGGCATCGAGGGCGAGGTTGTGGACGATGTCGAAGCCCTTATGCGCGCCGATCGATCCGATCACCGCGACCCGCAGCGGCCCCCCTCTCCGCCGATGCGGGGCGAGCGCGACGGCCGGCAGCGTCTCCTCGTGCGGGCGCAGCACGATCCGGTCGAACCGCAGCGCCGGGCCGATGCGGTCGGCGAGATCGGCCGAGGGGGCGAAGACCGTCCTGGCCCGACCGAGGAACTCGGCCCAGAGGCGGCGGCGCTCCTCGGGATCGGGCAGCGCGATCCCCTCCGCATCCCGGTCGAGGCGGATGCAGTCGCGGCAGACCGGGGGCTCCGCCAGCCCGCAATAGACCCCCTCCGGCCGGACGAGGTTGTTGCGGTGACAGACCGGCGCGTAATCGTGCAGGGTCACGTCGTAACCCGCCTTCAGGCTCCCGATCAGCCGCATGGCGATCCGGGTGGAGGCAGCGTCGAGCCCGGCAAGCGAATGGACATGCACCAGCGCCGGGTCGAGCCAGCCGATCAGTTCGGCCAGCAGCGCGGCGTCCCGGTCGAGGGAGAGCGGGTCGAGGATCGAGACGGGAAAGTCGATGCCGGTCGATCCCGGCAGGCCGAACTTGACCCCGCCGGGCTCCTCGGTGCGCAGGTAGACGGCGGCAAGACCCGCCTCGGCGAGCCGGGCGCTCAGGGTCTCGATATGGGTCTCGACGCCGCCGCCAAAATCGTGGGTCACGATCAGGGCGATTCTGCGCCCGGCCGCCTGCGCGCGCTTGGCGAAGCGGTACAGGTCGAGGCGGCGGCGGGCGAAGCGGGCGGGATCGACCTCGATATGGGTGTGGACCCGGCGCTGGTAGTCGGGATGCTTGGTCAGGATCGTGCGGAAGATGTCCGCGCCCTTGGTCGCTAGCAGCGTGCCGAAGGAGACGCTGCCGGAATGGAACACGAACACGTCGTGGGCCAGCAGGTTGGTGAAGCCCGCCTTGAGGGCGCGCATGCAGAAATCGTTCTCCTCGCCGTAGCCGCGCCCGAAGGTCTCGGCATCCAGGGGGCCGACCGCGTCGATCACGGCCCGCCGCATATACATGCAGAAGCCGACCCCGGTCGGGACGGGTGAACTGCCGCGGGCGTTGCAGAGGCGGGTATAGGCGTCGATCTCACCCGGCGTGACTTCGAGCTGGGCTTGGTTGTCGACGTTCGGCCGCGGATAGCTGCAGATCGTGGCGTTGTTGGAGAACGGCGTCACCGTCGCGACCCTGGCATCGTGATCCGCGTGCCAGAGCAGGCGGTCGAGCCAGTCGCCGTAGACGACGATGTCGGCGTTGAGCAGCACCACATCCTTGCCCGCCGCCACCTCCAGGCCGCGGTTGCAGGTTCGCACGAAGCCGAGATTCTCGTCGTTGAGGGCGTGGGCGAACAGGCCCTGGGCGGCGAGGTCGGTCAGGGCCGCGCTCAAACGCGGATCGGGGCTGCAATCGTCGATGACGAGGAGGGCGAAGGCCGTCGCCTGGGGCGCGCTCAGCACCGAGTGGATCGCCCGCAGGGTGTCGTCATACCCCTTGTAGACCGGCATGATCAGGACGACCCGCGCCGCCGCGAGGTCGGCGGCGGGACGCGCCTGTGCCCATTCGGCGGGTGTCGGCGCCACCTGGGCCGGCCATGTGCCGAGGCCGAACGGCGTCGGCCGGAAGCCGAGGGCCCGGCCGACCGCGAGGTAATGGACGAACGGGTTGATCCCCGCCCCGATCTCCCGCCGGTACTGCTTGCGGTAGTAGCGCACCGAGAAGGAGGGGCTCGGGTCGCGGTCCTCGCGGGCACCGAAATCGAGGAAGTGGCGGACCGGATCGATCCCGGAGCGGCGGATATCGGCGTTGGTCTCGAGGTAATGCTCGCGGTCGAACTCGGCCGCGACCGCCTCGTAGATCTGCGCGTCGGTGGCTTCCGCCGGATCGGCCGGCAGGGCGACGACCGGCGGCTTCGCCCGCCGCGCCGGTGCCGTCGCGGCCTCGGCGCCCTGGAGACGACGGGTCGCGGCGAAGTGGTAGAGCGGGCTGACGCCGAGGCGCCGCATATGGGCGTGGCGCTGCAGATAGGTGTCCCCGGCGAAGGCGTCGTTCGGGTCGAGCCCCCGCCGCCAGCCCTTGGTCAGGTAATGGGCGAGCGGATCCTCCCCGCTGCCGAGCCCGGCCCGGCGGGCATAGTATGGCGCGTCGAAGAACGGCGCCGCGACCTCGGCCTGCAGCGCCGGAAAATCGGCACCGGGCTGGGTCGCGACCCGCAGCCGCTCCGCCGGGGTCAGCCCGGCGTAGTGCAGGAGCGGGTTGGCCGGCGCCCGGTCGGCGAGGTGACGGTCGATGTAATACAGGGTCGAGAACACGGCCGAGGGGTCGCGGCCCTCCAGCCAGCCGTGATCGAGATAATGCAGCAACGGGTCGCCGCCGCCGGCGGCCACGTCGGGATAGGCGGAGAGGTAGAAGGCGGCATCGAAGAAGGGAGCAGCCGTCGCGGCATCGCGGCGCTTGGGCCGAAACAGCCTCGGCAGCTTGATCACGGCCACATCCTTCGAAAACGCAGATACGGGGCCGACGGCCCGCCGGAGGCGGGGGAAACCCGCCGCCTTCCGAGGCCATCGGCCCGGCGGACGGCATGGAGCGGAAGTGTGGCGCAGCCGGGGCGACACCCCTTCATAGCCCAAGCGAGATTGCGGCCGAACCCCTTCCCCCGTGACCGGGTTCGGCCTTAAGCATCTTCGCCGCCGTCGCGCGCGGTCATTCGGTGCGGCTTGGCCCTGGGAGGGCACGATTTCGGACGGTCTCTGGTCATCGGTGCTCGGCCTCGTCGCGGTCGTCGCCCTCGTCTTCGCCAACGGCTTCTTCGTTGCGGCGGAATTCTCCCTCGTCGCGGTGCGGCGCAGCCGCATCGCCGAACTGGTCAACGAGGGCCGGCTCAACGCCAAGGCGCTCCAGCGCGCCACCGACCGGCTCGATGCGCACCTCGCCGCGACGCAGCTCGGCATCACCCTCTCCTCGCTGGCCCTCGGCTGGGTGGGCGAGCCGGCGCTCGCGCACCTGATCGAACCGCTTTTCGGCTGGCTGCCCGAGCTCGCCGCCGGCATCACCGCGCATACCCTGGCGGTGGCGGCGGCCTTCGCCGTCATCACCACGCTGCACATCGTGCTCGGCGAACTGGCGCCGAAGAGTCTGGCGCTCCAGCGCAGCGAGCGCACCGCGCTGGTGATCGTGCGCCCGCTCACGCTGTTCCTCCTGATCTTCGGCCCGGCGATTCACTTCCTCAACGGCCTCGGCAACGGCGTGCTGCGGCTGATCGGGCTCCGGCCCGGCGAGGGCGAGGGGCACCTGCCCTCACCGAAGGAGCTGAGCCTGCTCGTCACCGCGAGCCACGAGGCGGGCCTGCTGCACGAGGCGCAGGAGGATGCGGTGGCGCGCATCCTCGCCATCGGCGAGCGGCGCATCCGCGAGATCATGACACCGCGCAACGAGGTGGATTGGGTCGATCTCGACGATACCCAGGAGGAGATCATCGAGGCGGTGCGGGCCTGCCGCCACGAGCAGATCGTGGTGAGCCGGGCGCAGATCGACGACGTGGTCGGCGTGCTGCGCAAGCAGGATCTGCTCGACCAGTTCCTCGACGGGAAGACCCTCGACGTGAAGGCCGCCACCCGCGAGCCCATCGTCGTGCATGAGGGTCTGGCGATCCTGAAGGTGCTGGAGCTGTTCCAGACCAAGCCGGTGCGCATGGCCATCGTCGTCGACGAGTACGGCAGCCTGGAAGGCATCGTCACCCAGACCGATCTGCTCGAAGCGATGGCCGGGGAGATCCCCGAGCCCGGCGAGGAGCGGATGGTGACCGAGCGCGAGGACGGCTCGCTGCTCATCGACGGCATGATGTCCGCCGTGGATGCCTTCGACCGTCTCGGCCTGCCGGAACGGCCGCGCTCGGACGATTTCTCGACGCTGGCCGGCTTCGTGATCGTCCAGCTCGGCCGGATTCCGACGGAGGGCGACGCCATCGAAACCCAGGGCTGGCGGATCGAGGTGATCGATATGGACGGACGGCGCATCGACAAGGTGCTCGCCACCCGTCTGGCGGAAGCCTGAGCGACCCATGGCCAGGACCCTCTTCGTGCTCACGGGCGCCGGGATCTCCGCCGAGAGCGGGCTCGGCACCTTCCGCGACACCGACGGGGCCTGGGCCCGGTTCGATCCGATGCGCCTCGCCACCCCTGAGGGCTTCGCCGCCGATCCGGTGCTGGTGCACGCCTTCTACAACCAGCGCCGCCGCGACGCGGTGCGGGCCGCGCCCAACCCGGCGCACACCGCCCTGGCGCGGCTCGAAACGGAACTGACATCGCGCGGCGGCCGGCTGTTCCTCTGCACGCAGAACATCGATGACCTGCACGAGCGGGCCGGCTGCCGCGCCGTCACGCATATGCACGGCGAACTCCTGAGAGCCCGCTGCGTCGCCTGCGGCACGGAGCCGGTCTGGCACGACGACCTCTCCGTGGAGACGGCCTGCCCGGCCTGCGGGCAGAGGGGCGGGATGCGGCCCGATGTGGTGTGGTTCGGCGAAATGCCGAAGCATCTGGAGGCCATCGACGAGGCCCTGGCGGAGGCCGACCTGTTCGTGGCGATCGGCACCTCGGGCGCGGTCTATCCGGCGGCGGGCTACGTGGCCCAGGCCCGCGCCTACGGCATCCCGACGCTGGCCCTCACCCTGGAGGCGGCCGACAATGCCGGGATGTTCGAATCGACCCGGCTGGGACGGGCGAGCGAGACGGTGCCGGCGCTGGTGGACGAGGTTCTGAGCGGCCGCCTCTGACCGCTCTCCTCGCCCTGGCGAGCGTCAGGCCGCTAGGCCTGCGGCCCGTAGGGCGGCCGCGGAATGGCGCGGTGGGCGGCCCGCAGGGCCGCCGACCAGCGCTCGCGCAGATCGTGGAAGTAGCTCTCGCCGGCATCGATGCGGTGGTTCACCTCGAGGTCAAGGGCGCCCCGGCGGACCACGGCGATGTCGATCGGCAGGCCGACGCCGAGATTGGAGCGCATGGTCGAATCCATCGAGACGAGGCCGACCTTCAGCGCGTCGTAGAGATCGGTCTCGAAGGTCACCGCCCGGTCGAGGATCGGCTTGCCGTATTTGTGCTCGCCGATCTGAAGGAAGGGCGCCTCGCGGCTGCACTCGATGAAGTTGCCGGCCGAGTAGATCATGAACAGCCGCATCGGCTCGCTGCCGATCTGGCCGCCGAACAGGAACGACACCTCCATCCGCAGGTTGGCCGCGTCGAAATTGGCCTGCTCGATCTCGCGCACCCGGCGGATCGCCCGGCCGACGAGCTGGGCCGCCTTGAACATGGAGGCCGCGTCCTCGAGCCGAGGCGGCGTCTCGCCCTCGACATCGTCCACGCCCTCACGGAGCATGCTCAGGACCGACTGCGTCATCGAGAGGTTGCCGGCCGAGGCCAGCATCATCACGCGCTCGCCAGGCGCGTTGAACATGTGCAGCTTGCGGTAGGTCGAGATGTTGTCGAGCCCCGCATTGGTGCGGGTGTCGGCGATCATCACCAGCCCGTCCTCGACGAGCACTCCGACGCAGTAGGTCATGGCGGTATCCGCCTCAGGAAGGCCCGAGCGCCGGGCAGGATCGGACGGCCCGCATCGCATGGGCCGGCCGGACGCGGCAAGACAACTTTTTTGAATCGGGACCGCCCTTCGGCACCCGAACGATCAGCCCTGCGACTGGCTCTGCTGCCCGCGCGCCTGGGCTTGGGACTGCACTTGCTCGACCCGCAGGGCGACGTCGAGGGTCTCAATGCCGCCGCCCATGCGGCTGCCGCGGATCGGCGCCGCGCCGAGATAATCGAGGCCGACCGCGACGCGGACATGCGCCTCGGTCGCGGAGAAACCGTAGGCCGGATCGAACCCGACCCAGCCGAGATCCGGCACCAGCGCCTCCGCCCAGGCATGTCCGGCCTTCTGGTCGTCGCCTCCGTCGTCGCGGCGGAAATAGCCGGAGACGTAGCGGGAGGGGATCTGCAGGTGCCGGGCGGCGGCGAGGAAGATATGGGTGAGATCCTGGCAGACGCCCTTGCCCGCCTCGAAGGATTGCGCGGCACTGGTGCTGGCGCTGCTCGGGCCCGGCTCGAAGGCCACGGCCTCGTGCACGGCGGCGACGAGGCGGTGCAGCACCGACAGGGTGTCGCGCTCTCCCGCCCCCGCGATCCGATCCGCGAGCAGCTTGAGCTCAGGGCTCGCCTCGGTCAGCGGCGTATCGCGCAGGTAGAACAGGTCGGGCAGGCGCTCGACCGCCCCGCGGACGATGCCGCTCGTCTCGAAGGTCTCGATCTCGCCGGTCACCCGCACGGTGAGCGCATCGGTGGGATCGTCGGCGGTGAACCAGTGGACGAGGTTGCCGAATCCGTCCTCGCGGGCGGTGAGCCGGCCGTTGACGGAGGGCTCGATCCGCCACTCGCGCACATGCTGCCCGTCATGGTCGCGGGGTGTCAGCCGCAGGATCTGGATCAGGCCGCGGGCCGGCTGTTCATAGGTGTAGACCGTATCGTGGACGATCCGGATGCGCATGCCTTGATCCTGCCGGGACGAGTCGGGCCAAGCTAGGGCACCGGCGCCGGTTTGAAAATCGGGAGCGATGCCCAAAGCGTTGGCACGGCGGACTTTTCCAAGCGAGACGGCGTCGTCGCGCCGGAGATCTGGGCCGGCCGGAGCCGGCCCCGCCCGTCACACCAGATACTGCTCGCTGATCGCCGCGCCGAGCCCGTTATTCTCGGTGATGAAACCCTGGATGAACTCGTGGAGCCCGGAGGTGAAGATCCGGTCGATATCGGCACCGGCGAGCTTCGCCCGCATGTTGCTCGCGAGCCGCTGGCTCTCGCCCCGGCGGCCATAGGCGTCGGCGATCAGGTCGAGATGCTCGACCAGCATTCGGTAGCAGCTCGCCAGGGAGCGCGGCATCTCGGTGTTGAGGATCAGCAGGTCGGCCACCAGCAGCGGCTTGATGCTCTCGCGATAGACCCAGTGATAGGCGTTGAAGGCCGAGACCTCGCGCAGGATCGTGGTCCACTGGAAGTAATCGAGGCTGCCGCCGACCCGCTCCGAAGCCGGCAGCAGGATCTGGTACTTCACGTCGAGGATGCGGGCGGTGTTGTCCGCCCGCTCGATGGCCGTGCCGGCCCGGGTGAACCAATAGGCGTCGTTACGCAGCATCGTCCGGTAGGCCGAGCCGTCGAAGGTGAGCGAGACCCGCTTCACCCAGTCCAGGAACTGAGTGAATTCGTCCCGGCTGAGATCCCGCCCTTCGTAGGAGCGCAGCTCCAGCCACGCGCCGTTGATCGTGTCCCACATCTCGGTGGTGAGCGCCGTGCGGATCGAGCGGGCATTCTCCCGCGCCGTGGCGATGCAGGAGCGGATCGAGGACGGATTGTGGGGCGAGAAGGCCAGGAAGTTGCAGACCGTGTGCTCGTTGGCGGTGTCGTAGAGGGTCTTGAACAGCTCGGGATCGCCCGCCGAGGACAGCGCGGAGGCCCATTCGTTCGAGGTGCGGCCGCCATAGCTCGACGGCAGGGCGGCAAGGCGCAGGGCCGCGTCGAGGATGCGGGCGAGGAAATCCGCCCGCTCTGCGTAGCGCGAGAGCCAGTAGAGATTGTCGGCAGTCCGGGACAGCATGGGCTCAGCTCGCAAGCGCGATGACGACCGGGGCGGCAGTTGCGCGATATCTCGGCACCGCCACCCTCCGGCTCACCTCAAGAGTGCAAATCGATAAGGCGAAATGCTCAAGCATCGAGCACCCAGGTGTCTTTGGTGCCGCCACCTTGGCTGGAATTGACCACGAGCGAGCCCTCTTTCAGGGCAACGCGAGTCAGGCCGCCCGGCACGATGCGGATCTCGTCGGCGCCGGCCAGCACGAACGGGCGCAGGTCGACGTGGCGCGGCGCGACACCGGAGGCGACGAAGGTCGGACAGGTGGAGAGCGAGAGCGTCGGCTGGGCGATGAAGTTGTCGGGTGCGTGGCGCAGCTTCTTGGCGAACTCGTCGATCTCGCGGCGCGTCGCGTGCGGCCCCACCAGCATGCCGTAGCCGCCCGAACCGTTGACCTCCTTCACCACGAGGTCCTTCAGGTTGTCCATCACGTAGGAGAAGGCCTCCTTCTCCCGGCAGCGATGGGTCGGCACGTTGTGCAGGATCGGCTCCTCGCCGGTGAAGAATTTCACGATCTCCGGCATGTAGCTGTAGACGGCCTTGTCGTCGGAAATGCCTGTTCCGACCGCGTTGGACAGCGTGACGTTCCCGCGCTCGTAGGCATTCATCAGGCCGGGCACGCCCAGGACCGAGTCCGGGCGGAAGACGAGAGGATCCAGGAAATCGTCGTCGAGGCGGCGGTAGATCACGTCGACGCGGCGCGGCCCCTCGGTCGTGCGCATGTAGACGATCTCGTCCTTGGTGAAGAGATCGCTCGCCTCCACCAGCTCCACGCCGAGTTTATCGGCCAGGAACGAGTGCTCGTAGAACGCGGAATTATAGCGGCCGGGGGTGAGCAGAACCACGGTCGGATCGCGAGTCGCGGAGGTGGGCGCGAGGCTGCGCAGGGTCGCGAGCAGGGCATCGGGGTAGTTCTCGACCGGGGCGACGCGGTGGCGGGAGAACAGCTCGGGGAAGAGCCGCATCATCACCTCACGGTTCTCCAGCATGTAGGAGACGCCGGAGGGGGTGCGGGCATTGTCCTCCAGCACGAAGAAGTCGTTCTCGCCGGTGCGGACGATGTCGATGCCGGCGATATGGACGTAGAGGTCGTGCGGCACGTCGAAGGCCCGCATCTCCATGCGGTAATGCGGATTGCGGTAGACGAGGTCGGGCGGGATGATCCCGGCCTTGATGCATTCCTCGGCGCCGTAGACGTCGTTGATGAAGGCGTTGAGGGCGGTGACGCGCTGCTTGAGGCCGCGCTCCAGGAAATCCCATTCCGGCTTGGTCAGCACCCGCGGGATGATGTCGAACGGGATCAGGCGCTCGGTCGATTCGTTCGCGCCATAGACCGCGAAGGTGATGCCGATGCGCCGGAACAGCATCTCGGCCTGGCTGCGGCGCGTGTTGAAATGCTCCGGCGGCGTCTTGTCGAGCCAGGCCTTGAGGATGTCATAGGCCTCCCGCACGCTGGCCGGATCGGACGGGGCCGAGGCGGGATGACCCTGCCCTCCGCCATTCATCTCATCGAACGCCGTGTGCGCCATCCGCGCGATTCCCCCTGATGTCTCGTCCGACATGTCTCGTCCGACCGGAGCAAGAGGCAGGCCACCCGGGAGTTCGCCGCGGCCCCTCCGTCCTGCATGCCCTCAACCTGCCGTGGCAAGCCGTCCGCCGGACCGTGGCTGGCGGCAACCCCCGCGTCGACGGGTTTTCCCAACACTTTGCCATGGATGTAGCGGAGCTCGACCGCGGGCCCATCCCTCCCGCAACGTCGCGTTGCCGGATCGCGACGGGACGCGGCTCGGCCCCATACGCCATCCGGCCATCCCTCCGGGATGGCGGAGGCCGACGTCGCTCAAGCGCCGCGCGGGCTTGCCGATCCGGTGACCGCTTGGATCGAGCGGGGACGGATCAGATCAGCTTGAGCGCCTTCAGGCTCGCATGCCCGTCGCGGCCGAGGATGACGTGGTCGTGCACCACGACGCCGAGCGGATCGAGCACCGAGACGATGTCCCGCGTCATGCGGATGTCGGCCTGCGACGGCGTCGGATCGCCGGACGGGTGGTTGTGGGCCACCCTAAAGGCTCCCATAACCTATTGATATCGCTTGTAAAGTTTGCCTCTTGGGCGTAGGTGGAGCCGCTAACTGGGGGCGGTCCAACGTGATTCAGTGTGATCATCACGCTCGATCACGCGCAGACTCAATGAGTCGCTCAGAGGCACTGCAAGGCACTCTATTTCTTTTGTCCAAATCCTCAAGCTCCTCCACCGGATAGAGGACGGCCTTTCCGATCTTGATGAACGAGGGGCCAATACGCTTCGTTCGCCAGTTTCGTAGGGTGCCAAGCGAAACACCGCCGCGATAGCGGTCCACCACTTCCTCCGGCGTCAGAAACCTGCTGTCTGTCATATTCGCCTCCTGCGGCTCGTTGTGCGTGAGGCGGTTCTCATCGAGGCGTCCCGCACGCCGGAGCACTCTCGGGATCGCTCAAACGCGATGTCTCACGCTACTGCACGCAAGAGGTTGCATTGAGCTTGTAGCGAGAAAAGCCCCCACGCTCGCGCATCGGGATGCCGGATACAGGCGGCGCCACATAGGCGGGTTTGACGATGGTCCATAACCTGCTGACCTGAGAGTGGGATTCTACGCGAGGTAGGGTCTTTGGCCAGAATCCCACTTGGCCCATTCAGTCTCTTCCATGATTGAACAGGATTAGATTCCCGTCGCGACACTTCCAGTCCGGGTGGCGAAACCTTCCTTCTCATCGACAAGCTGTCGAATTTCCGTCTCGTTCAGCGTCTCTTTCTCCAAGAGACGGCGGGCGGTCCGCTCCAGCAGATCCTGGCGTTCGGTCAGCAGGCCGAGGGTTCGCTCGAAGGTCTCGTCGACTATCCGGCGTACTTCGTTGTCGACGGCGGCGGCCGTCTCGTCCGAATAGGTGCGTTCCTGCGGGCCATAATATGGCTGGTCGGTGGCGAGGAATGAGCGCCGGTCCTTCTCCAGCGCAATATGGCCGAGCTTCTCCGACATGCCGTAGCGCGTGACGATGGCACGGGCGATGTCGGTGACCTTGGCGAGGTCATCCGCGGCGCCGGTGGAGAGGTGGCCGAACACGATCTTTTCCGCCGCGCGGCCGCCGAGGAGCACGGCCATCTTGTCCTGCAATTCTTCGAGCGTCATCAGGAAGCGGTCCTCGGTCGGCCGCTGGATGGTGTAGCCCAGCGCGCCGATGCCGCGCGGGATGATCGAGACCTTGTGGACCGGATCGACGCCCGGCAGCGCCATCGCCACCAGGGCATGCCCCATCTCGTGATAGGCGACGATCTCGCGCTCTTTCGGATTGAGCAGCCGGTTGCGCTTTTCAAGGCCGGCGACGATGCGCTCCACCGCATTGTTGAAGTCGTCCATCGTCACGGCGTCGGCCTTGCGGCGGGTCGCAAGCAGCGTCGCCTCGTTGACCAGATTGGCGAGGTCGGCGCCGGTGAAGCCGGGGGTGAGCGCCGCGATCTTCTCCGGCTCGACATCCAGGGCGAGCCTAGCCTTCTTGAGATGCACGTTCAGGATCTGCACGCGGCCAGCCTTGTCAGGCCGGTCGACCAGCACCTGCCGGTCGAAGCGGCCAGCGCGCAGCAGCGCCGGGTCGAGGATTTCCGGGCGGTTGGTGGCGGCAAGCAGCACGAGACCGGTCGAGGAATCGAATCCGTCCAGCTCGACGAGGAGTTGGTTGAGCGTCTGCTCCTTCTCGTCGTGGCCGCCAGCCATCGGGCCGATGCCGCGGGCGCGGCCGAGCGCGTCGAGTTCGTCGATGAAGATGATGGCCGGGGCCTTGGCGCGGGCCTGCTCGAAGAGGTCGCGCACGCGCGCGGCGCCGACACCGACGAACATCTCCACGAACTCGGAACCGGAGATCGAAAAGAATGGTACGCCCGCCTCGCCCGCCACGGCCCTCGCTAGCAGGGTCTTGCCCGTGCCGGGCGGGCCGACTAGCAGGATGCCTTTCGGCATGCGCCCACCGAGGCGGCCATAGCCCTGCGGGTCTTTCAGGAAGTCGACGATCTCCTTGAGTTCGTACTTGGCTTCGTCGACGCCTGCCACATCCGCGAAGGTCACTCCGGTGTCGGACTGGACGTAGACCTTGGCTTTGGACTTTCCGATCTGCATCAGCCCGCCGCCGATGCCACCGCCCACGCGCCGCAGCATGAACATCCAGATGCCGATGAACAGCAGGACCGGCACCACCCATGACAGCAGGTCACGCAGAAAAGTGCTCTCGATCTGTCCAGTGACCACGACGCCTCGCTCCTGGAGTTGTCGCGCGAAGTCGGGCTCGACGCGGGTGGTGATGAACATTGGCCGGCCTTCCACCGGCTCCTTGAACCTTCCCTGGATGAAGCGGTCCGATACCGCCACTTCCGCTATCCGACCCTGTCCGAGATAAGTCTCGAACTGGCTATAGGGGATCTGCGCCACCTGCGTGGCCGCCGTGAACAAGTACTGGAAGGCCATGAGGATGAAGAAGGCGGCGATCCAGTACCAGATGTTGAACTGCGTTTTCTTGTTCATTTCCATCATGACCCCGCCCGGCTATCTCACAACCAGAAGAAATCTGCCGCCATCGCGGATCAGTTCCAGCGCTAGTATCGTGCGCTGGCCGGCCACGGCGCTGCGCAATTCCGCGACGGAAGAGACCGGCGATCGGTTGACCGCCACGATCACGTCGCCTGCTCGAAGGCCGGCCCGTGCTGCCGGACTGCTGGGAAGGATGCTTTCGATCACGATCCCATCGGCTCCAGCTTGCTGCGCCTCGGACCGGGAAGCATTCCGCATCCGGGCCCCATCGAGCGGCGTACCGGATAGGTCAGCGGATATGCCAGTCTCCGCAGCGATCGTAACGCTCACGGTCTGCTCGGCATCACCCCGTTTGATCGCTAGGCGGATCGCGGTGCCGGCAGGTGTCAGGCCAATGCGGTTTCTGAGGTCCGTGGCGCCGTGAACGGGACGCCCATCGACGGTGGTGACCACGTCACCAACTTGCAGTCCGGCTCGTTCCGCCGGCGAGCCAGGTTCGATATTGGCTATTACCGCTCCGCGAAGCTCCCCGAGCTTGAGCGCCTCCGCAAGGTCGGGCGTGAGGTCCTGGATGCCGACGCCCAGCTTGCCACGCCGGATCTCACCATGCTCAATCAACTGGTTCATGACGGAAACCGCCATGCTACTGGGCACCGCGAAGCCGATGCCGATGTTGCCGCCTGCCGGGCTGAGGATCGCCGTGTTGATGCCGACCAGTCTGCCGTCCAGTGTCACCAGCGCGCCGCCGGAGTTGCCCGGATTGATCGAGGCGTCGGTCTGGATGAAGTCCTCGTAGCCCTCATTGCTGATGCCGCTGCGGCCGAGCGCGCTGACGATGCCGGAGGTGACCGTCTGCCCGAGGCCGAAGGGATTGCCGATGGCGACCACATAGTCGCCGACCTTGAGACGGTCGGAATCGCCGACCTCAAGCGCGACGAGATTGCTGCTCTCGACCTTGAGGAGCGCGATGTCCGTCGCCTGATCCGAGCCGACAAGCTCGGCGCGCAGGCGGCGTCCGTCCTTCAGCGTGACCGTGATCTCGCGGGCGTTGGCAACCACATGATGGTTGGTGAGCACATGGCCTTTGGCCGCGTCGACGATCACGCCGGAACCGGCGCTCATGCGCTGCCGCGCTGGCGGCGCTTCGGGAAGATCGAAGAACCGCCGGAAGTACGGATCATTGTAGAGTGGATTGGACGTCGCGGGCGTTTCCGAGACGACCGAGATGTTGACGACCGCCGGCGTCACCCGTTCGAGCACGGGGGCAAGGGTGGGAAGCTCTCCTGCAATGCCCGGAACGGTCTGTCCGATTGCGACGGGCGGCAATCCTCCCACGAAGGCAAGGGTTGCGCAGAACGTGATTATGGCTGGACGCAGGGCTGTAATGTTCCTGAACATAAGCGATCTCCGTTTTGACCAGACGTTATTTCCTCCTTTCCGCCTGAGGTCAGACGGAGGGCATCAAAATGGCCCGGCCGGAAGCCGGGCCAAGTTGTGACGTTATGCTGTCGAGAAGGGACGGTTTGTCGTGAACCAGAGGCTGACGGCTGCGAGGACGGCGACGACAAGCCCGGCGATCACATGGGCCCACATCGCGGCCGTCACGGCCGAGAAGCCGAGTACCCACGGTGCGATCACCGCCCAGAGGCCGAGCGCGGCGTTGGCCCATTCCTCGACCTGATGGAACGCCGAGAGCGCGGCAACCGCAATCAGCGCCACGGCAGCGCCAACGATCCAGGCATTCCATGCAGCATAGGTTTCGTTCGCGTAGCCGAGATACCAGGGCGACAGCAGCAGACCGAGACCGGCGACGATATTGACGACATCGAACGCTATCCGGTTATTGGAAGACAGAGATTTCAGCATCGTTCATTTCTCCTTGTCAGTTGCCTTGCGTCATCAATGAACCGTCTCCCGTGAGCGGGAGGCGGGTGCGGCGGCGGCACGTTCGCGGCCGCCGCCGCCAAGCTGGGAATCGGGATCGGGTGGCGGAAGAGACGGCCTTCCGCCCTCTCCGGGCAGGAACGGGGCAAGTTCGTTTCGCGTGAACATGCCCGCCGCGATCTCATGCAGCGCAAGGTCGCTCACGCTGGCATGATTCGGATCGAGCCGCGGCTCGGCACCCCGACCGAGCGCCCGGCTTCGGGCGGCAGCAGCAAGCGTCAGAGCGAACCTGTTCGGCAGAACCTTCTGGCAATCGAAGACGACATGCGGGTCCATCGCTGCACCTCACGCCGCCCTGCGTGCGCCTGAATCATCCCGGTCGGCAGCCACGCTTTCGAGCGCGAGCAGCGCCTGCTCGACCTCGTCGAGGCGCGATGGCCGGCTGTTTTCAGGCATGCCTTCGTTGGTCGCTTGGTCGATCAGGTATTCGGTCCAAGCCCAGTTCATCAGGATCGACCGCTTGGCATCCAGCGTCAGCGTCGGATCGCCCACCACGGCCATAGGGGTTGACCAGTTTTCCGGGCCGGACGGGTCGTTGCGGTTCACCGCGCCATCGAGGGCGTATCCATAGCTGTCCTGAAGGTCTGAAAGCCCGAGCCGATCGAGCGTGGCGTCGGAGAAGGCCTGCGTTGAGCCGCCGCTCCGCGCAGGCGTCTCGCTGACGCGCCCGCGGGGGCTGCTTCTGCTCTGCCTGCTCGGCTGCCGGACGACATAAGGGAGGCCCTGCCGTTCGGCGTAGCGGATGGCCGACCGCAGTGTCGGGAAGTTGAGCTCGATTTGGGTCAGCGTATCGTCGCCGCCGATGTAGCCCATAAGCGGTTCGATGAAGGGCGCGGTGCGCCGTTCGAACACAAGTCGCCAGCCCTTCGTGCGGGCCATACTGGAGGTCGTCACCGCGCGGGACGGCTTGTAGATGCGCGCAACCGCGTCGTCCGGGAAGACCGAGCGCCCCATCGAAAGGGGCTTGTGCCGGTTATCGTTCGACGGCCACCCCTGCGGAATTGGTGTTCTGGTTGACTCGTTGATCTTTCTCGTCGTCTCCATCGTTCATCCCTCCCTCTCTGGCGAAGGATGCGGCCGACGGCGGCCAGATGGCCCGCCGCCGGCCCCTGCCATGCGTCAGCTCTTGATGGCGATACGCTTGACCTGCGACTGCGCCTTCTCGCTCTTGGGCAAGGTCACGGTCAGCACGCCGTTCCTAAACCGCGCGTCGACCTTGTCGTCCTTGACCTCGTAGCCGAGCGGGATGCGGCGCTCGAAGCGGCCATAGAAGCGCTCGGAGAATTGACGGTCCTTGTCCTCCGTTTCGGAGCGCTTCTCGCCCTTCAACGTCAGCACCCCATCGTCGAGCAGGACTTCAATGTCCTTCTCCTCCAGGCCGGGCACTTCGGCGGTCACCTTGATTTCTTTCTCGCCGTCGGAGATCTCCACGTTCGGCCAACCGCCGCTGAAGGCGGAAGCTCCCACGAGAGAAGGCAGGTTCGAACCGAAGCCGCGGAAGACGTCGTCGAACAGCCTATTCACCTCGCGATGCAGTGAGAGGAACGGATCACGATCGCCATCGCGCAAGACACTGGGAACCTGATTGCCGTTGCTGCGGCCCCAGGGGATCAAATCACGGACACTCATTGTTCTTCTCCTTTCTGTTCGTTCGATTGACAATGCTTTCCCGTCGGCGCCGGGGAGTGCCCGGCGCCGTGCGCGAATCGCGCTGAGGGAGCGGCGTCAGGCCGCCAGCTTCTCGGCCTCGATCTGCCTTGTCTCGACCTTGGGCAGCGCCTTGCCGGCTGTGATCTCGATCCGGCGCGGCTTCATCTCTTCGGGAATCTCGCGCTTGAGATCGATCGTCAGCAGACCATTGACGAGGCTGGCGCCTGCGACCTTGACATGGTCGGCCAGTTCGAAGCGGCGCTGGAAAGCGCGCCAGGCAATGCCGCGATGCAGATACTGGCTGTTATCCTCGCCCGGCTTCTGACCCGACACCATGAGCATGTTCTGCTCCTGGGTGATGGTCAGCTCGTCCTGAGAGAAGCCGGCCACCGCCATGGTGATGCGGTAGTCGTCCTCGCCAAGCTTGGCGATGTCATAAGGAGGCCAGTTGTCGATGCTCTCGACGCGGCTCGCAGCTTCGAGCGCGTTCAGCATTCGGTCGAATCCGATGCTCGACCGGAACAGGGGAGTAAAGTCGAAAGTGGTTCTCATAGCCACATCCTCCATTGAGCAACATGGGTACAAGTTGTTCTGCCGCCGGATACTATTGCATCCGCTCGACATGCCGCCCCCAAATGGGCGGCCGGCAATTCATGATTTAGTTTAGTGGATTGGCTGTTCAAGAGGTCGCTGTCGCACTGGCACGGCCTTTTGCCTATAGAGGACTGGGGATGGTCACTAAGATCACCTCCCGGTCTCGGCGATCCCGCCTTGGCGAACCGAAACTGGGTACGCCATTCCGTCTAAAACCCAGCCCGATCGCGGCAGGCTTGGCGTCCCGGTCGATTGACGGCGCTGTTGATGGGACGGGCCATCCCCTTGGTCCTGGACGGGTCACCTATCGGGCAAGCCGCTTTAGCGGCGAAGCCGATTAATGGCTGGGATGATGACGAACATCATCGCTGTGACGATCATTGGAACGATGACCAGATTGCGTTGCCACAGGCCCCAGGCCGGGGTGACAGCCTGCATCAGATACGACAGCACGGTGACCAATGGGTAGACTGCGGCGAACACCAGGATGAAGACAATCACGCGGTCTACGGAACTTCGGCGTTGCATAAGGTGCCCTCTCAGTAGTCCGCGCTCGGCCGAGAGCGAAACCGCCGGTACCAGCTCTCCAGCCGCGGATGGTCATCGCCGAAGGGTAGGTCGAACCGCTCGCGCGCCGTCTGGAAGATCGGGAAGGCGGTAAAGTCTGCGATGGTGGGCGTGGCGCCGGCGAGGAACGGGTTTTCGCCGATCTCCTTATCCAGCACTCCCAGTATCTCTGCGACGTAGCGGAATATCCGATCCGCAGCCTCAGGTGACGGTGCCGGCTCCTTGCCAGGAAAGGCATTGGTCCGGTTCCAAAGCCAAAGCTGGCCACGCCCAACGAGATCGGCCGCTAGACGTTCGAGTGAGCGGACGCGGGCACGCGAGCGTGCATCGGTGCCGATCATCGGATGATCGGGATGCAGCTCTTCGAGATATTCGACAATGGCGGCCGAGTCGGTGATCGCCAGCCCGTCGTCTGTGACGAGCGTAGGCGCCCTGCCGGCAGGATTCAGGGCAAGGTACTCGGCCGAGCGGTGCTCCTTGTTTTCATAGTCGAGTTCGTAGCGCGGAACGTCGATGCCCTTCTCGGACAAATAGATGATAACGCGGCGCGGGTTGGTGCCCTTGCGGAACTGGTACAGCAGCATGACGTCTCTCCGGCCGTTCAGATCTGGGACGCAGGCGTACCGGCCCGCAGCGGTGCGAAGATGTGTTTTTCGGCGAGTTCGGGCGTCCACTGGACGTATTCGACCACGCTGCCGTCGGCGTGCTTCATGTACATCATGCGTCCGGTCGGAACGTCCTCGATGTCGCGCACAACGGATGCGCCGTTCGCCAGGAGCTTTCTCTTCGCGTCGTCGATGTCCTCCACGATCCAGGGACCGAGACTGCCGCGGATCGGCTCCAACTCCTCGTCGGTTCCGCCGACCGCGAGTACGTCGCCAATGCCGACGAGCGTCCAAGGGGCGAAGTCGAGCCTGAAATGCGGCTCGGTGCCGTGCACTGCCTTGAGTGTTGCCACGGTGCCTTCGAGGTCTGTCGTGAAGATGCGAGTGTAGGTTTTCAGGATCATGGTGTTGCCTTTCTGCTGGCGGTGATAGTCGAGAAGGCCGCCAGTTCGCGGTTGAAGCGCGCGGCGTCCTCGTAGAAGGGTGAGTGTCCAGCCTCTGGGTAGATCGACAGGTTCGACCTAGGGTTCACGGCGAGCATGCGATGCGACATGCCCGGCAGCACGAGCGCGTCGCGCGCACCGTGCGTCAGCAGGATGCGGGGAACGCGCGCGTAGCCCTCGTCTAGGCCGTTCACCTCGATTTTCCCCAAGCCTAGGTGGACGGCCCGTGGAACCATCCCGTTGTAGGCGAGCATGCGATCGAATTCGGACTTGGAGGGGGAGGTGGAGAAGCACAGTGAGAGAAAGTGTGCGATTGCTTCGGAGCGTACTTCGAGGTCCGGCGAGGCAAGTCGCACCCCCCAATAGGCGGACTCCTCGGTCCGGAACTGCGGATCGAACGAGGTCACCGCGTCGACCAAGTTGATGCCCGCGACGGCGCCGGCGCCATAGCGCCGTAAATAATGCCCGATCACCAGGCCGCCGAACGACCAGCCGACGAGCACGACACGTTGCGAACCGGTTTGCTCGATGACGGCTGCGAGGTCGTCGGCCCAGCGAGCGCCATCGGCATAGGCTTCGGGCTCGGTCGGCTTGTCGGAATCGCCATGCCCCCGCAGATCGAAGGTGATCAGGCGGTATTGTGCGAGATCTACGTCGATCTGCCGGTCCCATGAGAGTCGGCTCTGGCTGAGACCGTGGACAAAGATGATGGGGAGAGCCGACGCCGCACCGTAGCTCATGGCGGACAGGGTCAGGTTATCCTTGGTCCGGACAGCGATTGGCTTGCCGACCGGCTGCGCCGTGCCAGCGGCGATGCCATTACCCGGGATCAGCGTGCCGATCGCCGCCGCAACCGACAGAGAGCCTGCCAGGAGTTCTCGTCTCGAAAGCATGTCCACGCCCTTGCGTTGTTTAGTGGTCGCTATATATGCTAGGCTAGGAATTCAGCAAGGCTATTTTTTAGTGACCAGTAAAAAAGATAGGCGCAGCTCTGGCGGTCGACCGGCCAGCTTCGAACGTGAAGCTGCGGTGCGGACCGCGTTGGACCTGTTCTGGGCTCGCGGCTACGAGGGCGTCTCGATCGCCGACCTTACGGCCGCGATCGGGGTGGCGCCGCCGAGCCTCTATCATGCGTTCGGTAGTAAGGCCGGCCTGTTCGCGGAGGCGGTGGCGCTCTATCAACGCAGTGAAGCAGGCCTCGATCTGGAGAGGCTGGCCAGCGCGGCGACGCCGGGGGAGTGGGCTCGCGGCTTGTTGGAAACGGCCGCGGAGAACGTCACCAAGCACGGTAGGGCATGTCTGATCTCGAACGGGATGATCGTGTCCCATCCTGACAATCGAGAGGTGGCCCAAGCGCTTGCCGATCGCCGAGCGGCTTTCCGGCGGGCGATCGAGACGAGTCTTCTCCGTTGGTTGTCGCCAGCGGACGCCCAAGAGCTTGCGCGCTACCTAGTCACGATCCTCCAAGGCCTTTCGATGCAGGCGAGGGACGGAGCGACGATGGAGGAACTGCGCCCCATCGTCGAACTGGCACTCTCAACAGTCGCTCAGAAGGAGCCGGTTGTGGGGACGTGAAGGGCATCAGTCTTCAGAAGAACCTCCCGGCGACATCGCTGTTCTCATCCGCGAAGCACGGATCTCGTCATCGCGTCCTAACCATTCGCTCAAGCCGGCAGATTGCTCGCCGGCTCGAGGTGATGGCCGCCGCGTTGCATCTTCGGAAAGGCCTCCGGACAGGGTTACGCCGGCCGGAATAAGCCGGACGCCGAGCCGCTCCA
Organism: Methylorubrum zatmanii; assembly: GCF_014845115.1. Taxonomy (GTDB): domain Bacteria; phylum Pseudomonadota; class Alphaproteobacteria; order Rhizobiales; family Beijerinckiaceae; genus Methylobacterium; species Methylobacterium zatmanii. Next base: position 1,840 of record NZ_NKUI01000022.1, on the reverse strand, counting down.
GAAACAGGCGGCTGTCGTATTGCGCCCATTCCTCGATCAGAGCCCCGTCGGGTGCGTAGCCGAAGACGTTGTTGATGTTGAAGAACATCGGCTTGCCGCTGGGCTGGATCGTTCCAATGGGCGAAGCCGTGAACGGCCTGACGAAGACGCCTGAAAAGGTCGTGCGAGCGCCGAGATATTGCCCATCTTCGAAGATCTGCTGCCGTGTGACTGCAAAATCATCGAATGCCGCCCGGCACGCCGCGAAGAAGTCCCAAAGCTCTTCGCGCGTCAACGCGACGCCGTCGGGACCGTAGAAGCGGAAATCGGGGTGGAAGAATTTGCTCATCTCGGCCGCATTCTCGCGGGCGATACCGATCTCGCCGATCCGAATAAGCTCGCGCGCACGCTGCGACAGGGTGGGATCATCTGCTCTTAGATTGGGCTCGTTGCGGACTGACATGATCTGCTCCTTCTGAGTGACGGGCTCCCGCGATCGGTCCGCCACGCAAACATGGACTTGTCGCATTGAAAGAAAAATACCAACAATCTCGCACAGCCTGTTCGAAGAAGAGCACCTATGCCGGAACCGGACCTGAAAGATCTCCGCATCGCCCTCTGCATCGCCGAGACCGGCAGCTTCCGCGAGGCGGCCAAACGGCTCGATCTCGCACCCTCGACCCTCAGCCACGCGATGACGTCGCTCGAGAAAGGTCTTGGATTTCGCCTCTTCAATCGGACGACCAGAAGCGTTGCCGTAACGTCCGAAGGTGCTGCCTTTCTGGCGAAGATCGAGCCTTTCGTTTCCGGGCTGGGGGAGGCGCTTGCAGCACCGATCCGCGGAGACGACCACGTTCGGGGAGTCCTTCGAATCAACGCGCCTTTATCAGCAGCGCTCTATCTACTGTCGGAGATCATCCCGGCGTTCGAACTGCGTCACCCGCTGGTCGAGCTCGAGCTGCATCATGAAGAACGCCTCATCGATGTCGTCGCACGGGGATGCGATGCCGGCATCCGGCTGAGCAAGACCGTCCCGGGCGACATGATCGGCGTGCGGTTCGGCAAGCCTCTCCGCTGGATCGCCGTAGCCTCGCCCGCCTACATCGAGCAACGCGGCCGCCCCGAGCATCCGACCGATCTCATGACTCACCGCTGCATCCGCATCCGGATACCCGACGGACGCCGGTACATGTGGGAGTTCTCGCGCGGCGACGATCAGCTTGAATTTGATGTGCCTGGGCAGCTCACGCTCGACCGGATGGTTCTCATGGTTGAAGCCGCGCTAGGCGGGCTCGGCATTGCCTATGTCCTCAGAGACATGGTCGAGGCGCGACTCGCCGCCGGCCAGCTCGTCGACTTGTTCCCGGAATGGACGGCCGAGGAAGAGGGCTACATGCTCTATTATCCTGGCCGCCGCAGCCCTCCACCGCAATTGACGGCTTTCATCAGGTTTCTGCGGTCATACGATGCGCAGGCCGCGAGATCGTAATCGAAATCGTGCAGTCGTACATGACAGGACGCAATTCCATTGGCCGCTCTTCGGCTTCCGATGATCGTTGATCTCCAGATCCGACCTGCCTCAATCGACATCTCGACGTGGGCCGTCTCCGGCACGCCATCGCTATGCGCCTTGGCAGCTCGGACGTCGCAGCGATGATCGCCAACAGCCGCGGTCGCAGCTTGCTGAGGAGTTCGGCGGCACACCGCACGTCACCAACTCGGTAAGCTCCGGCTATGCGAAGACGAGCTATGCGGGAGATTGGGTGACGACGGTGTGTTGAAGGCGGCGTATCGAGGCGGGAGGTCTAACTCAGCCGGCACCCTCCCCGCGCTCGGCATATCACTGAGGTCCCGTCCTACA
>NZ_NKUI01000219.1 GCF_014845115.1 Methylorubrum zatmanii | reverse complement strand
GGGCCAGGGAAATCGGGTTGGCAGCATAGGTCAGCGCGTCGAGGGTGAGCACCTCGTGGCCGAGATCCTGCACCAGATGCAGCACCAGCGCGGAGCCGATGAAGCCGCAGCCGCCCGTCACCAGAATGCGCATCGCTCTCAACTCCGCGGGTCAAGCTCTTACCCCTGGCACACGATGGGTCGTAGGACGGCTCAACGCAGCGAAGTCAAGGCAGCGCCTCTTAAGCCAATGGCAAATGTGCTGCCAGAGCCGAGCAGGGAGAAGCACAGCATTGGGGCGAGCGAGGAGCGCGGATCGAAGCCCACTTTGCGCATCGAGAGGCGATAGGCCATTCGCTCATGGACAGCTAGGTGTGAGCTTTCAGGAGGTTGTTCATCCGGCCTGAACCGAGGACGCTGGAGTTGCGGGGCTTCAGCGATCTCGGAGCGACCGGATGAACATCCACCAGAATGCGCGTTTGACGCCCTCGGGTCGAGAGCGCCTTGTGCGGCTGGCCCAGAGCGGACTCAGCCGCGAAGGCGGTGGCCGAGACGATGGGCGTGTGCCTCAAGACGGTGGGCAAATGGGTGGCCCGCTTCGAGGCCGAAGGAGCCGCCGGACTGCAGGATCGCTCCTCGCGGCCTCACACGCTGCACCGCCCGACCCCGGTCGCGACCCAGGAAGCCATCGTGACCTTGCGCCGTCAGCGCCTGACCGGCGTGCAGATCGCCCGTGATCTCGCCGTCTCGCCCGCCACCGTGAGCCGGGTGTTGCGCCGGTCCGGCCTGAGCCGCATGCGCGACCTCGAACCGCCTGTGCCTGTCCAGCGATACGAGCGCGACAAGCCGGGCGAGTTGATCCACATCGACATCAAGAAGCTCGGCCGCTTCGAACGCGCGGGCCATCGCATCACCGGCGACCGCGCCCGGCAGAGCTCGGGCCGCGGCATCGGCTGGGAGTACCTGCATCTGGCCATCGACGACCATTCACGGCTGGCCTATTCCGAGATCCACCCGGACGAGCAGCGCGGCTCCTGCCTCGCCTTCCTCTTCAACGCGCTTCGCTTCTTCCGCCGCCACGGCATCGCGCTCGAGCGTGTGATGACCGACAATGGGCCGGCCTTCAAATCCAGGCGTTACGCCAAGGCGTTGCGGCGCCTGACCATCCGCCACAAGCGGACCCGGCCCTACACGCCGAAAACCAACGGCAAGGCCGAGCGCTTCGTCCAGACGTCCTTGCGCGAATGGGCTTACGCCCGCGCCTACGACACCTCGCAGCAGCGCGGCGCGGAACTGCCCGCCTTCCTGTTCCGCTACAACTGGAAGCGCCCGCACGGGAGCTATGCGGGAG
>NZ_NKUI01000218.1 GCF_014845115.1 Methylorubrum zatmanii | reverse complement strand
CAACCCGATTTCCCTGGCCCCGCTCTCGGACAATCCCAACCACCGCCTGGAACAGGCCGATATCTGCGATCCGGCCCGCGTCCACGCCCTCTATGCCGCGTTCAAGCCCGACGCGGTGATGCATCTGGCCGCCGAGAGCCATGTCGACCGCTCGATCACCGATCCGGGTGCCTTCGTGCGCACCAACGTGATCGGCACCCAGGTGATGCTCGACGGGGCCCGCACCCATTGGGAGAGCCTGTCCGACCAGGCCAAGGCGCGCTTCCGCTTCCTCCATGTCTCGACCGACGAGGTTTACGGCTCGCTGCCGCCGGACGCCTTCTTCACCGAGGAGAGCCGCTACGATCCGCGCTCGCCCTACTCGGCCTCGAAGGCGGCCTCCGACCATCTCGCCCGCGCGTGGCACGAGACCTACGGCCTGCCGGTGCTGGTGACGAACTGCTCCAACAATTACGGGCCGCGCCACTTCCCCGAGAAGCTGATCCCGCTGATGATCCTGGCCGCGCTCGAAGGAAAGCCGCTGCCGGTCTACGGCGACGGCCTCAACGAGCGCGACTGGATCCATGTCGAGGACCATGCCCGCGGCCTCGTGGCGGTGCTGGAGCGCGGCCGGGTCGGCGAGACCTACCTGCTTGGCGGGCGCTCGGTGCGCAACAATCTCGCGGTGGTGAAGGGGCTCTGCGCCGCCTTCGACCGGCTCCGCCCCGAGAACGGCCCGCATGAGCGCCTGATCACCTTCGTCGCG
>NZ_NKUI01000217.1 GCF_014845115.1 Methylorubrum zatmanii | reverse complement strand
CGCTCGGGCACGGCTCTAGGCCACCGAAACCCTCGACCCCTAGGATCACTGTATTTGTCGAGCATTCGGAAGGTTAGAGGTCTCGTTTTTCAGGTGAGCGAGGCTGGACAGAGGCTAAATTCGGGTCGAGCCTGATGTTCGCGCGCGTCGGAGTGGTGCCCGGCGCGAGCGCGAACTCGGATGAAGCAGATGCTCGATGCTGACATTGCCGGGCGCGACCGCGCCCTAGACTTTCGTTGGGGCGTGCCCGCCTCGATCCTGGAAGTGTCCGGAATTCCGGACGTCTCCGACAAGCTCTACGACCAGGCGCGCAGGAGCGTCCTCGCCGCCGCGTGCATCGCGGCCGACGAGTGCCCGGCCGCCCCCGACGCGTGGTGGATCTCCTTCAGCCGGAGGAAGGCCTTCTACAAGGACGCCCACCGCTACCAAGGCCTGCCCTATACCTACGAGCGCGTCACGCGCGGCGTCGACGAGCGCGTCACGCGCGGCGTCGACGAGCACGTCGCCATGGGGTTGCTAGAGGAGGAGCGGGCCGCGCCCGCCTCCCACCTCCTCGCGACGCCGCGGCAGTCCCGCTACCGCGCCACGCCCGAGCTGCTGAGGCTCTTCCAGGACGCCCCCTTCGAGTACCGGCGCCGCCCCTGCACCCTGCTCGTCAGAGACGGCGACGGGCGCCCGGTGACGATGCCGGAGACCCAGGCGCTCGGGCGCATGCGCAAGCAGGTCGCCCGCATCAACGCCTATCTCCAGGGCAGCCGCCTGGCGCTCGGCACCGGCGACGGCTGGGAGCACGGCACTCGCACCGTGCGGGCCCGGAGCGAGCGGCGACACCGGAGCGGACGGCCGCCCGGCTGGGCCACCGTGACGCCCGAGCCCGTCGCTGAGGTCTGCAGGATCTTCAGCCGCGGCCGCACCGACAAAAACGGGAGGCTGTACGGCTGGTGGCAGCAACTCCCCAAGGCCCGGCGGAGGGAGTGCCTCATCAACGGGGAGGTCCTCGTCGAGCCCGATTTCACCGCGCTGCATCCGACGCTGCTGTACGCTATGCGCGGGCACGTCCTCCGGCACGATCCCTACGTCACCGGGACATACCATCGGGACGACGGGAAGTTGGCACTCAACGTCGCCCTCAACGCTCGTACGCTCCACGAGGCCGCTGCCTGCCTCGTCCACAACCCGGACTGGGGCCACGGCCTCGACTACACCTGGGGCTGCCTAAAGGCCGTGCAGAAGCGGAACCCCGCGATCGCCAAGGACATCGGGTCGGATCGCGGCATCGGCCTCATGCGCATCGACAGCGACATGGCGGTGAGCGTCCTGGGAGCCTGCGAGAAGGCCGGCATCCCCGCCTTGCCCGTTCACGACAGCTTCATGGTCCCGGCGTCCCAAGGGGCTCGCGTCGAGGAGATCATGGATGAAATCCTGACCCGTACCGTCAACAAGCTAAGGTCTTCTACATCCACGACGAATGCCTGATTTCCCCCACATATGGAGGCCCCAGGCCTCCTCCGGTCCCCGCCCCGTGGGGTCCGGGTCTGCCTCTCTCCGCCCCCGTTGCCGCCTCTCCCCGGTCTTAGGATGGGTCTCTCCCCGGGTCCGCCTCTCCGCCGTCGCCGGGTAGGTCTCCCTGGGCCTAACCTCGATGTCGTCAAGTTCTGCCTGTATCCGCCCTACCTTCCTTGTCGAAGGCTGCTCGCTCCGATATATTCGCAGGGCTCATCCGGGCTTTCGATGCACCACATCGACGGAACCCCTCGTCATCCGTGGCCGGGGGGTTCTGCATCCCGGGGGGGGGGCGTCCTCACCTGAGC
>NZ_NKUI01000216.1 GCF_014845115.1 Methylorubrum zatmanii | reverse complement strand
GGCGGAGGCCGCCATGCTCGCCGGCCTGTTCAAGGCGCCGACCAAATACTCGCCCAACGTCAACCTGCCGGCCGCGCGCAGCCGCGCGGTGGACGTGCTGCACAACATGGTCGAGGCCGGATTCGTCACCGAGGGGCAGATCCAGACTGCGCTGCGCAACCCCGCGAACCCGGTCACCCGCACCAAGGACATCACCGCCGACTACTACCTCGACTGGGCCTTCGGCGAGGTGAAGCGCATGGCCGAGGCGGGCCGCTTGCGCAACGACCGCGTGCTCACCGTCAAGACGCCGCTCGACCTCAGCATCCAGAAATCCGCCGACCAGGCGGTGGAGAACATGCTGCGCCGCCTCGGCGACCAGTACGACGTGGACGAGGCCGGCGTGGTGATCCTCGATCCGGACGGGGCGCTGCGCGCCATGGTCGGCGGAGCGGATTACGGCGAGAGCCAGTTCAACCGCGCCACCGACGCGCTGCGCCAGCCGGGCTCCTCGTTCAAGCCCTATGTCTACGCGGCGGCGCTCGCCTCCGGCCTGTTCAAGCCGGATACGATGGTGGTGGATTCCCCCGTCTGCGTCGGCAATTGGTGCCCGCAGAATTACGGCCGCTCCTATTCCGGCCGCCAGCCGATGTGGCTCGCGGTGGCGAAGTCGATCAACACGATCCCGATCAAGGTCACCACCGCCATCGGCAAGGGAATGGGCATCACCCACGAGTGGAACGCGGCGAAGGCCGGGCGCGCCAAGGTGATCCAACTCGCCAAGGCGATGGGGGTCACGACGCCCTTGACCGACACGCCCTCCCTGCCGATCGGCGCCACCGAGGTGACGGTGATGGATCAGGCGGCGGGCTTCGCGGTGTTCGCCAATGGCGGCCGGCTCGCCAAGCCCTACGTCGCCACCGAAGTGCGCAATTCCAGCGGCGAGGTGATTTACCGCCACGCCGACGAGAAGCCGGTGCAGGTGCTCTCGTCCCAGGTGACGGCGGACATGAACTACATGCTCAACAAGGTCGTCGAGGAAGGCACCGCGCGCAAAGCCCAGATCGAGGGCGTCAAGGTCGCGGGCAAGACCGGCACCACCAACGGCTACCGCGACGCGTGGTTCGTCGGCTACACCGGCAATTATGTCGGCGCCGTCTGGTACGGCAACGACGACCACAGCCCGACCAACAAGATGACCGGCGGTTCGCTTCCCGCGATGACGTGGCACGAGATCATGGCGCCCGCCCATCAGGGCATCGAGATCAAGCCGATCCCCGGCCTCAACGACCGCAACCGCGCGCCCCAGGCGGCCCAGGCCCAGGCCGACAGCGCCGCGGCGGTGGCCAGCACCGGCGGACGTCTCTCGCGCCGCTCCTTCGAGGTGCTGTCGAGCCTCAACGGCCTGTTCCGCACGGTCGAGACCAGCCGTTCCGCCGCCAGCGGAGAACCGGGCAAATCGGAGCCGGGGAAATCTGGTCCAGCCCGGTCCGGCGCCATCGCTCCGGATCGGATGCGGGCGCCGGGCCTTGCCCCCATCGACGTCGCCGAGGGCGCCCGCGCCTCCGGCGGCTTCGGGACGCCCTGAGGCCGGTCGCATGGCATTCTCGAGCGACATCGGCCCCATGGCCGGCGAGTCCGCGCGCCGGCAGGACAGCCCGCGCCTGCACAGGCTCGCGAAGGGGGCCGCCGCCCGCGCCTCGCGGGTCGGCCTCTTCGTCTACGCCCTGGTGCTCGGCGGCCTCCTCGGCCTCGCCAGCGCCGACTACGCCACCAGCGGCGGCTATCCCTTCGGCGGCACCGGGATCGGGAGCTGGACGGCTTGGCCGAAGGCGGGCTCCCTCGACGCCGACCCCTATTCCCGCGCCGTCAATGCCCGACGCGGCGACATCCCGCTCGCGGTGGGCGAGGGCATGCTGCTGACGGCGGCCAGCGACGATGACGGCCGGACCCTCGACGCCCGCTGCAGCTATCGCCTCGCCGGCGTGACGCCCCCCGCCCGGGCCTGGACGCTGACGGTGACCGGCCGCGGCGCCCCCGAGCCGGGCCGCGAGCCGGTGCGGACCGGCTTCACCTCCACCGAGATCCTGCGCGAGCCGGATGGCCGCTTCGCCATCCTGCTCAGCCCCGAGGTGCAGCCGGGCAATTGGCTGCCGATGCCGCGTCCGAGCGGACCGGTCCGGCTCGCCTTGCGCCTCTACGACACGCCGGTGGCGGCGAGCGTCGGCTCCCTCGACCGGGACAGCCTGCCGGCGATCCAGCGCACGGGATGCGGCGCATGAGCCGGAGCGCCTTCCTTCTCGCCACCACCTGCGGCCTCGTGATCGCGGGAATCGTGCACATCGCCACGGTCCTGGCGATTCCGCGCTTCGCGGAGGGCGACGCCTTCACCCGTGCCCGGGCGAGCGAGACCCTCGATCACCCCCTACGGATCCACGGGCTGACCGAAGGTCCCCCCGCCCCCGGCGGGGCTTGGCTGCCCAATCCCGATCCGGCGGTCTCGGTCGGGGTCTGTTCCTACGATCTCGACGACGGGCCGATGCGGGTCTCGACCCAGACCGGCTCGCTGATGCTGTCGGTGTCGATGCACAGCCGACGCGGCGCCTTCTACGCGGTGACCGATCAGGCGGCGGTGCGCGGCGGCCTCGACCTCGTGGTGATGACCCGCGCGCAGTACGACGAGGCTTTGGCCAACGACGTGGCCGGCGAGGTCACCCGCGACGTGCGCATCATCGCCCCCGCCCGGCGCGGCTTCGCGGTGGTCCGGGTCATCGCCGCGCTCCCGAGCGAGCGGGCCGTGGCGGATGCGGCGGTGCAGGCGGTCTCCTGCACCATCGACAGCCCGGCCGAGCCGACGGGGGAGGGGGACAAGGGCTGACGAATCCGGGCCGATCCGGCCCGGCCGGGAAAGGGCCGCTTTCCGGGCCGATGCGCTATGGTGAGCGCGAACCCGCTGCCGGACCTGCCGCGCCCATGGACTTCACCGAATTCTGGTTCGCGGCAGGCATCGTCCTGATCGCGCTGATCCTGTCCGCCTTCTTCGCCGGGGCGGAGACCGCCTTCACCGCTGCCTCGCGGGCGCGGATGCTGTCACTGGAGAGTGCGGGCAACCGCCGGGCGACGCTGGTCAACCGCATCCTCGATGAACGGGAGCGCTTCATCGGCGCCATGCTGATCGGCTACAACGTCGTGGCCATCGGCGCCTCGGCCTTCACCGCGGCGGTGTTCACCAGCCTGTTCGGCCGCGAGGGCGTGCTCTACGCCACCGCCGCCACCTCGGTGCTGGTCATCGTCTTCGCGCAGGTGCTGCCCAAGACGCTCTCCATCAACAATCCCGACCGCATCGCCCTCGCCTCGGCCCGGCCGGTGGCCTACGCGGTGGGGCTGCTCGGACCGATGGCCCTCGCGGTGGAGGCCCTGGTGCGGGCGATGCTGCGGCCGTTCGGCCTGTCCATCGATGCCGGGCGCTCGATCCTGACGCCGCGGGAGGAGATCCGCGGTCAGGTGGCCCTGCTCCACCGCGAGGGCGGGGTCGGGCGCGCCGAGCGCGACATGCTGGGCGGCCTGCTCGACCTCAACGAGCTGACTGTCTCCGAGGTGATGGTCCACCGCACCAAGATGCGCACCATCGATGCCAGCCTGCCCTCGGAGGAGATCGTGCGGGCGGTCCTGGCCTCGCCCTATACCCGCATGCCGCTCTGGCGCGACGGCCATGAGAACATCGTCGGCGTTCTTCACGCCAAGGACCTCCTGCGGGCGCTGGATGCCGCCGGGGGCGAGGCGGCCTCGCTCAAGGTCGAGGCGCTGGCGCTGGAGACATGGTTCGTGCCGGGCACCACGACCCTGCGCGACCAGCTCAAGGCGTTCCTGGCGCGGAAAACCCATTTCGCCCTGGTGGTCGACGAGTACGGCGAGGTGATGGGCCTCGTCACCCTGGAGGACATCCTGGAGGAGATCGTCGGAGAGATCGCCGACGAGCACGACGTGGCCGTCTCCGGCCTGCGCCCGCAATCCGACGGGTCCGTCCACGCGGATGGCGGCGTGCCGATCCGCGATCTGAACCGGGCCATGGATTGGAACCTGCCCGACGCCGAGGCGACCACGGTGGCCGGGCTCGTCATCCACGAGGCGCGGTCGATCCCCGATGCCGGCACCGCCTTCAACTTCCACGGCTTCCGCTTCCAGGTCCTGCGCAAGGCGAAGAACCGGATCACGACGCTCCGCATCACCCCGCTGCCGCCGTCCCAGCCCAGGCGCAACGATGCGGAGGGGTGAGGCCGGGGGGGGCTTCCGGCGTCGGCGCGCGGCTGCCGCGTCGCTCCGTTCCGGTGCCCCTGCACCCGGCAACGGCCATGCGGGTGCGCGCGGAAGCCATGCGCGTAATTCGATTGTACCCACCGAGATTTTTCTTTACGATCCGCGCCTTAGGTCTGTCGCAGGGACTCCGCCGCACGGCTGCCCTCGGTCGGGACGTATGGTGCGGGAGGGGTGATCGGCCGCAAAGAGCGGTGACCTTCCCGCGCAGGTCGTTCCCCGGAGGTGATGGCGGATCGCGAAGGCAGCCGAACGATTCACGAAGGCGGCCCGCCGCCCCTAATATCTGCCGGTCCGGTCTTGCCTGCGGGGCCGGAAAGGTCAGTGCGCAGTGTGCGCGCCGAGGATGAGTGCCATGAGTCAAACGGGGCGCGACGACCCGCAACTGCTGGACAACCAGCTCTGCTTCGCCGTCTACGCAGCGGCGCATGCCTTCGGCCGGGCCTATCGCGGCCTGCTCGCCCACCACGAGCTGACCTATCCACAATATCTCGTGCTGCTCGTGCTGTGGGAGGAGGAGGGTCTGTCGGTCAAGGAGATCGGCAGCCGGCTGTTCCTCGATTCCGGGACCCTGACACCGCTGCTCAAGCGCTTGGAGGCCTCGGGCCATGTGCGCCGTGCCCGCGACCGGCCGGACGAGCGGCAAGTCAGCATCTTTCTCACCGAGAAGGGCCGGGGTCTCAAGGGCAAGATGGATTGCCTGCCTCATACGGTCGGCGGCATGACCGGAATGAGCCTCGACCAGCGGCGGACGCTGCTCGACCATCTCGCCCTCATGCGCGACGAGCTGCATTCCCGCGCCGGCAGCGGAGAGGCGCCTGTGACGGAAGCCGCTTCCGGCTGATCGGCCCGTAAACGGCTCGCCTGTCCGGCGGATCGCTCAAAAGCATACCGCCGAAACGAGAAAAGCCGCCCCGAAGGGCGGCTTTCCATTGTTCGAAACCGGATGAATCTCAGGACTTGGTCTTGAGATAGGCGATGATGTCGTCGACCTTCTTCGGATCCTTGATGCCGGGGAAGACCATCTTGGTGCCGGGCACCTTCTTCTTCGGGTCGGTGAGCCACTCCTTGAGGTTGGCCTCGTCCCAGGTGATGCCGGACTTCTTCAGCGCATCGGAGAAGGCGTAGCCGTCGGCACCCTCGCCGGCCTTCGATCCGACGACACCCTTCAGGGTCGGGCCGACGCCGTTCTTCTCGAAGTTGTGGCAGGCCTTGCAGGGGGCGAACGCCTTCTCGCCGGCGGCGGCATCGCCCTCGGCTTGGGCGGCGACAGGCAGAAGCAGCGCGAAGGCGGCGCCGAGGATGAGATGACGCATCGTTTTTTTCCTCCTTGAACGGCCGAAGCCGGCCTGCTTATGGCAGAGCTTTTAGCCTTAGAACAGATATAGACTGAGTCAGGCTTCCGTCCAGTCGAGCTCCCGCGACGAACTTGCCAGCGTTCCTTTCGGTGGCTGCATGGGTCGGCGGGAACCGCCGTGCGCCCGGCGCGGCTTTAGGCTAGAAGGATCTTCCGACATCGTCCGATCGAGACTGGGGCGCGGCGGCTGAAGCGGAGCTGAAGCCCGACAACGCAGCCTGTGGATCGCCGGGCGACGAGACGAAGCGCACAACGCCGCTGTGCCGCGGATCGATGCATCCGCGGCGTGCCCTGAAGGAGATGCCGACCATGTCGATTGCCTTCCCCGCGCCGGATGCGGATGTCGTCGCCCGCCGCGACGCCATCATCGCGGGGCTTGCGGCGCTGGTGGCGCCCGAGGCTCTGGTGACGACGGAGGATGAGCGGCGCGCCTTCGAGACCGATGGACTGACCGCCTACCGCAAGATGCCGCTGGCCGTGGTGCTGCCCTCCACCACCCAGGAGGTCTCGGCGGTGATGGCCTTCTGCCATGCCAACGGGGTGCGGGTGGTGCCGCGCGGCGCCGGCACCTCGCTCGCCGGCGGCGCCATCGCCCAGGAAGACGCGATCATTCTCGGCGTGGGCAAGATGACCCGCATCCTCGACCTCGATTTCGCCAACCGGATCGCGCGGGTCGAGGCCGGTATCACCAATCTCGCGATTTCCGGCGCGGTGGCCCATGAGGGCTTCTTCTACGCCCCCGACCCGTCGAGCCAGCTCGCCTGCACCATCGCCGGCAACATCGCCATGAATTCCGGTGGCGCGCATTGCCTGAAATACGGTGTGACCACCAACAACCTCATGGGCGTGACCCTGGTCACCAATGACGGCACGGTGGTCGAGATTGGCGGCGGCCATCTCGATTCCGGCGGCTACGATCTGCTCGGCCTGATCTGCGGCTCGGAGGGCCAGCTCGGCATCGTCACCGAGGCGACCGTGCGCATCCTGCGGGCGGCGGAGGGCGCGCGCCCGGCCCTGGTCGGCTTCTCCTCGGTCGAGGATGCCGGCGCCTGCACCGCGGCGATCATCGCCGCGGGGATCATTCCCGTCGCCATCGAGTACATGGACAGCGAGGCGATCCTCATCACCGACGATTTCGCCAAGGCCGGCTACCCGCGCGACGCCGCCGCGATGCTGATCATCGAGGTCGAGGGTTCGGACGAGGAATGCGCGGACATGCTGGCCCGGATCGAGGCCATCGCCGCTCAGTTCAATCCGACCAGCATCCGCGTCTCGAAGTCGGAGGCCGAATCCGCCGCGATCTGGAAGGGCCGCAAATCCGCCTTCGGCGCCACCGGCCGCATCTCCGACTACATCTGCATGGACGGCACGATCCCGACCGGCCAGCTCGCCCATGTGCTGGAGCGCATCGGCGCGATCTGCGCGGAACAGGGCCTGCGCGTCGCCAATGTCTTCCATGCCGGTGACGGCAACCTGCACCCGCTGATCCTGTTCGACATCAACAAGCCGGGCGAGTTGCAGAAGGCGGAGGCGGCGGGCGATGCGATCCTCAAGCTCTGCGTCGAGGTGGGCGGCTGCCTCACCGGCGAGCACGGTGTCGGGATCGAGAAGCGCGAGCTGATGCGCTTTCAATACGGGCAGGAGGATCTCGAACAGCAGATGCGGGTGCGCAACGTGTTCGATCCCGGCTGGCTGATGAATCCGGCCAAGGTGTTTCCGCTCGAAGGCCGAGTGGCGGCCTGACGCGCATGCCCCGCTACTTCTTCCACACCCGCATCGGCGGCGACATCCTCACCGACGAGGAGGGGTCGGAATTGCGCGATCCCGACCATGCCTGGCGGGTCGCCCGCGCCACCATCCGGGCCAGCCTGGAGGAGGAGGGCAGCGATCCCCGTCTGCTCACGGCGGTCCTCGTCGTCACCGACGAGGAGGGCGAGGTGGTGCTGGAATTCCCCTTCGCCGAAGCGGTCACCGAGGCCGAGTCGGAGCCGGGGGAGGGAACCCTGCACTGAGGCGCAGGCGGGCTTCTCCCTACTCGCTCCGTCCCAGCCGCTCGCTGCGGAACGCGCCGTAGCCGCTGCGCGCCAGCCGCTCGGCGAGAGCCGGCAGGAACAGCTCCGCCTCCGCCGCCAGCATCCAGGGCGGATTGATGACGACGAGGCCGGTGCCGGAGAGCCGCGTCGGATCGTCGGGCCGCTCGATCATCAGGTCGAGGCGTAACGCCGGGCGTTCCAGCCCCGCATCGAGCGCCGCCGCCATGCGGTCGACCGCCGACAGATCCTTGATCGGGTACCAGCCGAGATAGATCCCGGTCGGCCATTTCCGGGCCGCCTTGAGCAGGTGCTGGCCCAGACGGTCGATCTCGCCGCGCTCCTCGTAGGGCGGGTCGATCAGCACGAGGCCGCGGCGCTCGGGCGGCGGGATCAGGGCGTTGAGCGCCGTCCAGCCGTCGAGATGCATCACCTTGGTGCGGGAATCGCTAGCATAGCGCGCGCCGAGCGTCTCGGCATCGACGGGATGGAGTTCCACGAACACGCCCTTGTCGCCCGCGCGCAGGTGCTCGCGGATGATCGCGGGGGAGCCGGGATAGGTGGTGGCGCCGTGCCGCGCCCGCACCGCCGCCACCGCCGCCCGATAGGGGGCGAGCAGCGCCTCCACATCGGCCGCGAACGGCGCCTCCAGCCGGCCGAACCCGTCGTGCCATTCGCCCGTGCGGCCGGCTTCCTCCGCTTCGAGATCGTAGACGCCGAGGCCCGCATGGGTGTCGATGGCGCGATAGGGCTTCGGCTTCGCGGCGAGATGCACGAGCACGCGGGTCAGCACGAGGTGCTTGAGCACGTCCGCGAAATTGCCGGCATGGAAGGCGTGACGGTAGTTCAGGGCGCGGTCCTCGCGAGGGAAGGAGAGCCGCTTATCAGGAAAGTCGGCTCCGCGTCAGCGCGCCGCCTCGATGGTCACTTCGCCGGCGCGGCAATTCTGGCGCGCGACCTCGGGGCAGGGGGTGAAGCCGCGCAGATCCTTCGAGAAGCAGATCCGCACTTCCTGCAACTGGCCCCGGCGGCAGGTCACCGACATCATGTCCGGGCGCAGGCCCTTGTTGGCCATCACGAATTGCCGGGCGATCTCGATCGGCGCGGCCCGCATGCTCGCTTCCGGCTTGGTGAAGCCGTCCGGGATCGTCACCGCCTCGCGGGCGGTCTTCACAGCCTTGAAATAGGCGACCGGATCGAGTCCCGAGCAGGTGCCGTGGGTGCGCCATTCGTGCCGGGCCAGCCCCTCGCTCGGCATGATCTCCCCCGCCGCCTCGACGGCGTTGCGGGTGAGAGGCCGCTCCACGGCGGAGCAGTTCGAGGGGAAGCCGCGCTGGTATTGCGGCCAGAGGCCGTGAACCACGAAGCCGAGGCCCCGCCCCGGAGCGCATTGCCCGTTGCGGTCGCGCTGCGCGCCCTCGCCGTCGCAATAGGTCGGCGACCATGACAGGGACAGCACGTAGAAGTCGAAGCTGCCCGGCTCGCCGCCGCGTCGGAAGCCGCCGAAATCCTGCGCGCCCGCACCGGAGGCCCAGGTCAGGCCGAGGAGAAGGGCGGCGAGGCGGGCAGCTT
>NZ_NKUI01000215.1 GCF_014845115.1 Methylorubrum zatmanii | reverse complement strand
CTGTCCGACCTCGCCCGCTCCATCCAGAGGACAGAAAACGCTCACACCCCCAAGACGTTCAGGCGACGACAGACCCTAACCAGCTCGCCTTCGAGGGTGATCGTCGTGTCGGCGGTTGGCTTCCAGGCGATGACCGGGGCGAGGTAGTAGCGGTCACCGCGCACGAAGTCGCGGAAGCTGCCGTTGTCCTCGACGGCGCCAGTGACGCGGGCGAGCACCCGCCCCTCTTGATCGAGGGCTCCGGTGGCATCGAAGGTGCTGCGCTTCTGATTGAAGCTGCCGATCTGCGTGCCGATTGCGAGGGCGCGCTCGGCCAGCGGCTGCTTAGTGACGATGTTGAAGGTGCCACCCGGATCGCCGCGCCCGTAAAGGAAGGCGGAGGGGCCTTTCAGGACCTCGATCTGCGCAATCGAGACAACATCAGGCGAGTTTGGGTAGCCGCGGTTGATCGGGAAGCCGTTGCGGTAGAACTCGCCCGTAGAAAAGCCGCGGATGGTGAACTCGGTCAGACCAAGGCCTGCGAAGTTGTTCCCCCGGCCGACGCCTGCGAGGTCGAGCGCGGTGTCCACGCGAGTGGCAGCGGCGTCCGTGAGCACCTGATCCGGCACGACCACGACCGTCTGCGGAACCTCGCGCAGAGGCGTGTCGGTGCGCGTGGCGCTGATGCTGTCCTTGGCAAGATAGCCATCCACCCTGCGTCCTGCTCCCCCGGTTGCCCCGCTGGCAGGCCCGCCGTTGCCCACGACCGATATTTCGTCGAGCTGCACCTCCTGAGAGCCGTCAACCGCGAGCTGGGCGGCGGCCGAACTCGGTCCGAAGCGAACCAACGAACCTGATTGCGCGACGAGCACGACGGCGGCCGATGCGGCTAGCGCAGCGTTTTTCTTGATGTTTTTGCTACGAGCAGCCACGGACGCACACCAGCTTATATTAATGGTGCGCCGTTACATTTGGGAAACATGAACGGTCAAGCTTGGGAAGGAATATGCAAAGTAGCCTAGTTTTGAGCTGTTTTAAGGTGGCTCAGCACGGCTTTTGAAACGTTATAATCCGTAGCTTCGCTAGGCATATGTGTTGCGTGGTCACCACAGGGACCGGAGCTGTGGGGCGTAGACGATGTCCGCTTCCCGGCAACCTCGCATGTCGCCTTCCGACCCCTTGCAAACCCTCGGCGGGTCCATTTTCAGGCTGATGACGAGGCAGAGGCTAACGGCTGAGTTGTGTGGATTGGGGACCGTCCGCTTTCGAGTGACAGATCTTATGAAGCGGAACTCCGATGACTGCGTAAGATAACCTTCGGCATGAACTCATTCTCAGGCTCCACGACCGTCGCCCTAAGCCCAACATAGCCCGAGTCGCGGCTGTCCGCGCAACGACCTTGATGAGCAAGCACAAGATTTTGCGCATCCCACGTACCGGACATCGCGTAATGCTGCCGTAATAGAGCACCCTTAGCCCCCCTCCTGCATGGAGGAAGGCGTTTCATGGCCGAGGGTTCAGAAAAACCAGTCGATATTTTCGAGATGTTGCTAAGGAAAACGATGACGAAGGCCGTCATTTCAGAGCTAGAAAGCGAACGCCCGCGGAATGATGACATCATAGCCCGTTTGATAGACTATGAAACGCGAGCCCAGCAAGAGCGGCTAAGTTCCCAGACCCTGCAGGCCTTCCTGTCGGGGAGGCGCGTTCTCGGCAAGTCGTAAGAAAACGGCAGGCTGCCTCGGTCGCAACAGACGTCGCATCGCCTGCGATGCATCCGCCAAGCGTGGATCACCAATCCGGACGACGGTAAGCCCAGATCCATGAGACAAAATTTAGCGAACCAGTTCGAACCGGAAGGGGCGGACGGCCTCGCCTACGACGACGTCGCCACGGCGCATGTATCGGTGGCGCGCATTCTCGGCCTTTTCCAGCCCTACCGAGGGCGGATTGCGCTGGTCCTACTCCTGATCGCCTTGGCATCGGCCGCCGGCCTTGCCGCCCCGTTCCTTCTCCGGGCGATCATCGACGAGGCTTTGCCCAAGGCCGACCTGCCGTTGCTGGCAGTCCTTTCCAGCAGCCTAGTCGCTCTGGCCGCGGTCGGCGCCGGCATCGGCGTGCTGCAGGTCCTCGTCACCGCGAAGGTCGGGCAGGCGATCATGCACGACCTCCGGGTGGCGGTGTACACCCACCTCCAGTCGCTCTCGCTGCGGTTTTTCACGGCGACCCGGGCTGGGGACATCCAATCCCGCATCGCCAACGATATCGGCGCCCTGCAAGCCCTGGTGACCCACACGGCCGGCGAGGCGACCCGAAACGCCAGCACCGTCGTCATGACCGCCGCGGCCATGCTGCTCCTGGAGTGGCGGCTCGCCCTGCTCTCGTTCCTCGTCCTGCCACTGGCGACCTGGATCAGCGACTGGGTTGGCCGGACGCGCGAGGCCCTGACCTACGAGCAGCAGAAGCGGATCGCGCGGATGTCGTCGACGGTGCAGGAGTCCCTCTCGGTATCCGGCATCGTCCTCGCCCGCACGATGGGGCGCACGTCGTACCTGACCCAACGCTTCGCCCAGGCGTCGCGCGAGGTCGCCACGCTGGAGGTTCGGTCCCACACGGCGGGCCAGTGGCAGTGGTCGGTCATCGACCTGGTGCTCCAAGCCATGCCGGCCCTGACCCTGCTTCTCGGCGGCTGGATGATGGCGTCGGGCACCGCCATGACCATCGGCACGCTCGTCGCCATGATCGCCCTGCAGGAGCAACTCTTGTTCCCGCTCGAAGAGGTACTGCGCTCGGGCGTCGAGGTCAGGAAGACACGCGCCCTGTTCGCCCGCATCTTCGAGTACCTCGACAAGCCGGTCGAGATCACCGAACGGCCCGACCCCGTCACGCTCGACAAAGCCACGGTCACGGGCCACGTCAGGCTGGATCGCGTGGAATTCTCCTACGACCGGACCGGACCCGCCACCATCCGGGGCGTCACCATCGACATCCCGGCGGGCTCGCACACCGCAATCGTGGGCGCCACGGGATCGGGCAAGTCCACGCTAGGCTACCTGCTCGCCCGCCTCTACGACGTCGATGCTGGTGCAGTGCTCTACGACGACGTCGACGTGCGCGACCTGAGCCTGCACTCGCTCACGAACATCCTTGGGGTCGTCACCCAGGATCCGTACCTGCTCCATGCTAGCGTCGCTGAGAACCTGCGCTTCGCCCGGCCGGACGCGACTGACGCGGACCTGTATGCGGCAGCCCGGACGGCGCAGTTGCACGACCTTCTCTCAGCCCTGCCCGACGGGTACGACACAGTGGTCGGCGAGCGGGGGCATCGCTTCTCGGGCGGCGAGAAGCAGCGCCTGTCACTCGCCCGCACCATCCTGCGCGATCCGCGGGTCCTGCTGCTCGACGAGGCGACGAGCGCGCTCGACACCGCGACGGAGTTGGCGATGACCCGTGCCCTCGACCAGTCCGGCACGACCCGCACGACTATCACCATCGCGCACCGGCTCTCGACCGTGCGCCGGGCTGACCAGATCATCGTGCTCGACAAAGGGGCAGTGGTCGAGCACGGGACGCACGAGGAGTTGCTTGGCAGCAGCGGCGCCTATGCCCGTCTCGTTCGCAAGGCGGCGTGACGGCCCCGATCGGCCGGACCCGGCCTGTCGGAATGTACGTTCGTCCGTCGGCTGCCGGTTCGCCACCCCGGCTTGCCGCCATCACTCCTCGGAGGTCCCACCGTCTTGCGAGTCTTGGTCGTAGAGGATGACCCGCAGCTGGGCGCGTGGCTCAAGACCACGCTCTCAGAGGCGCTGGGGCACGCCGATGTCGTGGGCAACCTCGACGAGGCGCTGGCGGCTGTCAGCGTCCAGCCGTTCGACCTGGTCGTCCTGGACCGCAGGCTGCCCGACGGCGACGGCATCTCGTTGATCTCGCGGCTGACGCAACTCAGGCCGCGGCCGGGGGTGCTGATGCTGACCGCGTTCGACGACCCGGTCGAGATCGCGCGGGCGCTCGACGCCGGAGCCGATGATTACGTTCCGAAGCCGTTCGAGCCGGTGGAACTCGTCGCCCGCGCCAGGGCCGTGATCCGCCGGCTCCAGGTCGACCGGAAGGGCGTGCTGAGGATCGGTAACCTGTCATTCGACACGGCCGCAAGGTCGGTCAGCATCGAGGGCCACCCGATCCCGATCCCGCGCCGAGAACTCGCGCTGCTCGAAGCGCTCATCCGCCGTGCCGGACAGGTCACCATGCGTGAAACCCTCGAAGCCGCGGCCTACGGCTTCGACGATGAGATCCAGTCCAACGCCATCGACGCCCACATCTCACGTCTGCGGAAGCGGTTGCGGGCCGCCGACTGTTCCGTGGCGATCAAGCCGCTCCGGGGCCTGGGCTACGTGCTGGAGGCCGGTTGATGCCACGCGGTCAGCCCTCTATCGCCCGGCTCGCCGCCGTCCTCCTCAGCCTCGTCGTCGCTGCCACCATCCTGTGCACCTGGACGCTGGTCATCGCCCTGCAGGGCGATGACGGCCTCCTAGCCCAGTATGACGCGGCGAGGGCGATCAAGGCTTCGCTCTCGCGCGACGGGAGCGGGGCGCCGGTCGTGTCGCCGACAAGCGAGCTCGATGGGATCAATCGGACCTTCCCCGACCTTTGGTACGTCGTGACGACGAAGGGAGGGACGACGCATCACGGCGCCGTGCCGGCATCGATCCGGGACGGCGACATCGCGGCTCCCAGCGCGTCGGACTTCTCGGACAGCGGCGACGCCCTGCGCCTGACCAACGCGAGCATCGTGACACGACTCGGAGAGGACATCGTCCGGATTCAGGTCGGCGGCGCCGCCTACACCCCCGCGCAGGCCGCCCTGAGCAGCCTGCGCGACGTGAACTACACGGCAATCCCCATCTTGGCCGTGGTCATCGCGACCATCCTGGTCGCGCTTTTCACCGTCCCCGCCCTGATCGCCCGACCGGTGCGCCGGGTCTCGCATTCCGCAGAACGCATCGACGGTGGGTCCCAAGGCGTTCGCCTGCCGTTGGGAGAGGCGCCGCGGGAACTCGTCCCGATGGTGGCCGCTTTCAATCGCGCCTTGGAGCGCATCGACGTCGCCTCGGCCGCGCAGCGCCGATTCCTGTCGAACGCGGCCCACGAGCTCCGGACCCCGCTGACCCGGGTCCGGACCGGCCTGGAGCGGGTAGAGGACCCTACCCTGCGTCGGTCGCTCGTGGCCGATATCCAGTCCCTGTCGTCGACCGTCACGATGCTGCTCCAGATCGCGCGGCTGTCCTCGGACAGTCCAGAGATGCACAGGTTCGACCTCGTGGCGGCGGTTCGCGCCACGACCGCGGAGCATGTCCCCGCGGCGCTCGCTGCCGGTGTGGACATCGCATTTGCAGGGGAAGGTGACGCGGTCTTCGTCACTGGTGCGGAGACCGCCGCACGCATCGCCGTCGGCAACCTCCTGCGCAACGCCCTGCAGCACGCCCGCTCCGGAAAGTCCGTCCTGGTCGAGGTCCGTCCCCCGGGGACCGTTCTCGTGATCGACCACGGCGAAGGGGTCGGGGGCGGCACCCTGACGGAGATGCTTCAGCCGTTCGCGCGGGGCCCGGCGAGCGACGGCACGGGGCTCGGGCTCGCCCTGGTCGCGCAGGTCATGGCCATGCACGGGGGAAGCGTCGCGATGGACGAGACTCCCGGCGGCGGCATGACGGTTTCCCTCACGTTCCGAGGTGCGGTGACCTGACCACCGCCCCAGGCCGACCCCGCTGGGCGTAATGTTGCGGCAACCTCGGCCGCTAGGATCGGCCCGACCTCCCCGCCCGGGAGCCGAGGTGAACCCATGCGCAACAAAGTCTTAGTCCTCGCGGCCGCGCTCGCCGCGTTCTCGTCCGCCGTCCCGGAGGCCCAGGCCCGCGGGCGGTCCGGGGCATTCGCCGCGGGCCTCGTCGGGGGGCTCGCCGTGGGGGCGCTCGCCGCGTCCGCAGCACGGGCACAGCCGGTCTACGACGATGGCTACGAGTACGAGCCGCCCGAGTGCGACCGCGTCTATCGCCGCCGGTTCGTCATGCGCGAGTACGAGCCCCCGTTCGAGCCGCTCGGCTTCCACGACGACTGGGACGACTGAGGTCCAGGGTCCACCGCCCGTCCCCACAGCACGGGTGCACGAAGACACGGGGCCGCCGTTGCCAACGGCCGCCCGTAGAACCGGGCGTCCGGGGCTTAGCCCTGCCCGACGGAATTTCGAGATGCGGTTTCCGAGATGAGCGCCCGTTCGACCATAATATGCTGCCTTGCCGCCGTGATGGGGTTGGAGGCTTCCATCGCGGCTGCGGCGGCGATGTCCCCCATAATCCCGGAGATGCCGCAGACGCGCGCCGACGACGGTCCGCTGGCGGCGCTTGAGCGCTCCTGGTCGGAAGTCGTCGGGTCGCTGGGCCAAGCCATGTCCGAAGCACCGTCGTTTGGGCCGGTCCTCGTGTTCTCGAAGGCCCGTTGCCCGAGCGTGGACAACGGGGCGTCGCTGGATTGCGGGCTGGCCACTACCCGGATTTGTCAGGAAGCCGGTCGCACGACGGGTATTTCCTTCGACCAGACGACGGCGCGGACGTGCCGGGGCGGCGTCGCCTCGCAGACAGGCGGGCCGCCCCTCTCCTGCAAGCCGTCAGCCTGGGTCAGCCATGCCCTATGCTGGTGATGCGACCGTGATGGCATGCCCGATCCCACCATCCCTGCGAGTGAGGCCCCATCGCCCGCATCCCACCTGCCAGTTGAAGGTCGGTCAGTCCGGCGCAGCATCCCGGTGCCCGGAGGGTGATCATTCCTGCTAGTGGTCTGAGTTGGAAG
>NZ_NKUI01000214.1 GCF_014845115.1 Methylorubrum zatmanii | reverse complement strand
GAGATCGCCTATCTCCAGGGCTTCATCGGCCGCGAGCAGTTGCAGGCGCGGGGCGAGCTGTTCGCCAAGACCAATTACGGCCAGAACCTGCTGCGCCTCGCCCGAGAGGGACGCCGCCCCGATCAGGATTTTTGATCGGGACAGCCACACCACCTCTGATCGAGGCGGGACGGGTTCTTCCGAGCGATGAGAGCCCGTCCTGGCAAAGCCGAAGCCATCCAGCACGTCCCGTTCTCCGGGGAGGTTGTGCCGGATGGCTTCGCCGACGCGCACGTGACGGACCGCGGCGGTGAGCGCCGGGCGTTGAAATCAGGTCAGCGGTCGCCCTGGATGAGCACGGCGCCGGTATAAGTCTCGGCGACCTCGCAGAAGGGGACGCCGCCGGCCGAGAGCACCGCCTCGACCGAGAACAGCGGCTCGGCCGGTCCCGGCATCCCAGCCTTTTCCGGCTGCCACAACATCGTCAGGGACAGGTTGCGCCGGCTGGGCCCGAGGGGGCGCACGACCCGGCCGAACGGCGCCTGCGTGCCGTCGAGCGCGGCGTTCATCTCGGGTGTCAGGCGGGACGGCACGTACCAATTGTCGGCTTCCGACAGCACGTGGCGGCCGCAGGTGAGCCGCACCCGGCGGTAGCGCACCGGCTCCTCCGGCCCGACCGCCAGCCGCTCGCGCCGGGCGGAACCTGCCGGCTTGTCGACTCCAGCTACGCGCACGGCGACGATCCGCGGGTCGGGCGAGAGGCCACGCTCGGCGCACCACGCTTCCAGGATCGCGGTGGCGCTCGGGGCCGCGAGCAGGCGGGCACTCAAGGTTTCGATCAAGGCGCGCGCCTCGGGACCATCCTGCGCCTCCCGGCTCGTCTCGGCGACCTGCGCCTTTGCGCTCCCGGCCTCACCCGGCAAAACGGCTGCGCCCAGCGTCGCGAGCCCTACCATCAGCATCCGTATCGCGGCCTTCATCATCGTGCAGCGCCATACGTTGCCGCCGGGCAAAGGTCCATCGCGGAGGGCAGGCTCCGCCTATTTGGTGCCGGGAGGCAGGGCGGTCGCGACCGGGCCGCCGGGGCTCAAGGGGAAGGTGACCTTGCAGCGCTGGCCGCCGGGCAGTTTGAAATCCGGATTCGGCAGTTCCAGGCGGACGCCGAAGGTGCCGCTCGCCGCGTCGAAGACCTGATCGACCACGCTGACCTTGGCCTCGTAAGAGCCGCCGATCGGCTGATCGAGCGTCACGGTCGCCGGCAGGCCCAGCGTGATCTCTTTCCAGCGGGAGACCGGCAGATAAGCTTCGACATAGAGCGGATCGAGCTGGACCAGGGTGAAGATCGCGCTGTCCTGGCGGACGAACTCGCCGGCCGACATCAGGCGCTCGGTGACGATGCCGCGGATCGGGCTGCGGATCATGCGCAGTTCGAGCTGCGCCTCGGCCCGCTGCAACTCGATGCCGTTGAGCTTGTGCTTGAGGATTTCGGTCTGGAGATCGCGCCGGCCGATTTCGTAATCGGCCTCGACCTGATCGAGCTTCTCCTGGGTGACGATGCCCTTCGAGAGCTGGTTCTGCCGGTCGAGACGCCGCTTGTAGAGTTCGACCCGGGTCTGCTGCGCCTCGATGCTGGCGGTCGATTCGGCCTGTGCCCGCGACAGGGCGACGTTGGCCTCCTCCACGCTGGAATCGAGCCGGGCGATGATGTCGCCGGCATTGACCGTGGCGCCGCGATTGACCGGCACGCTCTTGAGGATGCCGAGCGTGGCGGAGCCGATCTTCAGCTTCTGCGCCGGTTCGACGACGCAATCGACGCGGGGCTCCTCGGCCCAAGCCTCGAAGGAAGCCGCGAAGGAGGCGGAGAGGCAGAGGGCGAGGAGACCCAGGCGGGTCCGGCCTCGGCGCGTTCCGGCCGGCATGGTCATCGCGAAAAGATCCTCATTCGGAGTGGCCGGCAAAGGCCAGGATGCGGTCCTGCATCTGGTCGGAATGCAGAAGGTCGGCGCGCATGTGCCCGTGCAGGCGCTCGGTGCGCCGTTGGGCGTGGCGCAGCAGGCAGCGGCCGAAGGCTTGCCCCTTCTGGGGGCCGAGCAGCGCCATGATCCGGCGGGCGAGTCCTCGACCGATGAAACTGCCCTCCATCAGCGGGTCATCCAGGGACAGGATCGCTTGGAAGCAGCCCGGCTCGCCCTGGCGCCCGCTGCGTCCGGCGAGCTGGTCGTCGATGCGGCGGGCGTCCTGGCGCTCGACCATGAGGACGTGCAGGCCCCCGCGTTCGGCCACACCGGGCCCGAGTTTGATGTCGGTGCCGCGCCCGGCCATGTTCGTTGCCACCGTGATCCGGCCCCGCTGCCCGGCCTCCGCCACGATGGCGGCCTCCTGGCCGTCCTGGGCGGCGCTCAGCACCGTATGCGGCAGCCCGGCCGCGGTGAGATGGGCGCTCGCCCGTGCGGAGGCCGCCACAGAGCGGGTGCCGACGAGGACGGGGCAGCCGCGGGTGTGGAGTTCGGCGATCCGCTCGATCACCCGCCGCCACTGCGCCCCCTCGTCGGGGAGCACCTCGTCGGGCAGGTGCTGGCGCTGCACCGGCCGGTGGGTGGGGATGCGGACCACCGGCAGCCGGTAGACCGTCCAGAACTCGGCGGCGACGCCGCGGGTGGTGCCGGTCATGCCGGACAGGCGGGCGTAGCGGCGGAAGAAGCGCTGATAGGTCATGCGCGCGAGGGTGGAGCGGGCCCCCGACAATTCGCAGCCCTCCTTGTGCTCGACCATCTGGTGCAGGCCGTCGCTCCAGCTCCGGTCCGGCATGACCCGGCCGGTATTGGCATCGACGATCACCACCTTGCCGTCGCGCAGAATGTAATGCTCGTCCCGGTGGAACAGGTGCAGCGCCGAGAGCGCCTGACGCACGAGCCCTTCCCGGGTGACGCGCCCGCGCCAGACCGAATCCTGTCCGGGATCGTCGCTCGCGGCGAGGTCGGCGATCCGCGCGCGGCCGGTTTCGGTCAGGGTGATCCGGTGCTCGGCCGCATCGATGAGGTAATCCTCCGGTGTCGAGACCTGCCCGGCGATCTCCATGGCGCGGGACAGCACCTCGGGGCCGAATTGCGAGCCGGCCGGGGCGGAGATGATCAGCGGCGTACGCGCCTCGTCGATCAGCACGCTGTCGGCCTCGTCGACGATCGCGAAATGCAGGCCGCGCAGGCGCAATTGGGCGAGGCGGCTCTCCGGGGCGTGCAGGTTTTCGAGCTTCAGGCGCACGTCGCTGGCGCGCTGGCCGAGGGCGATCCGGTCGCGCAGATAGTCGAAGGCGAGATCCTTGTTGGTGCAGTAGGTGATGTTGCAGCCATAGGCCTGCGCCCGTTCCGGCAGCTCCTGCTTCTCCTTGACGACGCCGACGCTGAGCCCCAGGGCGGCGAAGAGCGGGCGCATCTCCTCGGCATCGCGCTCGGCGAGGTAGTCGTTGACCGTGACGATGTGGACGGGAAGTCCGGCGAGCGCCGCCGTGCCCGCCGCCAGCGTCGCCGTCAGGGTCTTGCCCTCGCCGGTCGCCATCTGGGCGATCCGCCCGTCGAGGAGGGCGGCGGCTCCCATCATCTGCACGCCGTAATGGCGCTGCCCCTTCACGCGGCCCGACATTTCCCGGATCAGGGCGAAGGCGTCGGCGATGTCGGCGTCGCGAAAGCCCTTGCGGGCCCGCAACGTGGCGGTCAGGGCCCGGATCCGCAGGCGCAACGCCTCGTCGGACAGGGCCGCCATCTCGTCGTCCTGGCTTGCGGCCCGGCGGGCGATCCGCGCGTAGCGGCGGGCGCTCCAATCGGCGAGCCCGACCCGCACAAGGCCGACGACCTTCGCCGCCGCCTGATCGAGGCGGCTCGCCTTGAGCGGCTTGCGCTCGGTATAGGCCCGTGCCGGAGGCAGGCGACAGGCGGCGGGCGCCGGCAGGGCGAGTGGATCAGACACGGAACTGACTCAGGAAGACCTGCCGCAGGCCGCGCAGGGCCCGCCACGCGATCGGCTCCGCCCCGTGATCGAAGCGGACATAGACCCGCTCGCCGAGGACATTGAACGGAATGCCGCCGGCGAGCTTCACGTCGAAGACGAAGATGCTCTGCAGGGCGACCGGCTTCTGCGGGTTGGTCGCATCCACGGCGATGGTGCCGCCCCCTTGAGTCGAGAGGGCGAGGCTCGGGATCTCCTGCTGGGCACCGGGCACTTCCCGCAGGATCGCGCCGGCCCGCACCTTCTCCGGCTGCTCGGCGAGACGGGCGGCGACGGCCTGGGTGCGGCTGCGGATCAGGTCCACATCGGTCTGCGGCACCACCACCCGCACCACCGGATCGTCGGCGGTGAGCACGTAGCCGATGCGCTCGCCCCGGCGCAGGTAGCGCCCGGGAAGATCGACGGAGCCCGGCACGATCAGGCGGCCGGCTTGGCTCGCGCGCACGGTGAGGCCTGCCTGCCGCTCGCGGTAGACCCTGAGAATCTCTTGCGTGCTGGCGACCTGCTCCTGCAGGATCTGCGCCTGGACCCGGTCGCCGAGCCGGGCCGCATCGTGGCGCAGGCGCAGTTCCGCCAGCTGCGCCTCCAACACCGCGACGCGGCTGTCGAGGCTCGGATCCTCCAGGGTCGCCAGCGCCTCGCCGGCCTGGGCGTCCCGGCCGGGCTCGACCAGCAGGGCGGTAAGGATGCCGTCGGTGCGGGTGCGGATCTGGGTGTCGTCGGGGGCCCAGACGACGCCCTGCGCCATGGTGGTG
>NZ_NKUI01000213.1 GCF_014845115.1 Methylorubrum zatmanii | reverse complement strand
CGTGAACGGGCACGGCTCTAAGCCGCCGACACTTCCGCTCGTAGGCCCGCGCCCCTGACTGCACCGTACTCATCAAACGCCTGCCGGCGGCCCGGAGCTTCTCGGGCCGCCAGACAGCCAGCATCGGCGCTAGGCGCGCCAGCAGCCAGCGCAAACCACAAGTGATGACACTACCACTTCCGGATCGAGGAGAGATTCTGATCCTACCCTTTTCGGCCGCAGCGGTGCTCCATTGCAGCCGTTTCTCGATCGCGACAGCCGTGCAATGCTCAAGACAAGCTCGCCGATGGTCGAGAAGCAATAGGCTCGCTCGAACCACTGGAACAGGGTGCGAATGCAAAAAATGGCTGAGGTTCAGCCGAGGAGGATCACTCGTGAGCGATCATAGCGCCGGCTACATACAAGCGTTGCTAGATCTGAAAGCGTGGCATGGGAGGCAGTTACCGCTCCGACACTGTAACCCGGCATGGTCGCAGGCACACCGAGATGCGATCGAGTTGATCGATAATTTTCTAATTGCCAAAGGCGCTTCAATCGGAGCCATCGAGGAGCTCGTGCCCGCGTCGACGCTGCAGAGATTGAGCAGTGCCCAGCATTAAATGAGGGCGGGCAGCATCAGGGCGTGCGTCATCGTTCGGGCTCCTGTGAGGGCTCGTCGGGCTTGGTCGGATTGGAGGGGGTGGGTCCCTTTTCGGGTCTGGCGCACTCTC
>NZ_NKUI01000212.1 GCF_014845115.1 Methylorubrum zatmanii | reverse complement strand
CGGGCACGAGCGTGTCGGTGACGTAGGTCCGGAAGCGTGCGCCGTTGGTGGCTCCGTCGAACAGGGAAGTGGCACACAGGCCATCGCTGCGCAGGGCGGCGGTGATGGTGGTGGTCTTGTAATGCCCGTGCGGGACGGCGAGGCGGCAGCGCTCGCCCCGCGGAGCCCGACCGTAGCGGCGCGCCATGTTGGTGGCTGCGGCGGTCTCGTCGAGGAAGACCAGTCTGTCGGGATCGAGGGCGTCCTGGTTCGCGAACCAAGCCTCGCGGGCCGCCCTTACGTCCTCGCGCGCCTGCTCGGCGGCCTGGATCGCCCCTTTTTACGGGTGATGCCGTGCCGGGCGAAGAAGCGGGACAGGCTGCTCGTGCTGGTCTGCACGCCGTGCTCGGCCAGGGCATCGCACAACTCGTGCAGGAAGATTGCGGGCCGCGCCTCGTAGGTCGTCAGGATCAGGTCGGCCTGCGCCTCGATCCGGTGCGAGGCGTGATCGCCACCCGACGGTTTAGGCGCGAGCCGCCCCTCCTGGCGGAACTGTTCCGACCAGCGGCTGGCACTGGACACGCTGACCCCGAACCGGGCGGCCGCCTGATGACAGGACGCCCCCTCCCAAACGGCAGAGACGACACGCTGGCGTAGATCGACGGACAAGGGCGAAGGCATCGGCATCCTCCTTTACCCCTCAACGTCCCAACTCCCGCGCCGGCCCAACCCGCTCGGGCACGGCTCTA
>NZ_NKUI01000211.1 GCF_014845115.1 Methylorubrum zatmanii | reverse complement strand
GGTTCGGGCTCGGGCGTTCGTGAGGGGATGGGCCGGGCTGCTCTCCGCGGGGGCTCACGTGCCGCTGAACGCGACTGTGCGGGCGTACCCGATGCCGCGGGTGGGCGCGTGCCTGGGCGGGCGGAGGCGGGCACCCCAGGGGGCACGGGGGGAATTACGCGCGTGCCGATTGATCGATGCCCTCGCAGATTTTTTCCGTAAATATTTCGAGCGCAAATAACGAGCAGAGACTACTTATTAACACAGCTGGAGCTATTCAGCGACAAAATTTTAAATATGTGAAGGACGGAATGAGCATCCCACCAAATCAGCCCAGCTCGTTAGGACCGCGCTCAAGCAAGTTGCAACGCGACTTAACTCAAGCCGAGAAAGAGGCATTTGCAGCGCCGAACATTTCAGGTCTGTTCAAAAATCTAAATTCAGGATTGAATGAAATTTGGGAAGATTACTTAACAATCAATTACTACCTCGGTGAAGTGCACACAGGAATCAAACGCGGAAAACTTCCGAGAGTAACGATAGATAAGCTTGTTCACCGAGACGGTGCCGAGCCAGCAGCAGCCAACACTATCTACGGGATATTAAGTCGCTTCAAAAATAAATCCCTGAGTCGACACGCATTCATTGATGGAGTGAGTCTTTTCGAATTATTTATGTCTCGGCTGACGTTTCTTGTGCATATTGACTACCCAGCGAAACTTAAGGGTTTAGCAAACGACCAAGGGAGTGAAAATGAATCGAGGAAATCCAAGCTTATTGACATGATTCTTGACAGCTCCGACAGGCATGAAATTATACATAAACTTATCGAAGAGAAGGTGCGCGGGATTTTTTATGGCAATCCCGTTGATTTGTTCAAAAAAGATAAAGCCAGAATTGGGTTTGGGACATACTTCAAAGATAATCACACCCAGTTGCTTGAGGCGTTCAAGGAGATTACGGCCCGCAGGAACATAATAATACACAATGAAAGCAGGGTGGACAGAAAATACCTCCTAGAAGTAGAGACGTCAAGTCTTAAGCTAGGTAGCGTAGCTGACATCACTGAGGATTACCTTAAAACATCCCTGCTCGTTATGAAAGATCTTGGCGCCGCATCTGCGCAGCGCGTAGCAAATAGCGTATACAAACAGCCATTAGGAGGCATTGTGAAAAAGATCGAGGTAGCTGCGAAGAAACATCCACCTGTTTAGATGGCTTGCACCAACCAATCTAAGGCACGTTGATTACTTTGAATAAACTTCCAGTAGGCGCCGGAATGCGCACGTTGGCGTCCCGTATCGTCGCCAGCGTGACCGTCTCATATGCCTTTGCGACGCTGTCCGGGGCGTGACCCCCGATGGCGTCTGCTATGAACGGCCTTACCAGCACACGCCGGCCGCTGAGATCATGCACAGTAACATGCCACTCCGACCAATCCTCTCGGTCGGCGAGATTGCTCATCACCCAGGATCAGCTCACCGCAGCGCACCGAAAGGTCGGCCGGATGACCGAGGACATCGCGGCGGAGCTGGGAAAGAAGCGGTAGGAGGGACCGCCGGGCACCGTCAGGGCACACGTGAAAGGGCATGGTGGTCGGACGCTCAAGGCACGCGAAGCGAAGCCGGATTGACAGTCACACACCACTTTCACACAATGTCGGCCCGCGAGATTGCTAAAGCATTGTAAAACAAGAGATTAACTCGATCCGTGGAGGTTCGAGTCCTCTTGGCCGCACCAGACTCTTTAACCGGTTTGACCGGAAGAGTCGGTGCCACTCTCAATATCCCGCTCACTTGTCAGCGGTTATCCATCACAATCTGATCGGTGGTGCAGCGAAGGCGACAGCCGGGTTTGCGTCTGTCGTCGGCAAGGCGGGAAGCTGGGCTGGCATGCACGGGCGGCGCCGGGCATCGTGTGTCCGCATCGCTTATATGATGGCCATTCCCCCACACGGAGATGGCTCATGGACCTCGACGTTTCGCTTCACATCGCCGGCCGTTGGCGTTCCGGTGGCGGCGGCGAGACCCTGGCCATCCTCAACCCCGCCACCGGCGAGGCGATCGGCCGGGTCGCGGTCGCCACGCGGAGCGATCTCGACGAGGCGCTGGACGCGGCCGAGCGGGGTTTCGCCGCCTGGCGGCGGGTCTCCGCCTTCGACCGGTCCAAGGTGCTGCGCCGTGCCGCCGCGCTGATGCGCGAGCGCGCCGAGGCGATCGCCCGCGTCATGACCCTGGAGCAGGGTAAGCCGCTGGCCGAGGCGCGCATCGAGGCCGGGGTGGCCGCCGACATCATCGAGTGGTTCGCGGAGGAGGGCCGGCGCGCCTATGGCCGGGTCATCCCCGCCCGCGCGGAGGGCGTGCTGCAGATCGTCACCCGCGAGCCGGTCGGGCCGGTGGCGGCCTTCACGCCCTGGAACTTCCCGATCAATCAGGCGGTGCGGAAGGTCTCGGCGGCGCTCTGCAGCGGCTGCTCCGTCATCCTGAAGGGGCCCGAGGACACCCCGGCCTCCTGTGCCGAGCTGGTGCGGGCTTTCCTCGATGCCGGCGTGCCGGGCGATGCCCTGGCCCTCGTCTACGGTGACCCGGCCGCGATCTCCGGCACCCTCATCCCGCATCCGGTGATCCGCAAGATCACCTTCACCGGCTCCACCGCCGTCGGCAAGCAGCTCGCGGCTCTGGCGGGCCAGCACATGAAGCGGGCGACGATGGAGCTCGGCGGCCATGCCCCGGCCATCGTGTTCGACGACGCCGATGTCGAGAAGGCGGTGCAGGTGCTCGCCGCCAACAAGTATCGCAATGCCGGCCAGGTCTGCGTCGCCCCGACGCGCTTCCTCGTCCAGGCCCAGGTCTATGACCGTTTCGTCGACGGTTTCGTGGCGGCCTCGCAGGCGCTCAAGGTCGGCGACGGGCTCGATCCCGACACGCAGATGGGGCCCCTGGTCCACGGCCGCCGGGTCGAGGCGATGGAGGCCCTCGTGGCCGATGCCGTGGCGCAAGGCGCGCGGCTGCTCACGGGCGGCAGCCGCATCGGCAATCGCGGCCATTTCTTCGAGCCTACCGTCTTCGCCGATGTGCCGCTTGGGGCTCGGATCATGAACGAGGAGCCGTTCGGCCCCATCGCGGCGATCCGGCGCTTCTCCGAGGACGACGAGGCGCTGCAGGAGGCCAATCGTCTGCCCTTCGGGCTCGCCGCCTACGCCTATACCCGCTCCGCCGCCCGGGCGAACCGGGTGGGAGCGGCGGTCGAGGCCGGCATGGTCTCGATCAACCACCACGGCATCGCCCTGCCCGAGACGCCGTTCGGCGGCGTCAAGGATTCGGGCTACGGCAGCGAGGGCGGCTCCGAGGCGATCGAGGCCTATCTCACGACGAAGTTCGTGACGCAGGCCAGCGCCTGAGACGGGATCCGCTCGATCAAAGCGGTTCCCGTCTCGGCAAGCCCGCGCGGCGCCTGAGCGAAGCCCGGATCCGCGATCCCGAAGGGATCAAGCGGATCTGGCAAGCGGATCTGGTATGAGGCGAGGCCGTCCGCGAGAGCCGTTCCCGATCGTTTTGCAGATCGGGAATGGCTTTAAGTTCTTGTTTTTAAGAACTTTCTCTCTGAAGCGGCGGGCGGGACTGGGCCCGGCCCCAGGCCGGCGCCGATAAGGCCGCGGCATCCGCCATTCTTCGGGTCGTCAGCCCATGAAAAATCCCATGAAAAATCGCCGGCCGCTCATATCTTCGGTTCTGCGGCAAAGCGGTGGGAATGACTTTCTGAGCGGCCCTCAGGAGATAAACTCAAGACAATTTTGAGCCCTGTTCCGGTGAAACTCAAGGCTCGGCGCAGTGCCTTCCGGTGGAGGATCTTGAACAAAGGAAACTTTTTAGCGGGATCGCGAGTTTAGCCCTCCACCAACGTAAGAAAAGGACAGCTTGGTCCAAGCGAGCTGCTCCGTGGAAGCGCTCGCATGCTGTACCCTCTCTACGAGGCTGGTCATCTCATGCTCGCACCGATGCGACTGGCGGCGGAAGCCACTAAGCTCGCCTGCGAGAACCCGCTGAATCCGCTCGCCTACGTCCCCCAGGGTCGGGCCGTCGCTGCGGGCTGCGAGATGTTCGAGCGGGCCACCCGCGTCTACGACAAGCCGGCTTTCGGCCTCGGCGTGCCCGAGCGCATCGTCTGGGAGCGCCCGTTCTGCCGGGTCGTTGCCTTCGGCGAACCCTCCGCCGCGCTGGAGGCCAAGCCGAAAGTGCTGATCGTGGCGCCGATGTCCGGCCACTACGCCACGCTCCTGCGCGGCACGGTCGAGGCTTTCCTGCCGAGCCACCAAGTCTTCATCACCGATTGGTCCGATGCCCGGCAGGTGCCCCCGGCGGCCGGCCGCTTCGGCCTCGACGAGTATATCGATACCTGCATCGCCCTGTTCGAGGCGTTGGGGCCGGATCTCCACGTCACCGCCGTGTGCCAGCCCTCGGTTCCGGTGCTCGCGGCCATCGCCCGCATGGAGGCGGAGGATCATCCGCTGGTGCCGCGCTCGGCGGTGCTGATGGGCGGCCCGGTCGATACCCGCCGCTCGCCCACCGCCGTCAACCGGCTGGCGCAGGAGAAGGGGCTGGCTTGGTTCGAGCGGCACTGCATCCACACCGTGCCCTTCGGCTATCCGGGCGCGGGGCGGGCGGTCTATCCGGGCTTCCTGCAACTGGCCGGTTTCATGGGCATGAACCTCGACCGGCACAGGGATGCGCATCAGGCGATGTTCCATCATCTCGTGCAGGGGGACGGCGATTCCGCCGCCCGGCACCGCGCCTTCTACGATGAGTATCTCGCGGTCATGGACCTGACGGCGGAATTCTACCTGGAAACGATCGAGCGGATCTTCGTCAGCCACGCATTGCCCCGCGGCCTGCTGCGCCACCATGGAGACACGGTCGATCTCGGCGCCATCCGCCGCTGCCACCTGATGGCGGTGGAGGGCGAGAAGGACGACATCACCGGCATCGGCCAGACCAAGGCGGCCCTGGACCTCGCCGTGAACCTGCCGGAGACGGCCAAGGCCTATCACCTGCAGCCGGGAGCGGGGCATTACGGCATCTTCAACGGCTCGCGCTTCCGTCAGGAAATCGTGCCGCTGATGCAGGCCTTCATGGAAGAAAGCCTCCGGCCGGCCGCGCCGCGCCAGGCTCCGGTGGTGCCCGCGCCGGAGACGGACCCGATCCTCCTGCGCGACACGCCGCTCGTGCAGACCCCGCGCGTCGCCCGCTCGATCCGGCTGCCCGACACCCTCGCCCCGCTGCCGAACCGGCCGGCGCGGCAGGACGGCATTCCGCAGCGGATCGCGCTGTAATTCGAACAAGCTGCCTGAAATCCGAACGGCCGCCGATCCAGCATCGGCGGCCGTTTCGCCGTGCCCGCTCTCCCGCGATTTTCATCTTGTGACCTGAGGAGGTTTGACCCGCCTCCGCCATCGAATTATGCATTCAAAAATGCCGAGAGCCTGTCAGAGGTGCGGCGAGAGCGGGAGGTTCGACTTGGGAGGCGACGTGGGCGCGAGTGCGAAACCGGCTGTGGCGTCGGCTCCCAGCGCGCGGGCGAAGGCCCGCAACGATGCGGGATTGCCGCGCAAGCTCGCCGAGGTTCTGCAGGGCGAGGCCCGCTTCGACGCCTTCACCCGCGGACGTTACGCCACCGACGCCTCGATCTACCAGATCATGCCGGCGGGCGTGGTCTTCCCCAAAAGTGCCGCCGACATCGCCGCGACCCTGAGGGTGGCAGCTCAGTACGACCTGCCGGTGATCCTGCGCGGCGGCGGCACGTCGCAGAACGGCCAGCCGATCGGCTCGGGGCTGGTGGTGGATTGCTCGCGCCACTTCAACGGCGTGCTGGCCTATGACGCCGAAGGGGGCACCGTCACCGTCGAGCCCGGCCACGTGCTGGAGCGGCTGAATGCCCGGCTCAAGAGCGATGGCTGGTTCTTCCCGGTCGAGCCCTCGACCGCGACCCGCTGCACCATCGGCGGCATGGCCGGCAACAATTCCTGCGGCGCCCGCTCGCTGCGCTACGGCAAGATGAGCGACAACGTGCTGGCCATGGAGGCCCTGTTCCACGACGGGACCGCCTTCGGCTTCGGGCTGACCGGCAACGCGGCGGAGGCGGTGACCGGCGGCGCGCGGGCGGAAGACCTCGCCCGGCGCATGCTCGCCCTCGCCGCCGAGCACCGCGCCGATATCGAGACGATGTATCCGAAGGTGCAGCGGCGGGTCGGCGGCTACAATCTCGATTCGCTGATCGAGCCGCGCCCGAACCTCGCCCATCTCCTCGTCGGATCGGAGGGGACGCTCGCGGCCACCACCTCGGTCACGCTCAAGCTCTCGCGCCTGCCGGCCCACCGGGTGATGGGCGTGTGTCACTTCCCCTCGTTCCGTACGGCGATGGAGACCACGCGCCACATCGTCGATCTCGACCCCGTGGCGGTCGAACTCGTCGACAACAACGTGCTGGTGCTCGGCGCCGACATCCCGCTGTTCCGCACCACGCTCGCCGACATCACCCGGGGGCAGCCCAATTGCCTGCTGCTGACCGAATTCGCGGGCGACGACCTCGTGGCGCTCAAGCGCGACCTGAAGCGCCTCGACCAGTGCATGGCCGATCACGGCTTCCCCGATGCCGTGGTCGAGGTGGTGGAGCCGAACCGCCAGAAGGCGGTGTGGGAGGTGCGCGAGGCCTGCCTCAACATCATGATGTCGATGAAGGGGGACGCCAAGCCGATCTCCTTCATCGAGGATTGCGCCGTCCCGCTGGAGCATCTGGCCGATTACACCGATGCGGTGACCGAGGTGTTCTCGAAGCACGGCACACGCGGCACCTGGTACGCCCACGCCTCCGTCGGCTGCCTGCATGTGCGCCCGATCCTCAACATGAAGGACGGGGGCGACGTGACCAAGATGCGCGCCATCGCCGAGGAGACGGCGGAGTTGGTGCGCCGTTACAAGGGCTCCTATTCCGGCGAGCACGGCGACGGCATCTCGCGTTCCGAATTCGTCGAGCCGCTGTTCGGCGCAAGACTCACCCGCGCCTTCGAGACGGTGAAGGACGGCTTCGACCCCGAGAACCGCCTGAACCCCAACAAGATCGTCCGCCCGTTGAAGCTGGACGACCGCTCGCTGATGCGCTTCGCCCCCGGCTACGCGGTGAGCGCCCCGCACAAGACCGCCCTCGACTGGTCGGATTGGGGCGGGTTCGGCCCGGCGGTCGAGATGTGCAACAACAACGGCACCTGCCGGAAGCTCGCCGGGGGCGCGATGTGCCCCTCCTACCGCGCCACCCGCGACGAGCAGCACCTCACGCGGGGCCGGGCCAATTCCCTGCGCCTCGCGATCTCCGGCCAGCTCGGGGACGACGCCTTCCTGAGCCCTGAGATGAAGCGCACGATGGATCTGTGCGTCTCCTGCAAGGCCTGCCGCCGGGAATGCCCGACCGGCGTCGACATGGCCAAGATGAAGGTCGAGTTCCTGCATCATTACCACGCCCGCCACGGTCTGCCGCTGAAGGAGCGGCTGGTGGCGGAGATGCCGCGCTATGCCGGTGTCGCCGCCAAGCTGGCGCCGCTGCTCAACCTGCGCAACCGCTTCCCGGCCCTGGCCCGGTTCGGCGAGGAATGGGCCGGCTTCTCGGCCCGCCGCTCCCTGCCGGAATGGCGCCGGCCCTGGCGGGAGGAGGGCGAGGTCGCCCATCCTCAGGACGTGACGGGGGATTTCCGCGACATCGTCCTGTTCGGCGATACCTTCAACCGCGCCTTCGAGCGCGAGAACCTGGAGGCGGCCGAGCGCGTCCTGAAGGCGGCGGGCTACCGGCTGCACCGCGTGCTGGCCCATTCGGGCCGCCGCCCGCTCTGCTGTGGCCGGACCTATCTCGCCTCCGGCCAGACCGACCGGGCCCGCGCCGAGGCGCGGCGCACCCTCGACGCGCTCCTGCCCTTCGTCCGGGCCGGCGCGCGGGTGGTGGGCCTGGAGCCCTCCTGCCTTCTCACCTTCCGCGACGAGTTCCTGTCCTTGCTCGCCTGCGACGAGGCGAAGACCCTCGCGAGCCAAGCCTTCCTCTTCGAGGAACTTCTGGCCGCCGACCTCGCGACCGGCCGCATCGCCCTGCCGCTCGCCGATCAGGGCGGGCGGGTCGCCCACCTGCACGGCCATTGCCACCAGAAGAGCTTCGGGGCGATGGGCGCGGTCGAGACGGTTCTGCGCTCCGTGCCGGGGCTCGACGTGCGGGTGATCGACTCGAGCTGCTGCGGCATGGCCGGCGCCTTCGGCTATGGCCGGGACACCATCGACGTCTCCTTCGCCATGGCCGAGCTGTCGCTGTTCCCGGCGCTTCGCAAGGCGGACCCCGACGACCTCGTGGTCGCCGACGGCACCAGCTGCCGCCACCAGATCCATGACGGGCTCGGGCGCGACGCGGTCCACGTCGCCCGGGTGCTCGATGCGGCGCTGGCGGGGCGCGGCGCCGCGTCGCCCTGACCGGCCGGAACACTGCCGGGACCGACCGGTTGTCGCGGCATCCCGCAAAGGAACCGTGATGACCGATCCGCTGACGAAATATCCGCGCCCGCCCTTCGAGGCTCAAGGCCAGAGCTTCCCCGGCAAGACGGCGAAGATGGCGCCGGAGCCGGATCACGGCGAGGAGAGCTACAAGGGCGCGGGCAAGCTCACCGGCAAGGTCGCCCTGGTGACGGGCGGCGACAGCGGCATCGGCCGGGCGGTGGCCATCGCCTATGCCCGCGAGGGCGCGGACGTGGCGATCGCCTATCTGCCCGATGAGCAGAAGGATGCGGAGGCCGTCGGCAACTGGATCGAGAAGGCGGGCCGGCGCGCCCTGCTGCTTCCCGGCGACATCACCGATCCGGCCTATGCCCGCGAGATCGTCGAACGGACGGTGAAGGAACTCGGCCGGCTCGACGTGCTCGTGAACAACGCCGCCTTCCAGCAGCCGAACCAGGGCGTGACGGATATCGACGACGCCCTGTTCGAGAAGCACTTCCGCACCAATGTGTTCGGCCCGTTCTACGCGACCAAGGCGGCTCTGGCCCATCTCAAGCCCGGCGCCTCCGTGATCTTCACCTCCTCCGTCAATTCCAAGAATCCGGTGCCGACCCTGTTCGCCTACAGCGCCACCAAGGGGGCGCTGAGCAACATGGTGATCGGCCTCGCTCAGCTGCTCGCGGAGAAGGGCATCCGCGTCAACGGCGTGCTGCCCGGCCCGATCTGGACCCCGTTCATCCCGGCCGGGATGAGCGAGGATTCGGTCAAGAGCTTCGGCAGCCAAGTGCCGTTCAACCGCCCCGGCCAGCCGGCGGAGCTCGCCTCGGCCTATGTCATGCTGGCCTCCGAGGAGAGCAGCTACACCTCGGGCGCCCTCGTCACCGTCGCCGGCGGCATGCCCTTGTTCTGAGGCCGACCCGGTTCGCCGTCACGGCTCTCGTCCGGGGGCGGCGTCCCGGATCTGTCCGACCAGGAAGACCTCGGCGCGGCGCCATGCCTCGTCGGTGTCGCCGCGGAAGTTGAGGTCGCGGGTGAGCACGGCGCGGCCGGTGCGTGCATCGACCACCCGTGCCCAGAGCTGCAGGATCAGCGTGCTGCTCTTATGCACCACGCCGACGAAGACGAGGCCGGCTCCGGCGGCTTGCGCGGCCGTGAGCAGACAGGCGGGCCGTTCATCCGGGCAGCGGGCCCTGAGCGTCTCGGGGGCGAGGCGCACGGTCCGGTAGCCGCCGGCCCCGCCGAGATCCGCCGCGAGATGGCTCGCCATGGCCGCGAGGCGTCGGGCATGCTCCGCGCCCTGGTCCAGCGGTTCGCCCGAGGTGTCGAGGAGCTTGAGCGGCAGGATCGCAAGGGCCGGCGGCTCCGGATCGGCCCGCACCGGGAGCGCGGCGAGAGGGAGACCTGCCGCGGCCAGCCTCAGGAAGCGTCGAAGGCGCAGTCCACTCATGTCGTCCGGCTCCCCGGTGCCGCTTCGCTGGCGGTCTGACCGGACGCTAGGGCCTCGCTCCCGGCGGTTCTTGCCTTTCGGTGCCAGCCGGCGGAACCTCCGTGTGCGGGGGAGGGGCGGATGGATGGGCCCGGACTGACGCGGGCCTGCACGATGGGTCCGATCGTCACGGCGGTCGAGGCCGCGGGCGGTTCGGTCGCACGGGTGTTCCGCCGTGCCGAGATGCCGCTCGCGCTGATGGACGAGCCGGACCGGTTCATCCTTCTGAGCGACCAGTTGCGTCTCGTGGAGGGGGCCGTGCGCGAGAGCGGCGACCCCGCCTTGCCGGCCCGCCTCGCGATGGCCACCGGCATCGGTGGTCTCGGCGCCATCGGCCGGCATGTGCGCGCCTGCGCCACCTTGGGCGAGGCACTCGCCCGCGTCGAGGCGGTCACTTCCCCTCTCCTGCAGACGGCGACCTGGACCGGGTTGCGCCGGGAGGGCACGGGCTTCGTCTACGGTTACACCGTGACCGAACGCGTGGAAGTGGGGCGCCAAGCCAATGCGATGCTGGCGCTGGGCTACCTTCTCGGCACCGTGCGCCATTTCATGGGGCCGCATTGGCGGCCAGAGCGGGCGGTGCTGACCGGCGCCTCCCTGCCGGACCGAGCCGAGGTCGAGCGGATCTTCGGCTGCGAACTGAGCCTCGGGCCGCGCACCGGCCTGCCTCTCGACGCCGCGCTGCTGGCTGCGCCGAACCCGGCACCGGGCCCGCTTCTGGAAGAGGCCGCGCCCCTGCCTCCGGAGGGAGGAGTGGTGGCCTGCGTCGCCGGGCTGATCGAGCTTGCGCTGTACGACGGACGC
The DNA here is from genome assembly GCF_014845115.1 of Methylorubrum zatmanii. GTDB lineage: Bacteria > Pseudomonadota > Alphaproteobacteria > Rhizobiales > Beijerinckiaceae > Methylobacterium > Methylobacterium zatmanii. The sequence continues at coordinate 5,051 of NZ_NKUI01000211.1, read as the reverse complement.
CCCTCGATCGACTGGGTGGCCCGCAGGCTCGGGCTTTCCCGGCGCGGCCTGCAGCGCCGGCTGGAGGCGGAGGGGACCGGCTTCGCGCCGATTCTCCAGGCCGTCCTGCGAGCGCGGGCCGAAGCCTTGCTGGCGCAGGGCAGGCTGTCCATCGGCCGGATCGCCCTCGACCTCGGCTATGCCGATCCGGCCCACTTCACCCGAGCCTTCGTCGCCTGGACCGGCGTCGGCCCGCGTGTCTGGCGTCGGCTCAGGGGCGGGGAGGAGGTTCAGGCGTGATAGGCCGCCATCCAGGCCAGGCCGGCTTCGGTGTCCGCCGCCGGCAGGTACTCGCAGCCGACGAAGCCGTCATAGCCTGTGTCGTCCAAAGCCTTCAGCACCCTGCCGAAATCGATGCGGCCCGTGCCGGGTTCGTGACGGCCGGGCGCATCGGCGATCTGCAGGTGGGCGATGCGGGAGCGGTGAGCCGCGAGGCCGGCCAGCAGATCCTCGCCCATCATCGCCATGTGATAGAGATCGGCCTGGATGAAGAGGTTGTCGGACCCCACCGCTTCGATCACCGCCGCCGCGTCCGCGAGGCGGTTCAGGAAGAAGCCCGGCATGTCGCGGTCGTTGATCGGCTCGATCAGCAGGCGGAGGCCCGCCGCCTTCAGGACGGCGGCGGCATAGGCGAGGTTCTCGATCAGCGTCGCCCGGAGCCGCGCCGGCTCGGTCCCCGCTGGCGCGAGACCGGCCAAGCAGTTGATCTGCCGGCAGCCGAGCGCCCCGGCATAATCGATCGCCCGGCCGACGCCCTCGCGGAATTCCGGCACCCGCTCCGGCAGGATGGCGATGCCGCGCTCGCCCGCCGCCCAATCGCCCGGAGGCAGGTTGTGCAGGACCAGCGGCAGACCGGCCTCGCCGAGGCGCGCGGCCAGGGCCTGTTTCGTCTCGGCATAGGGGAACTGCATCTCCACCGCCGCGAAGCCGGCGGCGCGGGCGGCCGCGAACCGGTCGAGCAGGGGCCACTCCGTGAAGAGCAGGCTGAGATTCGCGGCGAAGCGAGGCATGGTCCGGCGAGTCCCTCTTAAAAATGCATTCAAAAATGATGGGAAAGGGCAGGAGTGCTCATGCGTTCTCCCCGGCCGTCGCCTCGCTGGGGGAGGCGGCCTCCCGGTCGGCGGCGGCCCTGCGCTTGTTGCGCAGGTGACGGAACAGGATGTCGCTCAACTCCGCCCCGGCCCGGCGGCGCAGGGCGTCGAGGATCTCCTCGTGCTCGCGCATCGCCTCGCCCCAGCGGTCGCGGTTGGCATCGAGATTGGCCGAGTAGCGCGCCCGCCGCAGGCGTCCGGCGAAGCTCGCATAGGTCGCACTCAAGGGAGCATTGTCGGCGGCCTGGACGATGCGGTCGTGGATCGCCTGATTGCAGGCGAAGTAGCCGTGCAGATCGCGCCGGAGGTAGTGGCCGTACATCTCGTGGTGCAGCCGCTCGATCTCGGCGAAGGCGGTTTCCGTGATGCGCTCGCAGGCGAGCCGCCCGGCCAGCGCCTCCAGCCCGCCCATCACGTCGAACAGCTCGACGATCTCCCGCTCGCCGATCCGGCGCACCCGCGCCCCGCGATTCGGCAGCAGATCGATCAGCCCCTCCGAGGCCAATACCTTCAGCGCCTCGCGCAACGGCGTGCGCGAGATGCCGAAGCGCTCGCACAGCAGCCGTTCCGGCACTCGGGCACCGGCGGCGAGATTGCCCTCGACGATGAATTCGCGCAGCCGCGTCAGCACCTCGTCGTGGAGCGAATGCACGAGGTTTTCCCGGGGCTTCGGGGCTGCCGAACCAGGCGTCGCGGCGCCCCCGGAGACGGGCCGGTCGAGGGTCTCTGCGGGCGGTTCGGCAAGTGGTTCGGCAAGTGGTTCGGCAGGCGGTCCGGCAAACGTCGTGGCAGGCATCATGGGCGAACCGTATCAGTGGCTCCCGCCTGCGTCGACGGCGCGAATGGAGGCATGATACTGCTTGTCTCTGCAAAAAATGAATGCAATTTTGTGGGATGAAGCGACCGGGAGCGAGACGCAGCGCCCGGCAGACGGCCCACGGGAGGGACCATGACCAGCCGCACCGGACGCCACTTCCTGCACATTCCGGGGCCGAGCCCGGTTCCGGAGCGCGTGCTGCGCGCCATGGACCGGCAGGTGATCGACCATCGCGGGCCGGAATTCGGCGTGCTCGGCCGCGAGGTGCTCGAGGGCTGCCGCACGATCTTTCGCACCAAGGGGCCGGTGGTGATCTATCCGGGCTCCGGCACCGGCGCCTGGGAGGCGACGATCGTCAACACGCTGTCCTCCGGCGACCGGGTGCTGATGTTCGAGACCGGCCATTTCGCCACCCTGTGGCGGCAGATGGCGGCGCGCTGGGGCATCGAGGTCGAGTTCGTGCCCGGCGATTGGCGCCACGGCGTCGATCCGGCCCTGGTCGAGGCCAAGCTCGCCGAGGATCGCAGCCATGCGTTCAAGGCGGTGATGGTGGTCCATAACGAGACCTCCACCGGCGTGACGAGCCGCATTCCGGCGATCCGCAAGGCGATCGACGCCGCCGGCCACCCGGCGCTCCTCCTCGTCGACACCATCTCCTCCCTCGGCTCGGTCGATTACCGGCACGACGAATGGGGGGTCGATGTCACCGTCAGCGGATCGCAGAAGGGTCTGATGCTGCCGCCGGGCCTCGGCTTCACCGCGATCTCGGACAAGGCGCGGGCGGCGGGCCGGTCCAACACCCTGCCTCGGTCCTACTGGGACTGGGAGGAGATGCTGAAGCCCAACGCCAACGGCTACTTCCCCTACACGCCGGCCACCAACCTGCTCTACGGGCTGCGCGAGGCGGTGGCGATCCTGCTCGAAGAGGGGCTCGACGCGGTCTTCGCCCGCCACCAGCGGCTCGCCGCCGCGACCCGCGCCGCGGTGGAGGCCTGGGGCCTCGAGGTGCTGTGCCGGAACCCCGACGAGTATTCGCCGGTGCTGACGGCGGTGATGATGCCGGACGGCAAGGGGGCGGACGCCTTCCGCGCCCTGGTGCTCGAGAAGTTCGACATGTCGCTCGGCGCCGGGTTGTCGAAGCTGTCCGACACAATCTTCCGCATCGGCCATCTCGGCGAGACCAACGACCTGACCCTGATGGGGGCCCTGTCCGGCGTCGAGATGGGGCTCGCCGCCGCCGGGGTGCCGCATCGGCGCGGCGGCGTGCTCGCCGCCATGGCGAGCCTGCGCTCCGGCCTCGACGGCTGAGTCGTCTGTCTGTCGTCCACGCCTCGGGCCGAGCCGCGCGTCAGATGCGGCGTCCGGGGCGGCTGCTCAAGAACCGGAGGAAACCCTCATGATCACGATCCCACGCCGCGTGACGGCGCCGGGCATGGTGCTGTTCCTGCTCTGCCTGATGTACTTCATCACCTATGTCGACCGGGTGAATGTCGGCACCGCCGGCCCGGCGATCAAGGGCGAACTCGGGCTCACCAACACCCAGCTCGGCCTCGTCTTCTCGGCCTTCGCCTATCCCTACGCGGTGTTCCAGATCGTCGGCGGCGCCATGGCCGACAAATGGGGCGCGCGGCGCACCCTGCTCATCTGCGGCCTGATCTGGGCGGCGGCGACGGTGGCGACCGGCTTCGTCGGCGGCGTGGTCTCGCTGTTCCTGGCCCGCTTCGCCCTCGGCTTCGGCGAGGGCGCCACCTTCCCCACCGCGACGCGGGCGATGCAGTCCTGGGTCGCGAAGGATCAGCGCGGCTTCGCGCAGGGCATCACCCATTCCTTCGCCCGCTTCGGCAACGCAGTGACGCCGCCGCTCGTGGTGATGATGATGGCCTTCGTCGGCTGGCGCGGGGCCTTCTTCATCCTCGGCATCGTCAGCTTCGCCTGGGTGCTGGTCTGGGCCTTCTACTACCGGGACGATCCGCGCGATCATAAGGGCATCACGGCCGAGGATCTGGAGCGGCTCGCGATCCGCGACCGCGCGGCCAAGCCCGCCGCCAAGCCGCCGGTGCCGTGGCGGCGACTCGTCCCGCGCATGGCGCCGGTCACGCTCACCTATTTCTGCTACGGCTGGTCGCTGTGGCTCTACCTCAACTGGCTGCCCTCCTTCTTCAAGGACGGCTACGGCCTCGACATCAAGAACTCGGCCCTGTTCGCCTCGGGCGTGTTCTTCGCGGGCGTCGTCGGCGACACGCTGGGCGGGGTCGTCTCCGACCGCATCCTCAGGAAGACCGGCGATCTGCAGAAGGCCCGCCGCAATGTCATCAGCTTCGGCATGCTGGGCGCGGCCGCCTGCCTCGCGGGCGTGTTCTTCACCAAGGACCTCACCCTGGTGGCGCTGCTCCTGAGCGGCGGCTTCTTCTTCCTCGAACTGGTGATCGGGCCGATCTGGTCGGTGCCGATGGACATCGCCCCGCAATATGCCGGCACGGCGAGCGGGCTGATGAATTTCGGCTCGGCCTTTGCCGCCATCGTCTCGCCGCTCACCTTCGGCTTCATCGTGGACATGACCGGCAACTGGATCCTGCCCTTCGCCGGCTCGGTCGGCCTGCTCCTGATCGGCGCCGGCCTCGCCTTCACGATGCATCCCGAGCGCCCGTTCGAGGACGAGCCCAAGGCCCTGACGCCGCGGGCGGTGCCGGCGGAGTAGGGCCTTCCTCAAACGAGAACCGCCGGCCCGTCCGGGGCCGGCGGCTGGAGCTGTTTTCCGAACCTGTTTTCCGATCTGCCGCTGTCGGTCAGACCGAGGGAAAGCGGCGCTGGAGGCTTGCCAGAACCTCGACCGCCTCCCGCGAGATCCCGGCCTCCCGCACGGCCTGGAGGCTGCGATCCTCGGCGGCCGGCGCCGTGCGCGGCTCGAACTGGCGACGATGGGCCTGATCGAGGATGTCGGCGATCCGGTCACCGACCGCGAGGGCGATGGCGGTCGAATCCGGCCCCTCCGAGCGGTGGACATGCATGCGCTGGAGCGCGTCGGCGATCTGCCGCTCGAAAGCCTGGAACAAGGCATCGGCGGCCTGCGGATTCATGCGCATCAGGGCCCCGGCGGCGGCACA
>NZ_NKUI01000210.1 GCF_014845115.1 Methylorubrum zatmanii | reverse complement strand
TCGAGAGTGCGCCAGACCCCAATTGGGACCCCTTGTTGCGCGTAGCGCGACGCCCCTGATCAGCCCGGCGAAGCGGGTCGGGGTGGCGCAGCCGGGCTGATCAGGGGTCCAGGATGAGCTGCGCACAGGCCGCCCTCACGCCCGGTTCTTGAAGCGCCAACTCTCGTTGCCGGTTTCGACGATCTCGCAGTGGTGGGTCAGCCGATCGAGCAGCGCCGTCGTCATCTTGGCGTCGCCGGCAAACACGCTTGGCCACTCCCCGAACGCCAGGTTGGTCGTCACCACGATCGAGGTGGTCTCGTAGAGCCGGCTGATCAGGTGGAACAGCAACTGACCGCCCGATTGCGCGAACGGCAGGTAGCCGAGCTCGTCCAGCACCACCAGGTCGAGCCGGGCGAGGTGGTCGGCGATGCGGCCCTGCCGGCCGGCTCGCGCCTCGGCCTCGAGCCGGTTGACGAGGTCGACCACGTTGTAGAACCGGGCCCGCGCCCCGTCCCGGATGCACGACCGGGCGACCGCGATGGCCAGGTGCGTCTTGCCCGTGCCGGTGCCGCCCACCAGCACGACGTTGCGCTGGTGGGCCAGGAACTCGCCACCGCAGAGGTCGCGCACCAGACCCTCGTTGATCGGCGTCCCGGCAAAGGCGAACTCGGCGAGGTCCTTGGCCAGGGGCAGCTTGGCAATCGTCATCTGGTAGCGGATCGAGCGCGCCTGCTTCTCGCTGATCTCGGCCTGCAACAAGTCGCCGACGATCTGCTGCGGTTCGTGGCTGCGCTTGAGGGCGACCTTGATGATCTCGTCGTAGGCTGCCTTCATCCCGAACAGCTTCAGCTCGCCCATGGTGGCGAGGATCTGCTGACGTTCCATCATGGGGCTCTCCTCAGGCTGTCGTAGCGGGCACAGTCGGCGACCGGCTCGTGGCGCAGCCGCAGGTTCTCGGGCGTCAGCAGCGGGACGGGCGCGGGCGGCTCCCGCTGGCGGGCCAGGATGTTGAGCACCACGTCGGCCGAGTGCACGCCCTCGCGCAGTGCCTCGGCGCAGGCCGCTTCGACCACAGAGAGGCCGTCGCCGAGCACGGCGGTGAGGATCTCGACCATCTGGCGGTCGCCGTCGGCGCTGCCGGCGAGCTTGCGGCGGATCCGTTCGAGGGCGGCGGGCAGGACCCAGTCCTTGAACGGTGCGCCGTTGCGCAACGCGCCGGGCTTGCGGGCGAGCACGGGGACGTAGTGCCAGGGGTCGAACACCGTCTGGCCGCGGCCGAAGGCACGCGGGTGCTCGGCGACGACGCATCCGTCCTGGCGGATCTCGATGCGCTCGGCATAGGCGCGCACCTCGACCGGGCGACCGATGGCCGAGGCCATGACCGAGTACTTGTTGTTGTCGAAGCGCACCAGGCAGGTCGAGGACACGGCCGCCGGCACGGGAGCTATGCGGGAG
>NZ_NKUI01000021.1 GCF_014845115.1 Methylorubrum zatmanii | reverse complement strand
CTTCCAACTCAGACCACTAGATTGACTAACAGAGGGCTTGTTCGAACCATATCCGAATATCACGCTTTCGTGATGGAATAAATTGGAACTTGCCCATCGAGCATGACTTGAGCGGCGGCGGCCGGAAACGGAGCCGTTGCCGCTCTTCTTTCCTCACGCGGACACAGCCTTCAAGGAGCCTCGCCGGTGTCAGGCCACAGCATCCGTGCGCATGTGTCGGCTGCCCTGCCGGGTCGGGCCGCCTGAGATGGCGGCGACGTCGCGAGAGCAGACCGCACCGGCCGAGGATCCCTTTGTCGTCCTGCATGTCGGCGACCTCCACCTGACGGGACGCAGCGAGGCCAATGCCCGCGATCTCGCCGCCATCCTCGACCAGATCGGCGCGATCACGCCGCGTGCCTTCGACTTCGTCTACCTGCCGGGAGACCTCGCCGAGGATGGCACCGCGCCCCAGTATGCGATCCTCTCCGCAGCCCTGGACCGTCACCCCGATCTGCCGGTCAGGCTGATCCCCGGCGATCACGACCGTCAGCACGGCTGCATCGAGGCCTTCCACGCCATGTTCACGACGGTGGCGGGGAGCCCGCGTGGCGGGAAGCACGATCCGGTCGGCCATTCCCTGCCGCAGCCCGAGGATCCGCGCGAGGTTTCGCAATACTACTACGCCGACACGTTCTCGGGCGTGCGTTGCCTGTTCGTGGATATCGTCAGCGCCGGCTTTAGCCGTAAGGGGATCGGTCTCGACTTCCGCCTCGGCCGTCCGCAGACGCTCTGGCTGTCGGACCAGATCGCCCAGGCCGCGGCCTCCGGCACGCCCTGCGCGATCTTCGTGCACGCTTATCCCGACGACCTGCGCGAGCCGGATGAGCGGCTCGACATCGCCGGGCTGATCTGGAACGGCAACGTGCGCCTCGTCGAGATGGGGCACACCCACTACAACGAGTTGGCCCATGACGGGCGCACGCTCTACGCTGCGGCCCGCTCGGTCGGACAGAACGAAGACGGCTCGGTCGGATACGCCGTCGCCGCCATCGACGGCCCGGTGACGAGTTGGCGCTTCCGCGCCCTCGACCGGACACCGCCCTTCGTTCTGATCACCAGCCCGGCCGACCGGCGCGTCGCCACGAGGCCGGCGACGGACGAGAACAGCGGCATGGTGCGTGACGGGCAAGGGCGCATCCGTGTCCGCGCCGTCGTCCTCTCCGACCGGGAGCCGCAATACTGCCATTGCCGCGTGGATTTCGGCCCTTGGATCACGATGGTCAGCCAATCGGCGCGGACCTTCGAGGCCTGGGCGCCCTGGCCGGCCGGAGCCCGCAGCCTGCAGGTCGAGGCGGTCGATGCGCGCTGGCCGGGGCATGGGCCGGACTACGTCGATACCGACGAGATCGAGCCCGCCCGCCCTTCCGCCCCCGGGGAGGACGAGCCGTCCCTGCCCGACAAGCCGGGCAGCGACGCCTTCCGGCTCGGCCCCTGGCTCCGGAAGGGTGTTCGCGGCGACCAGCTCGGCCCCAACCGCGCCGGCCGTAAATGGTGAGCGGCGCTCGTCGGCGATCTCCGGCCTCGTGTAACCCTCCAGCCTTCCCAAACGAGAGACGACGACCGTGGTTGCTGCCCTCGGGCTTCCGCTCAACCTCCTCACCTGGATCATCGCCGGTCTGGCGACCCTCGGCGTAATCCTGCGACCGTTCTCCTGGCCGGAGGCGATCTGGGCCGTCGCCGGAGCGGTTCTTCTGGTCGCCCTCGGGCTGCTGCCGTGGCCGGCGGCGCTGGAGGGCGTCGCCAAGGGGACCGACGTCTATCTCTTCCTCGTCGGCATGATGCTGCTGTCGGAGATCGCCCGGAAGGAGGGGCTGTTCGACTGGCTCGCCGCCCATGCGGTGCGGGCCGCCCGGGGCTCGGCCACGCGCCTGTTCCTGCTCGTCTACGTCGTCGGAACGGTCGTCACGATCTTCCTGTCGAACGATGCCTGCGCCGTGGTGCTGACACCCGCCGTCTTCGCCGCCACCAAGGCGGCCGGGGTGAAGCAGCCGCTGCCCTACCTGTTCATCTGCGCCTTCATCGCCAACGCGGCGAGCTTCGTGCTGCCGATCTCGAACCCGGCCAACCTCGTCGTGTTCGCCGAGAACATGCCGCCGCTCACCCGCTGGCTCGCCACCTTCACCCTTCCCTCGATCCTGGCGATCGTGACGACCTATGTCGTGCTGCGCCTGACCCAGAACGCGCGGCTGCGCGGCGAGACGGTGGCGACGGAGATCGACACGCCGAACCTGTCCCTCGGCGGCAAGGTCGCGGGCGCCGGCATCGTCCTCACCGGCGCGGCGCTGATCGGCGCTTCCGCCGCCGGGATCGAACTCGGCCTGCCGACCTTCGTCGCCGGCCTCGCGACGACGCTGGTCGTGATCCTGATCAATCGTGGCGGCCTCGTCGAGGTCGCCAAGGACGTGTCCTGGGGCGTGCTGCCGCTGGTCGCCGGCCTCTTCGTCTTGGTCGAGGCCCTGGAAAAGACCGGCGTGCTGACCCTGCTCGCCGACCTGCTGAAGCGCGCCGCGCAAGCCGATCCCGCCGCGACCGCCTGGGCCGGGGGCGCCGTCGTCGCCCTCGGCTCGAACCTCGTCAACAACCTGCCGGCGGGTCTGCTGGCCGGGGCGGCGGTGCAGGCGGCCCATGTGCAGGAGAAGGTGGCCGGCGCGATCCTGATCGGCGTCGATCTCGGCCCGAACCTCTCCGTCACCGGATCGCTCGCGACGATCCTCTGGCTCACCGCGATCCGCCGCGAGGGCGAGGACGTGTCGGCCTTCGCCTTCCTGAAGCTCGGCCTGCTCGTGATGCCGCCGGCCCTCGCCCTGGCGCTGGCCGCCCTGATCCTCGTCTGAGGCCCGTCGAACCGGAGGTGCTGTCCCCATGAACGCCGCCCTGCTCTATCCCTTCATCATCGTGGCGGGTGCCCTCCAGGCGCTCGGCAATTCCATGAACGCGCAGCTGCGCGGGCGGTTGGTGAACCCGTTCCTGGCGGCCTCCGTCTCCTTCCTGCCGATCGTCTTCGTCTTCGCGACCCTGTTCCTCCTGATGCCGACGCCCCTGCCGGGCCTCGACACGGTCGCCTCCATGCCGTGGTACGCGCCCCTCGGGGGCGTGGCCGGCGCCGTGGCGGTATTCGGCGGCCTCGCCTTCGTCGACAAGGTCGGGGCCGGGCCGTTCAACGGCCTGACGCTGACCGCCAACATCCTGACCTCGCTCGCTCTCGATTCCCTCGGCCTGTTCGGGCTGCAGGGCAGCGGCTTCAAGCCGATGCCCTGGCTCGGCGGCCTGCTCATGGCGATCGGCGTGACGTTCATCGCCCGCGTCACGCCGGACAAGGGCAAGGAGAAAGACGCCGGGCACGGCCTCAACCCGAAGTTGCTCTACCCCTTCATCGTCGTGGCCGGCGCGCTCCAGGCCATCGGCGTCGTCTGGAACGCGCAGCTGCGCGGCGCGCTGGTGAATCCGTGGCTCGCGGCCCTGGTGTCGTTCCTGCCCGTGGTCTTCGTCTTCGTGCTGGTCTTCCTGCTGCGGCCGAAGCCGCTGCCGCAGCGCAGCGATATCGAGGGCGTGCGCTGGTGGATGCCGCTGGCCGGCCTGACCGGCGCCGTGGCGGTGTTCGCCGGCCTGCTGTTCGTCGACAAGGTGGGGGCGGGTGCCTTCAACGGGCTCCTTATCACCGCCAACCTGCTGACCTCGGTGGCGCTCGATCATTTCGGCTGGGTCGGCATGAAGCAGGTGCGGGCCGGCGCCTCCCGGATCGGCGGAGCCGCCCTGATGGTGGCGGGCATCGTGCTCATCTCGCTCTTCTGAGGAAACGAGGTCGGGAGCGCCGATCGATGCGCGCCGGTCTGACGTGGCTGTTGTCGAGGGGCGCGCTGCTGGTCGCGGCGGTCGCGGTGCTGGCGGTCGGAGCGGGCGCGGCCTGGTACCTGCTGCAGGCGACCGTGCTGACGATCGCGGTCGCGCCGCGGGACGGGACCGAGCCCGAGCTGATCAAGGCCTATGCCGACGCACTGGACGCCGCCGGCGAAGGCGTGCGGTTCAAGATCCTGTCCTTCGACGACGTGCGGGAGAGCGCCGCCGCTCTTCAGGACGGGCGGGCGGACCTCGCGGTGGTCCGCCCCGATGTGCTGCTTCCGACCAACGGGCTGACGCTCGCGATCCTGCGCGATCAGGCGATGATCATCGCCTCGCCCGATCACGCTCCCATCAAGAGTTTCCCCAAGCTCGCCGGCAAGCGGCTCGGCATCGCCGCGCACCGGGACGCGGATTTCGATCTGCTCAAGAATCTCCTCGGCTATTACGGCCTCGTGCCGGAACTGGAGCAGCCCCGCGCAGGGGCGCGCGACCGGAGCGTCCACCTCGTCAGGGTCGATCAGGAGAATGTCGCCGCCGCCTTCCGGGAGCGGCGCATCGACGTCTTCGTCAGCATCATCGCGCCCTCCGCCCCGAAGGCGCTCGCCATCGTCGGCGCGGTTCGCTCCATCGCCCGCTCGGGGCGGGTGGAATTCGTCGCCGTCGAGGATGACGGGGCCGTGATCGAACGCTTCCCAAGGCTCCAATCGGTGACCGTGCCGGGCGGCCTGTTCGGGGGCGATCCGAAGCTGCCCTCCGACGACGTGAAGACCATCGGGGCATCCTACCGGCTGATGGCGCGCGCCACCTTGAGCCGGGTCGTCGCCGCCGATGTCACCCAGCACCTCTTCGAGAAGCGGACGGCGGCGGCCGCCGTGACGGATGCCGCCGAGTACATCCAGTCACCCGCCTACGAGACGACGGCGGCGGCCACGAGCGCGCGCGTCCCGATCCATCCCGGCGCCATCGACTACTACGAGCGGGAGCAGCATGGCTTCGTCGAACGCTACGGCGACACGCTCTACCTGCTCGGCGCCATCGCCGGCGGCCTGGTCTCGGTCCTGGCCTGGATCCGCCAGCGTCTCACCGGCCTGCGGCGGGAGCGGATCGACGACATCGTGGATCGGCTGCTCGAGGTGATCGGGCAGGCGCGGGCGTCGCACGACCCTACGGAGCTGGATGCCCTGAGCGCAGAGGTGGATGCCCTGGCCGCCGACGCCGTGCGCGACGCCCGCCGGCGCGACACGGATGACCGCACGATGTCGGCGGTCGGCATCGCCATCGAGACGGCGCGGGCGACTCTGCGAGACGCACGGGCCCGGATCGCGCGCGGGGACGATGCGAGGCCCGATCCGACGGCGCTCAGACCGTCGACATGACGGCAGCGTGCGACCCCGGCGGCGATCCGCGCCGGCCGCAGATCCGGGCGAGCATGCGCGAGAGCTGGTCGGCCGAATAGGGCTTGTGGAGCAGTTCGAAGCCGTGGCTGCCCTCCTCGGCCAAAACGTGGCTGTAGCCGGAGGTGAGGAGCACCGGCAGGGATGGGAAGCGACGTCGCAGGGCTTTCGCGAGGGCGATACCGCCCATGCCCGGCATCACCACGTCGGAGAACACGGCGTCGAACTCCGCTTGGTCGCCCCCGAGCCGGTCCAGCGCCTCCTCCGCGTTGGTCGCCCATTCGGTGGCATAGCCGAGATCCTGCAGGATCTGCGTGGCGAAGCGCCCGACCTCGACATTGTCCTCCACCACCAGCACCCGCCGGCCGGCGCCGTCGGTGGCCCCGTCGAGCAAGTCGGGTCCCGACTGAGTGGCGTCGGGGGCCGCCGTCTGCGGCAGATAGAGGGTGAAGGTCGTGCCGATCCCGAGTTCGCTCGTCACGTCGATGTCGCCGCCGGATTGCTTGGCGAATCCGAAGACCTGGCTCAGACCGAGCCCCGTCCCTTTCCCGACCTCCTTGGTGGTGAAGAACGGCTCGAAGATGCGGCCGAGCTGATCGGCCGCGATACCGCTTCCGGTATCGGTCAGCGAGACGGTGACGAAATGTGCGCGGGATCCGGCATGGCCGCGGATCGGCGGCATCGGCCGGTTGCCGGCCATCCGCAGCACGAGCGACCCGGCACCGTCCATCGCGTCCCGGGCATTCACCGCCATGTTGACGAGGGCGGTTTCGAACTGGCTGCGGTCGCAGCGGACGAAACAGGCCTCGTCGGGTGCCTCCAGCGTCACGCTGATGCGCGCGCCGGTCACGGTGTCGAGCATGTCCGCCACGTCGCGCAGGCACGCGCCGACCTCGAAGGTCTCGGGCTTCAGGGCCTGGCGTCGCGCGAAGGCGAGGAGTTGGCCGGTGAGCTTGGCGGCGCGGTCGACCGTGTCGGAAACCGCATCCATATAGCGCTTGCGCCGCTCCTCCGGCAGGTTCGGCCGGCGCAGGAAATCGACCGAGGAGCGAATGATGGTCAGCAGGTTGTTGAAGTCGTGGGCCACGCCGCCCGTCAGCTGGCCCACGGCCTCCATCTTCTGTGACTGACGCAGGGCCTCCTCGGCCATTGCCCGCTCGTCGATCGCCTCGGCGATGCGGCTTTCCAGCGTGGCGTTCAGCTCCCGTAGCTGCGTCTCGCGGCTGTGCAGTTCCTCAAGCCGAGCCCGCGCCTCGTATTGCCGCCGCCGGCCGCGCAGGGCGGTAGCGATGACGCTGATGAGGGTGGTCGGGTGGAACGGGCGTTCGAGGAAGCTGACATTGCCGAGGATGCGCGAGAGACGCGCCGCCGTCGGATTGCGGTCCGCCCCTCCCTGGCGGGTGAGCAAGATGAAAGGCATGTCCGACCAAGCCGGCTGCTGGCCGACCCAGCGGCTGAGCGGGGCGAGATCGGCGGTGCGCACCGCCTCCTCGGTCACCAGCACGGCGCCGGCCACCGCATCGAGCCTCCGAACCAACTCCGGCAGATCGGGGACGATTACCGCCGCGACTTCGGCATCGAGGAGCAGCGCACGCGCCAGATCGGCGTCGCGGCCGTTCGGCGCCAGGATCAGGACATGTTCGGAGAGTGCGGAAGCCGGTTGCGTCACGGCGCGCCCGTCTCCATCAACCCCGCCTCACCGCCCTCGACCAGCGAGGGCACACCCCGCAGGACGCCCTGAAAACCGCGCAGGGGCGCGCCGACCTGGAGGCCGTTGCCGGTGATGCGGTATTCACGGATCGTGTCCTCATGCGCGCCCATGCGCTTCTTCACCACCGAGATCGCGCGTCGAACCTGCCCGAGCGCCTCGAAGTAGCGCAACAACACGACCGTGTCGGCAAGATAGGTGATATCGACCGGGCTCTGCATGTCGCCCACAAGCCCGTGCTGCGCGATGGTCAGGAACGTCGTGGCGCCCTGGCGGTTCAGGTACTGCAGCAATTCGTGCATGTGCAGGATCAGCGCCATCTCCTCCGGCATCGCCGCTTGGTAGCCGTTGAGACTGTCGATCACGACGGTCTTGGCCTGTGCCTCGTCGACCTGATGGCGCACGAGATGGGCAAATTCGCCGGGCGACAGCTCCGCTGCATCGACCTGTGTCATGGTCAGGAGCCCGCGGTCGCGCAGGCCGGCAAGGTCGAACCCCATCGTCCGGGTGCGTTCCAGCATCAGGCCCAGCTCTTCGTCGAAGACGAACATGGCCGCCCGCTCGCCCCGGGCCGCCGCTGCCATGACGTACTGGATCGTGAGCAGCGACTTGCCGGTTCCTGCCGGCCCGAGCACCAACGTGCTCGATCCGGTCTCGATGCCCCCGCCGAGGAGCTCGTCCAATTCGGGCACAGCGCTCTTCACCCGGTCGTGGCGGAAGACCGTCTTGTGCTCCAGCGAGACGAGACGCGGAAAGACCCGCACACCACCGGTGGAGATGCAGAAATCGTGATAGCCGCCGCGGAAGCGCTGGCCGCGATACTTCACCACCCGCAGGCGCCGCCGCTCCGCGCCGTAGCTGGGCGCGAGTTCCTCGAGACGGAGGACCGCGTGGGCGACGCTGTGCACCGACTTGTCGGCGCGGTCGCTGGTCAGATCGTCGAGCAGCAGCACGGTGCTGCCGTGACGGGAGAAGTAGTGCTTCAGCGCCAGGATCTGTCGCCGGTAGCGCAGCGAGTCGCCGGCCAAAAGGCGAATTTCCGAAAGGCTGTCGAGTACCACACGGGTCGGCTTCAGGGTCTCGATCTGATCGAAGATCGCCTTCGTCGTCTCGCCGAGTTCGAGATCGGAGGAATAGAGCAGGCTCTGATGCTGCTCGGCATCGAGCAGGCTTTCGGGCGGGATCAGTTCGAAGATCCTCAGCCCGCCGCCGAGGGTCCAGCCATGCGAGCGGGCGGTCTCGCTCAGTTCCTCCTCGGTTTCGGAGAGGCTGATATAGAGGCACCGCTCGCCGGCGGCCGCGCCGGTGAGCAGGAATTGCAGCGCGATGGTCGTCTTGCCGGTGCCGGGATTGCCCTCCAGCAGATACAGCCGGTTGCGCGTGAAGCCGCCGCCGAGCACGTCGTCGAGACCTGACACGCCGAGCGCCGCCTTGGCGGTAAGGTCAACGGGTGCGGGCATGTCCGGTCAGCTCGGTCTTGAGGGCGTCGGGCAGGGTGTGGGCGGGAATGCGCGGCAGGACCGCAGCGAGGTCTGTCGCGGCCCGGGCGAGATCGTGCGTCTGCTGCAGGCTCAACCAGAAGCCGCCGGGCAGGCCCGACAGGCGGGCGAGGCGCACCGCCATGTCCGGCGTAACGGCGGCGGTGCCGGCCAGGACGCGGTGCAGGGTCTGCCGGCAGATGCCCAGTTCGCGGGAGGCTTGGCTCACGGACAGGCCGAGACCGGGCAGCACCTGTTCGCGCAGCACGGATCCGGGATGCGGCGGCGCGGTTTGAGGATTGGGCACAATCGATCTCCGATGCGGACCTGTAACGTCGGGCGCGACAGAGACCAACCCGCTTTTCGGGAAAGTGCTTGCCGGCCGTCCCGGATCGAGGCGGACGGATCGACGCGGCACCCGGAGCCCTTGACCGGCCCGAGCGGCTGCGGCGGCGAGGACGGCCGATCAGTGCCCGACGCTCACGGCTCGGCCAGTCACTGTCTGAGAGCCTGTTTGCGTTCACTTGCTGGGCCAATCCCACCATCCTCATGCTGGGCGCTCGCGAAGCGAGCCTCGGAGTACCCCGGAACGGTCGATCCCATAATATTCCTCTGCCATGACATTCCTCCGCTGGGAGAAGCGTCGCGGGATGCTGGCGCATTGCCTCAATGAGGACCGTCATGGAGAGAAGAACAGATGGCTCAAACAGGCCCTGAAGGAATCTGACCATGGCGGATGCGGTCCTCAACGGCCGCGCGGTGCAGGAAGATGCGCACCGCCCTCCCCCGGCACCCGTGACGTTGCGGCAAGCGCTGCCCGTCTGGCTTCGCGTCGCCGCGCTCTCGTTCGGCGGTCCGGCGGGGCAGATCGCGGTGATGCACCGCATCCTGGTCGAGGAGCGGCGCTGGGTGTCGGAGGGCCGCTTCCTGCACGCGCTGAACTTCTGCACGCTGCTACCGGGACCCGAGGCCCAGCAGCTCGCCACCTATATCGGCTGGCTGATGCACGGGACTCGGGGCGGGCTCGTCGCGGGCGGCCTGTTCGTGCTGCCGGGCCTCGTCGCCATCATGGCCCTGAGCTGGGTCTACGCGCTCTACGGCAAGGCCGGCTTCGTCGCCGGCCTGTTCTTCGGCCTCAAGGCCGCCGTGCTGGCCATCGTGATTCAGGCGGTGCTGCGCATCGGCCGCAAGGCCCTGAAGGGGCCGGCGATGGTGGCCCTTGCCGCCGCCTCCTTCGTCGGCATCTTCCTCCTCGACGTGCCGTTTCCCCTGATCGTGCTCGCGGCCGGAACGGTCGGCTATCTCGGCGGCCGGGCCGGATCGCGCATCTTTGCGGCCGGCGCCGGCCACGGCGCTTCGGTTCAGGACGATGGGGGCGCCTATCTCTTCGGCGAGGAACAGTCCCCGCAGGAGCGCGCTTCGGCCGGCCAGACCCTGCGAGTCGCCGGGATCTGGGCCGCTCTGTGGCTAGCGCCGGTTCTCGCTCTGCTCGCCCTGCTCGGTCCGGACAGCGTCTTCAGCCTGATCGCCGTGTTCTTCTCGAAGATGGCGATGGTGACCTTCGGCGGCGCCTACGCCGTCCTCAGCTACGTCGCCCAGCAGGCGGTGGAGCAATACGGCTGGCTCCGGCCCGGCGAGATGCTCGACGGCCTCGGCATGGCGGAGACGACTCCGGGCCCGCTCATCATGGTCACGCAGTTCGTCGGCTTCCTCGCGGCCTACCGGTCCCCGGGCTCGCTGCCGCCCCTGCTCGCGGGGACGCTCGGCGGATTGCTGACCACCTGGGTGACCTTCGCCCCCTGCTTCCTCTGGATCTTCGCGGGCGCACCCTCGATCGAGCGCCTGCGCGGCAACCGGGCCCTAGCCGGCGCGCTCTCGGCGATCACGGCGGCGGTGGTCGGCGTGATCCTCAACCTCGCGGTCTGGTTCGCGCTGCACACGATCTTCGCCGAACTGCACCCGGTCGCGGCCGGTCCGATCCGCATCGACCTGCCGGTGCCGGGGAGCCTCGATCCCTGGGCCCTCGCCCTGGCGTCTGCAGCGCTGGTCGCGACCTTCGCGCTCAGGCTCGGCATGTTGCCCACGCTCGCGGCCTGCTCCTGCGCCGGCATCCTGCTGCATGGGGTCGGATGGGCCTGAAGCGCGACGGGTCGCTCATAAAAGCAGACGGGCGGCGGATCCCTCCGCCGCCCGTCCCGATGACAGTCCGGCTCAGCGCGAGGCGAGAGCCTTCGGCAGCTTGAAGGCCCAGAAGCTGCCGCCCTGGTTGATGCCCGTGGTGGCCTTGGCCACCTCGCCGCCCCAGAGCGGAACCGCACCACCCCAGCCGGCGGCGACGCCGACCCACTGCTCGCCGTCCTGCTCCCAGGTAATCGGCGAGGCGACCACGCCGGTACCGACCTGGAACTTCCAGACTTCCTCGCCGGTCTTGGCGTCGAAGGCCTTGAGGAAGCCCTCCGGCGTGCCGGTGAAGACGAGGTTGCCCGCAGTGGTCAGAACGCCGGCCCAGAGCGGAGCCTTGTTCTTGTACTCCCACACCACCTTCTTGGTGGCCGGATCGATCGCCTTGAGCGAGCCGATATGGTCCTCGAAGGTCGGCTTGATGGTGAAGCCGGCGCCGAGATAGGCGGCGCCCTTCTTGTAGTTCACCGGCTCGTTCCAGATATCCATGCCCCACTCGTTGGAGGGCACGTAGAACAGCTTGGTGTCCTGGCTGTAGGCGATCGGGTTCCAGTTCTTGCCGCCGAGGAAGCCCGGCGTCGCGTAGACCGACTTGCCCTTCTTGCCGTCCTCGGACTTGGCCGGATCGCCGGGGCGGAAGGCGTCGTCGTAGATCGGGCGGCCGTTCTCGTCGATGCCCTTGGCCCAGTTGATGTTCGAGACGAACGGCGTCGCCGAGATGAACTTCCCGTTGGTCCGGTCGAGGACGTAGAAGAAGCCGTTGCGGTCGGCGGTGGCGCCGGCCTTCACGGTCTTGCCGTCCTTCTCCATGTCGAAGGGCACGAACTCGTTGACGCCGTCGAAGTCCCAGCCGTCATGCGGCGTGGTCTGGAAGCCCCAGACGATCTCGCCGTTATCGGGGTTGATGGCGAGGCGCGAGGCCGACCACTTGTTGTCGCCCGGCCGCAGGGACGAGTTCCACGGGCCGGGATTGCCGGTGCCGAAATAGATCAGGTTCAGTTCGGGGTCGTAGGTGCCGCCGAGCCAGGTGGCGCCGCCGCCGAACTTCCAGGTGTCGCCCGGCCAGCTCTCGTTGACCTTGCCGGTCATGGTCGAAGGCTTGCCGTTGAGTTCGCCGACATGGCCCTCGATCACGGGCCGCTTCCACACCACCTCGCCGGTCTCGGCGTCGCGGGCCTCGACCCGGCCGACCACGCCGAACTCACCGCCCGACACGCCGGTGATGATCTTGCCCTTCACGATGATCGGGGCGGCGGTGTAGCTGTAGCCGGACTTGAAGTCGTCGATGTCCTTGCGCCAGACGACCTTGCCGGTCTTCTGGTCGAGCGCGACGAGCTTGGCGTCGAGCGTGCCGAAATAGACCTTGTCCTTGTACAGGGCGGCGCCGCGGTTCACCACGTCGCAGCAGGGCAGGATGCCCTCCGGCAGGCGGGCATTGTATTCCCACTTCTTCTCGCCGGTGCGCGCATCGACGGCATAGAGGCGCGAATACGAGCCGGTGACGTAGAGCACGCCGTCCTTGACCAGCGCCTGGCTCTCCTGGCCGCGCTGCTTCTCACCGCCGAAGGAGAACGACCAGGCGGGAACGAGGCCCTTGATGTTGTCGCGGTTGAGCGTCTTCAGCGGGCTGAAGCGCTGGGCCTTGGGCCCGAGACCGTAGGTGACGACGTCTTCCGGGGTCTTGGCGTCGTTGAGGATGTCCTGCTCGGTCACCTCGGCCAGGGCCGGCAAGGCGAGGCCGACGCTGAGGGCGGCGAAGCCCACGGCCGTCAGGAACTGGTTCCGCACTCTCATGTGGCATGTCCTCCGTCGTACCGGACCCGGTTTTCCGTGATCCGCGGGGCTTTGCTGTCACACCTGAATCGGCGGAAGGCCCCTTGGAGTCGAAGCCTAGAGTGCTTCTCAAAAATCGCTTATTGGCCTTTGGTCGAACTCTGACCGACCGGTTCGGCAAAATTCGCGGTCACTCGACCGATCAGGCGTAAGGAAACGGACCGCCCCACAAGGGTGGGGTGGCCCGCGACGCCACACGAAATCATGTCGATTGCTTGCTCTCAGCCTTTGTTTCGACGCGCCCTCTTTCGCCGAACCGGCATCCACTTCGGCGGCAAGCGCTCTAGTAACCCTGGGGCGCGGTGTAGGTAACGCCGTAATTCTCGCAGATCGCCTTGAGACGACCCTCCGTCGCGAGGGCCGAAAGGGCATCGCCGACGGCATAGGCGAGGTCACGGGAATCGCTCCGCACGGCACCGCCGAGATCCCACCGGGTCCGCACCAAGCCCGGCACGGGCAGTTCGACCACCGGGTTCGCCTCCCGCGCATCCGCCGCCGCGAGCACCGCCTCGATGGCGGCGCGCGTGCCGCCCAGGATGTCGGCCTCACCGGCGAGATAGGCCTTCGCCGCCTCGCCGAAGCTGCGGTAATGCTTGACGTTGCCGCGGTATCGCCCGCCCTCCGCATTCATCAGCAGGCTGTCCGACGCGCTGGTGCCCTCGACCGCGACCGTGTGCCCCTCGAGATCCCGCACGCCCTCGAAGCCTTCGACCTTGTCGCGGCGATAGGCGAAGGCGAGGCGCTGCTCGAAATAAGGGGTCGTCAGGAAGATCTGCTCGTTGCGCGTGGCGAGGACCCGGTCGTGGGGCACGTGCAGCATCAGGTCGGCCAGCGGCGTGCCGGCGAGATCGCCGCGCCACAGGTTCAGCCGGAAGTCGCCGTCGACATTCTCGCCCGCATCCACCACCCGCAGGTCGAGCTTCACCTTGAGCCGGTCGGCGATCGCCTGGGCGAGATCCGCGTCGATGCCCCGGGGCGTGGGCTTCCCCGCCTCTGAAAAGGGGGCGTTGTCGTCGTAGACCGCGACGCGCAGCACGCCCGAGGCCACGACCTCGTCGAACGGCCGCGCGGCCGCCGGCCCCACCGCGACCGTCAGGCAGGCGAAGGCGGCCGCGAGGCCCCGGCGGAACGGAGAGGTCATCCTCACGCCGCGCTCATTCCTCGTGCTTCGACTCGATGTAGGTCCGGATCGCCCACAGGGCCTCCTGCGACAGCACGCCCTCGAAGGCCGGCATCTTGGTCATGCCGTTGATGATCGCGCCGTGGCGGACCCGTTCGACGAAATACTCGTCGCCCTCCTTGCCGACCGGAAGGTAGCGCAGGTCCGGCGCCAGCCCGCCCGAGATCACCTGCAGGCCGTGGCAACGGGCACAGTTCTGGTTGAAGCCGGAATCGCCGATGGCGACGGCCTTGGTGTCGCCGCGATAGGGGTTCTCTTCCCGCCACGTCTCGCCGAGGGGGGCCAACCCCGCCGTGTCGACCGGCTGAGGCTGCACGTCGCCATGACCGAGGGCGGCGGACACGGACAGAGCCAGACACAGGGCGACCAGCCCGCCCCTCACAGGTGCAGCCTTCATTTCCGTTCCTCCCATTCGTTGATTGGAACGGTTAGCAAGCACGCACCACCAAACCCATTGTGCTTTGGTACGGGGCAAAGCCGCCCTGTGCACCTTGGTCCAATATCGGTCCAAGGCGCTTCGCTCCTATCGTGCTCCCAAACAAAAGCGGGAGGCGAGCAGGGCGCGATGCTGGCGCGGCTCGGACATCGACGGGGCGACCCGCGGCGGCGCATGGCGCACGACGCCGGGCTGGCCATGCCCGGCCTGCTCTTGATGCTCCTCGCCCTTCTGCCCGCTCCCGCGGGAGCCCGGCCGCTGGCGATCCACTATCTGGAGCGGCGCGTCGAGCGCCCGTCTCCCCTCAACAACGAGGATCCGATCCCCGACGACGAGGGTCTCAAGGGCGCGGAGCTGGGGCTGAAGGACTCCAACGCCACCGGCCGCTTCGTGTCCCTGAGCTTCACCCTCGACAGCCGCGTCGTCGGAGCCGACGAGGACATCCGCGACGCGTTCCGGGCCCTGGGCGATCAGCCACGCTTCGTCGTCCTGAACGCGCCGGCCGAGGACGTGCTGGCCCTGGCCGACCTGCCGGAGGCACGGGACACCGTCTTCCTCAATGTCGGAGCCCCCGATACGCGCCTGCGGGAGGCCGATTGCCGGCCTCGGCTGCTGCACGTCCTGCCCTCGCGGGCGATGCTCGCCGACGCCCTGGTGCAGTTCCTCGCCTACAAGCGCTGGACGCGGATCCTGCTGCTCTCGGGCCCGGCTCCGGCGGACGCGCTCTATGCCGAGGCGCTGAAGCGCAGCGCCAGGAAGTTCGGGGCGCGGATCGTGACAGAGTCGCGCTTCGACCCGCAGGGGGGCGACACGCGCGACACGGCCCTGCGCGAATTCGTGCTGCCCACCCGCGGCCCGGATCACGATGTGGTTGCCGTCGCCGACGAGGCGGGGGCGTTCGGGGCCAATCTCGTCTACAACACCGCCGCGCCCCGGCCGGTGGTCGGCACGCAGGGGCTCACCCCCGCCGCCTGGGGACGCCCGGTCGAGGCTTGGGCGGCGGTGCAGCTCCAGACTCGGTTCCGCCGCCTCGCCGGCCGGGCAATGCGGCCGGTGGACTATGCCGGTTGGATGGCCGTCCACACCCTGGGCGAGGCGGCGGTGCAGGCGCGCAGCACCGATCCCGCCACGGTGGCCGCCCTGGTCCTGTCGCCGACTTTCGAGGTCGGCGGCTTCAAGGGCCGGCCCCTCAGCTTCCGAAGCTGGGACGGGCAATTGCGGCAGCCGCTCTTCCTGCTCTGGCCGGGCGCCGTGACCGCCACCGCCCCGATCGAGGGCTTCCTGCACCACCGCACCGAACTCGACACGCTCGGCTCGGACGAGCCGGAGAGCGCGTGCCGGGCCTACCGCAGGCCGGGCTGATGCAGGGCCCCCTCCCCCGCGCCCACCCCGAAATCGGGATCCTCCGCATGAGCCGCGC
>NZ_NKUI01000209.1 GCF_014845115.1 Methylorubrum zatmanii | reverse complement strand
AATGGGCGGCAGCTCTTCTGCGGAAGTCGATAGGATCGGCTCCGCTGCCGGAACAGGAGGCTGATCATGGAGTATTTCGCTGGCCTAGATGTCTCGATGGAGGAGACGCACGTCTGCGTGGTCGACCGCGACGGAGTAGTTACCCATCAGGCGAAGGTGGCCTCTACGCCTGCCGACATCGCGCAGGAACTCGCGAAGGCGCCTGCCTGTCGTCGGGTTGTGTTCGAGACAGGCCGGATGGCTCCGATGCTGTTCCACGGCTTGGCCGACCATGGTGTGCCGGTTGTCTGCGTCGAGAGCCGGCAGGCTTACCAAGCCCTGAAGTCGCTCACGACGCACAAGACCGACCGGAACGATGCGCGCGGTCTGGCTCATCTGGCACGAACAGGCTTCTTCAAGCCGGTGCACGTGAAGTCGCTGCCGGCACACGCCGTGAGGTCGTTGATCATCGCGCGCAAGAAGCTGGTCGGCCAGCGGGTCACGCTGGAGAACCAGATCCGCGGTCTTGCCGTCGTGTTCGGGGTGCGGCTACCGCGGGCGCTCAGCCCTGCGTTCATCGAGCAGGCTCTGCGTTCGAGCGAGGGGATCGCTGGACTGTCCGCCGCCATGCGCGGCCTGATCGGAGCGCGAGCTGCCGTGCTGGCAGCTGTCGCCGCCATCGATGCAGATATCAAGCGGATGGTCCGAGCCTCAGATGCCTGCCGGCGGTTGATGACGATCCCGGGCGTCGGTCAACTCACCGCGCTCGCCTTCACGGCAGCCGTCGATGATCCTGAGCGCTTCAGGCGCTCCCGCGACGTCGGTCCGTATCTTGGCCTTGTTCCGCGACGCTACCAATCGGGCGAGGTCGACTACACCGGTAGCATCTCGAAGTGCGGCGACCGGCGGGTCAGAACGCTGCTGTACGAAGCCGCCAACGTGATGCTGACGCGCTGCAGGCAGCCTCTGAAGCTGAAGGCTTGGGCTCTGGCCATCGCGAAGCGCTCGACGATGCGCAAGGCCCGCATCGCTCTCGCGCGCCGGCTGGCGATCATCATGCACGCGATGCTGCGGCAGGGCACCGAGTTCCGACCTGCGTAGCGGCTGACATCACCGGACAGGAGGCCGAACCGAGCTCCCGAGCGGGAGCGACGCCCGAGGGAGGGAGCAGAAGATGGCGCCGATTCTGTAGCATGCGGCCTTGCGCCGACTGCGCTTTCAACCGAGCCGCTTTGCACCCAGCTGACCCCATCAAGTGCCGCACGAGCACGTAGAGAACGCAGGCACCCGAAAGCGTCGAACGCTCTGGATCGAGCTGCCGCCCATTGACTCATTAGAGAACA
>NZ_NKUI01000208.1 GCF_014845115.1 Methylorubrum zatmanii | reverse complement strand
CAATCTCCCGCATAGCTCCTGTTCGTCCTGGCCGGGCGGCAATTGGCGCCCTGGCTCGGGCGCGTTCTCGCGGTCTACGGCCTGCTGATCCTGCTCGGCTCGGTCCATCTCGGTTGGCACTACGCCATCGACGGCTACGCCTCGATGCTCGGCACGATGCTGCTCTGGTCGATCGCCGGATGGATCGCACGGAGACTCAGCCGATCCGCGACTGCCGCGGAGACCGGCTCAGAGTGCCTCACAAAACTCCCGGACACCGGCCGCTTCGCCTGCGGACACGACGGCGCGGCGGGAGTTTTGTGAGAGACACTCACCGGCAGCACATCATGCCGGGGCGGTTTGGATCGGGTGACGATCCAGCCTCGGAGCGGATCCGGCGAGCCGTTCGGCATCGTAAGGATTTCCGCGAAGAAGCCTGCGCCGGGCTTCAAACCGTACGGTCTCAGCCCGCCTCGGCCAGCACCATCGCCCGCGGCGGCGGCAGGTTGGAGCGCAATTCGCGGCTCACCGCCGACGAGGTCGCGACGGTGCCGAGATTGACGTAGGTCTCGTGATTCTTCTCGATGGCCGAGAGATCGTAGAGGTAGTTCACCATCAGCCCGTAGGATTGGCGCAGCCCCTTCTTCGAGATGTCACCGAGGAAGTTCATGCGCTCCAGCCGGGCCCCGTTGCCGAGATGGAAGCGGGCGACCGGGTCGAGGGGGCGGCCCTTCTCGTTCTTGGCGCGCAGGAAATAGGCCGCCGCCGCCGGCAGCATCGCCCGGCGCACCGCCTCGGTCTTGGCCTTGTCCGCCTGCCAATCGTCGGAATCGAGCAGGCGCAGGGTCTCCACGTCCTCGCGGGTCAGCCCCTGCGGCGCGTCGGCGCCGCGCTCACGGTCGAGCCAGGTGCGGAAACCAGGAACGGGCGAGAGGGTGACGAAGGTCTTCAGCGAGGGGATCTCGCGGGCGAGATCCTCGACGACCTGCTTGATCAGGAAGTTGCCGAAGGTGACGCCGGCCAGGCCCTTCTGACAGTTGGAGATCGAGTAGAAGATCGCGGTGGTCGCCCCGTGCGCGGGCACGGGCTCGCGCCCATCGGCGAGGATCGGCTGGATCGCGGGGGCGATGCTCGTGGTGAGCGCGACCTCGACGAAGATCAGCGGCTCGTCGAGCAAGGCCGGGTGGAAGAAGGCGAAGCAGCGCCGATCCGGCGGCTCGATCCGGCGGCGCAGCTCGTCCCAATCGGCGATCTCGTGGACCGCCTCGTAGCGGATGATCTTTTCCAGGATATGGGCCGGCGTCGACCAGTCGATGTGGCGCAGCACGAGGAAGCCCCGGTTGAACCAGGAGGCGAAGAGGTGCTCGAAATCGCTGTCGAGGCTCACCGCCGCGTCGATCGCTTCCGGTGCGGCGTCCCGATCCTTCAGACGCTTGCGCAGGGCGAACAGGTCTTCGCGCATCCGCACCAATGCGAGGGTACCGCCGCGGGCGAGGTTGAGGCGGCGGATCAACTCCTGAGAGCGCGGCTCGGCCGCCACGTGCAGCTGCCCCAGGCGCGCCCGGCTCGGCTCGGCGCGATAGGCGGCGATGGCCTCGTCGACCGCCGCATGGTCGGCGCCGAATTCGGTGGCGACGAGTTCGAGAAAAGCGAGCCGCTCCTCCAGGGGGAAGGCGGCGTAGCGGTCGAGGATCAGCCGGGCCAGCGCCACGCCGGAGGCCTCGCCGCGCCGTGAGATCAGATCCTCGCAGAGCTTGGCGAGGTCGGAGGCGGTCGCGGTTCGCGCGAGATCGCTGCGGGGCAATCCGATGAGGTCGCGGCCCCGGTCACTGATGGTCTGGATCAGATCACCGAGAAACGAGATCGCCGCCATGACCGAGAAGCCTCTGCAAGCACGCGGTCGACGGCCTCGAAACGGGCCGGCGACCGTGGCCGGAACCTAGAGCGTGAAGGGCTGGCGCGCCAGAGCGGGCGAGGTGCATCCCTCCGATTCAGGCTCCCGCGGGGACGCTTCGCGGAAGCGATTCCGCGACCGGCCTCAGATCTCCGCGCCCTCGCCCTCGCGAGCCAGATCCACAATGTCGGCACACTCGCGCCAATCGGTCACGCCACGCGATCGGGCGAAACGGATCTCGGCCGCCCGCAAGGCGCGCTCGGGATCGCGAGCCCGCGTGATCTCGACGGAGCCGACTGTGAAGGGCACTCCGAGGATCTGTTTTGCGAACTGGACACGGTAGTTCGGCATACACAACTCCTTCTCGCAAGCGATGGCCCGGTACTCCGAAGAGGTGTGCGCCAAATGACGCGTCCCGGCAACCGCCCGTCCGGTCAAGCTCCTGCGAAAACAGGGCGTTTTCCCCGGCCACCCATCATATAGGAAGCGACGGGAGGGCATGCTACCGGCGGCGATCTGAACGGCGGGGGACAGTCTGACGCGCGCCGCCTGCCATCCTCCGTTGCGGCGACCGGGCTGGCGCTGCATCGTTCCTGTGCCGTAAGGGGCGGGCCATGCCCTTCGCACCGCCCTCATTCTCCATCCTCTTCCGGCCGCGCGCGAAAAGGGTCGCCTCGCGATGAGCGGCGACGCGGCGGCAGGCCGCAACCTCCCGTCCCTGACCCGTATCGGCCTCACCCTGATCGCCGGCGGGGCCGTCGCCAACATCTACTACAACCAGCCTCTTCTGGCGGTTCTGGTCGCCGAGTTCGGCGATCGGGCGGCCCTGCTGGTGCCGACGGCGAGCCTCGTCGGCTATGGGCTCGGCATCCTGTTCCTGGTGCCGCTGGGCGACGCCTTGCCGCGGCGCGACCTGATCGTCTGGCAATTGCTGGCGCTCGCCGTCGCCCTCGTCGTCGCCGCCCTCAGCCCGAATCTCGCCGTGCTCGGTCTGGCGAGCCTCGCCATCGGCGTGCTGGCCTGCGCCGCGCAGCAGGCGGTGCCCTTCGCCGCCGAACTGGCCCCCGATGCGAGCCGGGGGCGGATCGTCGGCGGCGTGATGACCGGTCTTCTCTCCGGCATTCTGCTCGCCCGCACGGCGAGCGGATTCGTCGGCGCGCATTTCGGCTGGCGCGCGGTCTTCTTCGCCGCCGCCGGCCTGGCCGTCGCCATGGCGGCGGTGGCGTGGCGCACCTTGCCACGCACGGCACCCCGGCAGCGCCTGCGCTACCGGGCGCTGATGCTCTCGCTGCTGCATCTCGTGCGCAGCCAGCCGACCTTACGCAACGCCAGCCTGTCCCAGGCGCTGCTGTTTGCCAGTTTCAATGCCTTCTGGGCGACGCTCGCCCTGCTGGTCGAGGCACCGCCCTTCGATCTCACCGCAGCGGGGGCGGGCCTGTTCGGAGTGATCGGAGTGGCCGGCGCGCTGATCGCCCCCCATTCCGGCCGCTACAGCGACCGGCGCGGCGCCCGGCCGGTGGTGATCGTCGGCAGCGCCCTGGTGGCGGCGGCCTTCGCCGTCCTCGCGCTCGGCGGAGCGGTGTCGCTCGTGGTCATCGGGATCGGCGTGCTGCTCCTCGATATCGGCATCAACGGCGCCCTGATCGCCAACCAGACCCGCGCCTACGCCCTGGTGCCGGGGGCGCGCGGACGCATCAACACCGTGCTGTTCACCGCCGTCTTCATCGGCGGGGCGGCGGGCGCGTTTCTCGGGTCGCGGGCCTTCCTGATCGCGGGCTGGCCCGGTGTCTGTCTCGTCGGCGGCGCCTTTGCCCTCGCGGCCCTGCTGGTGTCCTGGCTCGGCGGACGGGCCAAATCGACCTAAGCAAGTCCACCTGAGCGAGACTATTTGAGGATGCGGGACAGGCGGCACCACGCCGCCTTGTCCGGGGGCAGGCCGAAGCGCAGCCGTTCCGGGAATTCGGGGAAGCGCCGCACATAGATCCCCGCCTCGCCGAGCCGGTGGAACAGCTCCGGCCCGTCCTCGAAGGTCGCGGTGCGGAACAGGGCCGTACCGCCGAGGATCCGGCCGCCGGCCCGCAGGATCATCCGGTCGAGGCGCTCGGCGTCCTGGCATCGGGCCGATGCGGCCGTCCGACGCCACTCGTCATCGGACAGGGCGGCGCAGCCGGCGGCGATGGCCGGGCCCGACACCGCCCAGGGGCCGAGCGCCGCCTCGATCCGCCGCACCAGCGCCGGCTCGGCCAGGGCGAAGCCGAGCCTGAGGCCGGCGAGCCCGTAGGTCTTGCCGAACGAGCGCAGGACCACGAGTCCGGGCTCGGGTGCGGCGGCCTCCACCGGCTCCAGATCGACGAAGGCCTGATCGAGCACGGCCAGACCGCGCCCGCCCGTCGCCCGCAGCAGCGCCCCGGCTGTGACGACGCGCCCATCCGGGTTGTTCGGGCTGACGGCCACCACGATTTCCGCGCCCTCGACCTCGCTCAGCGCGCCCACGATTCGGACCTCATGGCCGGAGCGGGTCCAGGCGGCGGCGTGCTCGGCATAGGTCGGGCCGATCACCGCGACGCGGGCGCGCGGCACGAGCCTTGGAAGCGTCTCGATCAGGATCTGCGTTCCCGGCGCGGCGGCGACGTGATCCGGCCCCGGCGCGCCATAGGCGGCGGCGGCCACCGATTTGAGCCGGGCGAGGTCGGCGGGGGAGGGCAAGCGGTGAAGGGCGCTGGCCTCAAGGGGCGGCAACGGATAGGGCACCGGATTGATGCCGGTGGACAGGTCGATCCATGGGTCGGGGGCCGCCGGGAACAGCCGGCGCGCCGCGTCGAGATCGCCCCCATGGGCCACCCCGTTCTCCGAGCCCTCCGCCAGCACGCCGCGCCTTTCCATTGAACCCCGCACCGACGATGCCCTGGATCGCCCTGACCCATCCGCCCGACACACTCGGCATCCTGGCGCTGGCGCTGCTGATCGAGGCCGTGGCGGGCTATCCGGATGGCCTCTACAGGGCGCTCGGGCACCCTGTCACCTGGATCGGCCGGCTGATCGCGGCGCTGGAACGCCGGCTCAACCGGGGCACGCCCCGCGCGCGCCGGCTCGGCGGGGTGCTGGCGCTGCTGATCCTGCTCGCCACGGTCGCCGCCGCCACGCTCGTCCTGACCGCCATCGCAGGATTGGCCGGCCATGCCCTCGGCCTTCTGGCCCTCGCGGTGTTGGCCGCGAGCCTGCCGGCACAGCGCAGCCTGTTCGTCCATGTCCGACGCGTCGCCGCCGCCCTGCGCGCGGACGGGCTCGTCGGCGGCCGCCGGGCCGTCTCGATGATCGTCGGCCGCAACCCCGAAAGCCTCGACGAGGCCGCCGTGTGCCGGGCCGCGATCGAGAGCTTGGCCGAGAATTTTTCCGACGGAATCGTCGCGCCGGCCTTCTGGATCGGGGCCGGCGGCCTCACCGGCGGGGCGCTCTACAAGGCGATCAACACCGCCGACAGCATGGTGGGGCATCGCACACCGCGTTACGACGCCTATGGCTGGGCCTCGGCTCGCCTCGACGACCTCGTGAACCTGCCGGCTTCCCGGCTCACCGCCCTGCTGCTGATCGCGGCGGCCGCCCTGACCCGGGAGGCCTCGCCCTCGGGAGCCTGGCGGGCGATTCGCCGCGACGCGGGTCACCACCGCTCGCCCAATGCCGGCTGGCCGGAAGCCGCCATGGCGGGCGCCCTGGGGCTGCGGCTCGCCGGCCCGCGCATCTATGGCGAGACCCGCGTCGAGGATGCCTGGATGGGCGATGGGCGCGCCGAGCTGGGCCCAGACGACATTTTCCGCGCGCTGAAACTCTATCGCACCGCCTGCGCGCTCCAGTTCACGCTGGTCGCGACCGGCGCCGTGACCTGGGCTTACTTGTCGTGATCCGAATCGGGCGGCCTCTCGCCGGCCCAACCTCTTTGTGGGGAAACGCGCCCATGCGCTTCGTCAGCGGCCTTTGCCTTGCCCTGCTGTTGGGGAGCGGAGCGGTGCCCGCTTTCTCCGCCGAGACGATCCTGGCGCCGGAGGACAAACCCTTCCGCGTCGAGGGGGAGCTGGAGGCTCCGGGCAAGGACGATCCCGAAGCTGCGGGTGCCTACGATATCAGCGGCATCGCCTGCCTTCTACGAGGCTCGGGCAAGCGCCGCTGCCTCGTCGTCAACGACGAGGGCCGGAAGGCGCAGTTCGTGACGATCGACGACCGCAGCATCGAACCCAAGGCGACGCTCGACCTGATCGGCAAGGAGCCCGACGCGGCGACACGCGGAAGGCTCCCCACCGAGAGTCATTGCCCGGATGGGAGCAAGCCGAAGTTCAAGGAGTTCGACGGGGAGGGCGTCGCCTATGCCGCGCCGTATTTCTACGTGGTCGGCTCGCATGGCTGCGGCCGCAAGTCCGGCAAGCTGAAGACCTCCTCGCTGATCCTCGCCCGCATCCCGGTCGACGGGGACGGCAAGCAGGCGGAGGCGGTCGAGACGACCTACCGTCTCGGCGAGGTCCTGGCCGGGGCGAAAACCGTCGGCCCCTCCTTCCTGCACGGCCTGAACGAGGCGAACGGCCTCAACGTCGAAGGCGTCGCCGTGGTCGGGGACCGCCTCTATGCCGGCCTGCGCGCCCCGTCGATCGGCACACAGGCCTTCCTCGTGGAGGCCGAGGTCGAGGCCCTGTTCGCCAAGGGTCACGAGGCGTATCGCGGCACGTCCCGAACCATCCCGCTCAAGGTCGGGGAGGGGGCCGGCATCCGCGACCTCAGCGCCCTCGAAGACGGGCGCCTGCTGGTTCTCACGGGTCCGGCCCAGGAACAGCCGGGGGTCACCTACACGCTCTTCCTGTTCGACCCGGCGAAGGGGGGCGACCCGCAGCCCCTCGGCAGCTTGGCCAAACTCGAAGGATCCGACAGCGCCGGCAAGGCCGAAGCGGTGACGGTGATCGGCCGCGACCGCGTGCTGGTGTTCTTCGACAGCCTCAAGAACGGGGCGCCGCGCGCCTACAAGGTGCCCGCCGCGCTCACCTCCGGGAGATGAGGGGGCCTTCCTCCCTTAGCGCAGGGACAGCAAGGCGTCGCAATCGAGATGGGCTTCGAGGTGATCGGCGAAGCGGTCGAGCACCGCTTCGATGCCCGCTTCGTAGCGGTCGAGCCCCTGGGCGGCGCCGAGGCGGGCGAGCCAGGCCGCCCGCTGCCGGTCGTCGGCGAACAGACCGTGGACATAGGTGCCGGCCACCAGCCCGTCGCCCGAGACGGCCCCGTCGGGCCGGCCATCGGCGAAGCGCAGGAGCGGCCGGGCGGTATCCGGGCCCGACGTATCGCCGACATGCATTTCGTAGCCGGAGAAAGGCAGGTCGTCGGCGAGGGTCGTGCCGGTAACGGCGACGAGCCGCTTCTCCCCCGTCATCACCGTCTCGATATCGAGCAAACCGAGGCCCGGCAGGGTGCGCGGCGCACCCTCGATCCCGTCCGGGTCGGCGATGCTGCGTCCGAGCATCTGGTAGCCGCCGCAGAGCCCGAGCACCCGGCGGCCCCGGCGCAGATGCGCGCGGATGTCGATGTCCCAGCCCTGGGCCTGGAGGAAGGCGCAATCGTCGATAGTGGTCTTCGAGCCCGGCAGCACGATCAGCGCGGCCTCGGCCGGGATCGGCTCGCCGGGGGGCACGAAGGCGACCGCGATACCGGGCTCCTGCCGCAGCGGGTCGAGATCGTCGAAATTCGCGATGTGCGGCAGGATCGGCACCGCCACCAGCGGCACCCCGTCCCGGCGCGCACCGGGCGCGTCGAGGGCGAGGGCATCCTCCGGCGGCAGGCGGCCGGCCTCGGGAAAGAACGGCACGAGCCCGAAGGGGGCCCAGCCCGTGCGCTGCGCGATCAGCGTCATGCCGTCGGCGAACAGGGTCGGGTCGCCGCGGAAGCGGTTGACGATGAAGCCGCGGATCATCGCCGCGTCCTCCGGCTCCAGCACCGCCTGGGTGCCGACGAGGCTGGCGATGACGCCGCCCCGGTCGATGTCGCCGACGAGGACCACCGGCGTCTCCGTCGCCCGGGCAAAGCCCATATTGGCGATGTCGCCCCGGCGCAGGTTCACCTCGGCGGGCGAGCCCGCTCCCTCCACCAGCACGAGATCCGCTTCGGCCTTGAGCCGCGCGAAGCTGTCGAGCACCGACGCCAGCAGGCGCGGCTTCCAGGATTGATACTCCCGCGCCTTGGCGGTGCCGATCATCCGCCCCTGCACCACGACCTGCGCACCGACATCGCTCTGGGGCTTGAGCAGCACCGGATTCATGTGAACCGAGGGTGCGACCCGTGCCGCCCGGGCCTGGAGCGCCTGGGCCCGGCCGATCTCGCCGCCATCGGTGGTGACGGCGGCGTTGTTCGACATGTTCTGCGGCTTGAATGGGCGCACGGTCAGCCCCCGCCGGGTGAAGGCGCGGGCGAGGCCGGCCACCAGCAGCGACTTGCCCACATCGGAGCCGGTGCCCTGGATCATCAGGGCGCGGCTCATCGGCATTCTCTTGGATCGGGCGCGGACATCGGCCTGCCATGGCATTGCCGCCGTCCGGCGTCGAGACGGATCACGAATCCGCCCCCGCTTCCTGCCGCGCCCGCAGGACCGCCGCGAGCCAGGCCCGCGCCCCCTCGGCATCGGGAACGGAGGGAACCTCGGGCAGGGCGGGGCGGGCGACGATCACCACGGGCAGGCCGAGCCGGCGCGCGGCCGCGATCTTGGGATAGGTCGACGCGCCGCCGGAATTCTTGGTCACCAGAACCTCGATCCCGGCCTCGCGCATGATGCGGATCTCATCCTCCAGGGTGAAGGGGCCGCGGGCGCTCAGGCAGACCAGATCCGGCACCGGCAAGGCGTCGCCGACGGGCTCGATGGTCCGCACGACGTAGCGGTGCTGGAGCGCGCGGGCGAAGGCGGACAGTTCCTGCCGCCCGATGGTGAGGAAGACCTTCTTCGGCGTGGCGCCCAGCGCCTCGACGCTCGCCGCGACGCTTCCGACCTCCGTCCACCGGTCTCCCTCCTCGCGCGTCCAGGCCGGGCGGCGCACGGCGAGCAGCGGGACGGATCGGGCGGCGCAGGCCCGCGCCGCGTTGGCCGAGATGCGGGCGGCGAAGGGATGGGTCGCGTCGATCACCACCTCGGTGCCGGTCTCGGCGAGCCATTGCGCCAATCCCTCCGCCCCGCCGAAACCGCCGATGCGGGTCGCGACCGGCTCCGGCCGCGGCGCGGCGGTACGGCCGGCCAGCGACAGCGTCACGGCCACGCCCGCCTCGGCGGCCAGGAGGGCGACCAGGGCACTGGCCTCGCTGGTTCCGCCGAGCACGAGAATCCGCATGGGATGGCGCGCGCAAGGCCCCTGGCCGACGGTCCTGGACATCCGTACACCTGTCTCGTCCGACGCCCGGGCAGGGCAAGTTCGCCAAGGTCCTCAAGGTGAGACCCTTCTGCCGCGATTGCCTGACGATGCAAGCCGAGGGCGCGCTGCGCTGCCGCGGATGCGGCTCGCCGCGCCTGCTCGTCCACCCGGCGCGCGACGGGCTGAGCATCGCCCATGTCGATTGCGACGCTTTCTACGCGGCCATCGAGAAGCGCGACGATCCTTCGCTGCGCGACAAGCCGCTCATCATCGGCGGCGGCAAGCGCGGCGTGGTCGCCACCGCCTGCTACCTCGCCCGGATCTCCGGCGTGCGCTCGGCCATGCCGATGTTCGAGGCGCTGAAGCGCTGTCCCGAGGCCACCGTGCTGCGGCCGGACATGGAGAAATACGCCCGCGTCGGCCGCGAGGTGCGGGCGATGATGCTGGCGCTGACGCCGCTGGTCGAGCCGGTCTCCATCGACGAGGCCTTCCTCGACCTCTCCGGCACCGAGCGCCTGCACGGGATGAGCCCGGCCCTGACGCTCGCCCGCTTCGCGGCGCGGGTGGAGGCCGAAATCGGCATCACCGTGTCGGTGGGGCTGTCCGCCAACAAGTTCCTGGCCAAGATCGCCTCCGACCTCGACAAACCCCGGGGCTTCTCGATCATCGCCGGCGAGGAGGCTGCCGCCTTCCTGGCGGACAAGCCCGTCGGCATCCTGCCCGGCATCGGCGAGAGCGCCCGCAACCGCCTCGCCACCCTCAACATCCACCGGGTCGGGGATGTGAAGCGGGCCGATCCGGTGCGGCTCCAGGCAGCCCTCGGCCGGGACGCCCTGCGGCTCCTGGCCCTGTCCGAGGGCCGGGACGCGCGGCCGGTACGCCCGAGCCGGGAGGCCAAGAGCGTCTCGGCCGAGACCACCTTCTCGACCGACCTTGCCCGGTTCGAGGATCTGCGCCCGATCCTGTGGCGGCTCTGCGAAAAGGTTTCGGGGCGGCTGAAGCGGGCCGAACTGGCCGCCGGCAGCGTGACGCTGAAGCTGAAGGACGCGCATTTCCGCCTGCGCACCCGAACCCGCGGCGGCCTCAAGCCGACGCAGCTCGCCGACCGGCTGTTCCAGGAAGGCGAGCCGATGCTGCGGGTGGCCTGCGACGGCACGCCGTTCCGGCTGATCGGCATCGGCGGCGGCGATCTCTGCGGCGCGATCCACGCCGATCGCGGCGATCTCGCCGACCAGACCGTCGAGCGCGTCGCCCGCCGGGAAGCCGCGCTCGACCGGGTGCGGGAGAAGTTCGGCAATGCCGCGATCCAGCGCGGGTTGGTCTTCACCGGCGACGCCGCCGGCTCAGGAGCGCGGCCGGAGCCGGAACGGCGCCGGAGCTGAACTACTTCTTGCAGTCGCCGACCGCCTTCGGATCGGCCTTGGCGAGATCGAGGCGGCTCATGGTGCCGTCGATGGCGAAATCCCCGTAATCGAGGTGGAGCCGGCCGCTGACCCCGTCCTCGTACAGGTCGAAGCTCAGGGTGTAGATCGGGGTGCGCTCGCCGACGCCGGCGGTGAAGTAGCTCAGCGTCACCGGCCAGCGCCGCATGGTCGCGTGGTCGCCCTCGCGCAGCGGCTTGTCGCGCTCGGTGTCGGCGGCCGGGGCCGCCGCCGGGCGGCCGATCACGGCCAGGGTGTCGTAGACCTTCCGCCCGTCGTCGGACCCGTCGAAGACCTTGGCGGAGACCGTCGTTTCCCCGGCCTTGGCCGCCTCGATCAGGCGCATCATGTGGTGGATCGGGAAGAGCACGGCGCCCTCCGCCTGGAACTGGTCGCGCTTGGGCTCCTTCAGCTTCACCTTGAGGGTTTCGGCCGCCTCGGCCGAGCCGTCCACCGCAGGCGCCGGCGCGTTGTTGAGGATGGTGGTGGTGCGGAAGCGGAAGCTCGTGCCGTCGCCATTCTCGAAGGTCGTGCTGCGCAGATCCGAGGTCCGGTCGCCGGATTCAGAGGAGTCGAGCAGCGTCACCTGCCGGGTCTGCATGGTGTAGCCGCGGCAAGCATCGCCCGAGAAATCGATGACGATGCGCCCGCGCACCCCCTCGACCGCCCGCGTTCCCTCGGACCGGGCCAGCGACAGGTCGTAGACCGCGCGGTGGTTGGCCAGCCGCAGCGCCGGCTCGCCCGGAACCGGCGCCGCCGGCCCGGCGGCCCGCGCGCCCCCGGTCAGCGCGGCGAGGAGGAACAGGGCCGGCGCGAGGCGCAGTCGCATGCGATCTCCAAGATCTGTTATCCCCAGCCGATGGGCCGGCGGATTCCGCCCGTGACATAGTCATCCCTGTCACCTGGGCAATCTTTTTCGGCCGGCTTCGCGGCAGGGACGCAGCCTGGGCGGAAGGGCGTCCCGGCGGTCCCTGGCCCGGCACGAGCGGCTGGCCGGAAGCCGGTTCGTCGAGAAAGAACAATTTTAATCAACACTTTAATGAAGAAAGCGCATCTCTTAACAGACTGAGAGCATCGATCCGGACCGCGCGCCAAACGGACCCGAATGCTGGTGGAAACAGGCGCGCGCGGTGCGCGGACCCTTGCTCCCCGGCCGAGCTGTCCTGTAGTCTCCACGCCGTCGCCAAGGATCGGTTTGGCGTCTGTTAACCGACATGTGCAGGGCCGGATTTCAGGCCCTGGCGATCGACGGTTCGCCCTGCGCGGCAGCGGGTGTCGACCCGTATCGCCGTGCCACTTGCCGGTCTGTGTTCAAGGACGTTGCGACGTGGAGGGGGCAATGACGGAAGCGGTCCCGAGCTGGACGGACGAGCGCGTCGACCTGCTGCGCCGCCTTTGGGATGACGGCTTGAGCGCCAGCCAGATCGCCCTCCAGATCGGCGGTGTCTCGCGGAACGCGGTCATCGGCAAGGTGCATCGCCTCGGCCTGTCCGGCCGGGTCAAGCCCATCGGTGCGGCCTCCGCCCTGGGACGCCGCAAGGAAGACCTCGTGCCCGCCGAGGTCGCGCTGGAGAGCGTGGTGGTGATCGAGGAGCCGACGCTGCCGGAGCCTCCGGCCATCGTCGCCCATCGGCCAGCCCCGGACTTCCCGAAACCGCCGCAGGCCGTCGCGGAGCCGGTGGCACTCGCCGTCTCCGAGCGGGTCACGATCATGGACCTGCGCGATTCCATGTGCCGCTGGCCGATGGGTGACCCGACCTCGCCGGAATTCCGGTTCTGCGGCGGTCGCGCCATCACAGGCCTGCCCTATTGCACCCAGCACGCCCAGATCGCCTATCAGCCGGCGGCGGAGCGCAAGCGGGATCGCCGGGTCGCCGGCTTCCGCTGAGGAGCGGGGCCGTCCCGGCCCTTCCCCCATTCATGGCAGAGGGCAGCGGCGGATGAGCGTTGCTGCCCTGCGCTTCACAGCCGGGGCCGCCTATCGGATCGTCAGCGCCAGCCCGTATTCCGGCGGTCGTTCGGTGAGAGCGCGTTCGACGTGATCGACGGGTTTCATCCCCTCACGCCTGCATCCCAAGAGGCCACGGAGCGGGATAGGAGGAGGGCGCCGGAAACCTCCGGTTCGGCCTCTCCTTGCGCCTTTGCGAGACGAAGCCGTGGCCATCCCAGTTGCCGCCCTCTCCAGAGCGGTCGGGCCGCTGGATCGCTTCGCTGACGCAACGCGATCGATCCGCAGGTTCTATCGAGCAGCTTCCGACATCGTCTTCGGCTCGGCCGGTCGACGCTTTCAGCAGAAAAAAATCACTCCGCGACGGCGAACATCTCGTCGAAGGAGTAGCCGGAGCCGCGGACGGTGCGGATCGGGTCGCTCTGGCGCGGACGATTGATGGCCTTGCGCAACCGGCCGACATGGACGTCGACCGTGCGCTCGTCGATATAGACATCGTGGCCCCACACGCCGTCGAGCAGCTGCTCGCGGGAAAACACCCGGCCGGGGCTCTGCATCAGATATTCGAGCAACTTGAACTCGGTCGGCCCGAGATGGATCTCACGGCCCTGGCGCCGGATGCGGTGGCTGACCCGGTCGAGTTCGATGTCGCCGGCCACCAGGATGTCGGCCACGTGGGCCGGCTTGGCCCGGCGCAGGAGGGCCCGGACGCGGGCGAGAAGTTCCGGCACCGAGAACGGCTTGACCACGTAATCGTCGGCTCCCGTGGACAGGCCGCGGACCCGGTCGGCCTCCTCGCCACGGGCGGTCAGCATGATGACGGGAAGCCGCTCGGTCTCGCGGCGGGCGCGGATCCGCCGGCACAGCTCGATCCCGGAAAGCCCCGGCACCATCCAGTCGAGCAGCACGAGGTCGGGCGTCGTTTCGTGAAGGCGCAGATCCGCCTCGTCACCCCGCGTCGCCACATCGACGAGGAAGCCCTCCGCCTCGAGGTTGTAGCGCAGCAGGGTCGTGAGCGATTCCTCGTCCTCGACAATCAGGATCCGCGCACTCGTCATCACCGTCTTCCCATCCGTCGCCGACGGCCGTCCGATGATCGGGACGGCGACCCGCGGGCGTCTCTTTCCGCCTCAAGCCTGTGAACCGCGTTCGCGGTTCAGGCCCCCGGCGTCACCGTCGCATAGTTCGAGGCATCGTTCTTCGGCCGCTCGCCGGCCGGCGTCTCGCCGGTGACCAGATACTGGATCGTCTCGGCGATGTTGGTGGTGTGGTCGCCGATCCGCTCAACATTCTTGGCGCAGAACAGCAGGTGCGTGCAGAATGAAATGTTGCGCGGATCCTCCATCATGTAGGTCAGGAGTTCGCGGAAGAGCGAGTTGTAGAGCGCGTCGATGGCGCCGTCGCGCTCCCACACGTCGTGAGCGGCGGCAACGTCGCGGCTCGCGAAGGCGTCAAGCACATCCTTCAGCTGCTCCTGCACGAGATCGCTCATGTGCTGGACACCGAGGACGATCTTCTGCGGCTGGGCCTGATCGCTGATCGCCACCACCCGCTTGGCGATGTTCTTGGCGAGGTCGCCGATCCGCTCCAGATCGCCCGACACACGGATACCGGAGATGGTCTCGCGCAGGTCGATGGCCAGCGGCTGGCGCTGGGCGATGAGGAGAACGGAGCGCTCCTCGACCTCCCGCTGCAGCACGTCGAGGCGCTTGTCGGCGACGATCACCGCCTGGGCCAGGGTCGTGTCCCGTCGAACCAGCGCTTCGGTTGCGTCCGCCAGCAGCTTCTCGGCCACGCCGCCCATCTCGGCGATCGTGCGGCGCAGGTTCTCGAGGTCGGTGTCGTAGGAGGAAACGATATGCTCGGACATCTCTCGGATACCCCGCTCGGACGGTCGCGCCGTCACCGTGTCGGATGCCGGCGGATCGAGACCGGGCCGTGACCGCCGGCCTCCGGAGGCAATCGATCCGCTGACGGGAAAAGAGTGAACCGAATCAGCCGAAGCGACCGGTGATATAATCCTGGGTCTGCCGCTTCGACGGATTCATGAAGATCTTGGCGGTCGCGTCGAATTCGATCAGCTCGCCGAGATACATGAAGGCGGTGAACTGCGAGATGCGGGCGGCCTGCTGCATGTTGTGGGTCACGATGACGATCGTGAAATCCGTGCGCAGCTGCTCGATCAGCTCCTCGATGCGGCCGGTCGAGATCGGGTCGAGAGCCGAGGTCGGCTCGTCGAACAGGATCACCTCGGGACGCTGCGCGACGGTGCGGGCGATGCAGAGGCGCTGCTGCTGACCGCCGGAGAGCCCCGTGCCGGACTGCTTGAGCTTGTCCTTCACCTCGTCCCAGAGCGCGGCCTTGCGCAGCGACTCCTCGACACGGATGTCGAGTTCGGATTTCGGCAGCTTCTCGTAGAGGCGCAGGCCGAAGGCGACATTGTCGTAGATCGACATCGGGAAGGGCGTCGGCTTCTGGAACACCATGCCGACGCGCGACCGCAGCTCGTTCAGATCGATCTTGGGATCGAGCACGTTGCGGCCGTCGAGCAGGATCTCGCCCTCCGCCCGCTGCTCGGGATAGAGGCTGTAGATCCGGTTGAAGGTGCGCAGAAGGGTCGACTTCCCGCAGCCGGAGGGGCCGATCAGCGCCGTCACCTGTCGGTCGCGGAAATCGAGATTGATGTCCTTCAGGCCGTGGAAACTGCCGTAATAGAAGTTGAGGTCCCTGACGGCGATGCGCACGGGCGCCTTCACATCGGCCGGGCTTCGACCGTCGAACTGGCTACGGATCGCGGGATTGGCGCTCATCGGATCTCTCGTCGGTAGGAGGTCTGCCTGGGAACGCCGCTTCAGCGCGCCCGCTGGTCCTTGATCACCAAGCGGGCCACCACCGACAGGGTGAGGATGGTGACGGTGATGAGCAGCGCACCCGACCAAGCGAGGCTCTGCCAATTGGGATAGGGCGACAGGGCAAACTGGTAGATCATCACCGGCAGGTTCGGCACACCGCCGAGCAGGTTCGCATTGAACCAGCTGTTGTTGTTGAGGGCGGTGAACAGGAGGGGCGCGGTCTCGCCGGCGATGCGGGCGAGTGCCAGGATGATGCCGGTGACGACGCCCGCGCTGGCCGCACGCCAAGTGATGGTGCGGATGACGAGGGAGCGGGGCGCCCCGAGCGCCGCGCCAGCCTCCCGCATCGGGCTCGGCACGAGGCGCAACATGTCCTCGGTGGTGCGCACGATGACCGGGGTGGCGATGATCGCCAGCGCCACGGCGCCGGCCCAGCCGGAATAGGTCCCCATCGGCCGGACCATCAGCGTGTAGACGAACAGGCCGATCAGGATCGACGGCGCCGAGAGCAGGATGTCGTTGAGGAAGCGGATGATGTCGGCGACCTTCGAGCCCCGGCCGTACTCGGCCAGGAAGGTGCCGGCCATCAGCCCGATCGGCGTGGCGATGACGATGCCGATGAAGGTCATCACCAAACTGCCGAGGATGGCGTTGGCGATGCCGCCGCCGGCCGAACCGGGTCCGGGCGTCGGCGCCGTCAGCAATTCCGGCGTGAGGCCCTTCAGGCCTTCGACGATGAGCATCAGCAGGATCGAGCCCAGCACGATGATGCCGAGCGCCGTCGCGCCGGTGCTGGCTAGGATCAGGATCCGGTCGGCGACGCGGCGGCTGGGGCGAACGCGGCTGGCCGAAAGGGGCCGTCCGGCCGTCGCGAGGGGGTTGCTGGCATCCATGGCTCGACTTTCCGCGGCTCGGACGGTGGCTCAGGCGACCTTGGCGCGCCGCACCAGGAGGCGCGCGATGATCAGCACGAAGAAGGTGATGATGAAGAGCAGGCAGCCGAGCGCCATCAGCGAGGAGAGCTGGAGCCCATCGGCCTCGTTGAACTCGTTGGCGATGCGCGAGGCGATGGTGGAGCCCGGATCGAAGATCGAGGCCGAGAGGCGGTTGGCGTTGCCGATCACGAAGGTGACGGCCATGGTCTCGCCGAGGGCGCGGCCGAGGCCGAGCATGATCGCGCCGATGATGGAGACCGAGGCCTGCGGCACCAGCACGTGGCGCACCACCTCCCAGGTGGTGCAGCCGATGCCGTAGGCGCTCTCGCGCAGGACGGTCGGGATCTGGTCGAGCATGTCGCGGGTGATCGAGGCCACGAAGGGGACGATCATGATCGCGAGGATGATGCCGGC
Source organism: Methylorubrum zatmanii (assembly GCF_014845115.1). Classification (GTDB taxonomy): domain Bacteria; phylum Pseudomonadota; class Alphaproteobacteria; order Rhizobiales; family Beijerinckiaceae; genus Methylobacterium; species Methylobacterium zatmanii. The sequence goes on along the minus strand of NZ_NKUI01000208.1, from coordinate 1,419 downwards.
GGTGAGCACGCCGACGCCCGAGGGGATGCGGGCATAGAGGATCGTGCCGACGATCGGCAGGCCTTCGACGAGGTTCGACACGGGCACCTGGACGAAGCGGGCGAAGAGCGGCGCGAAGACGAACAGGCCCCACATGCCGTAGATGATGCTCGGCACCGAGGCGAGCAGCTCGATGGTCATCGCCACCGGCTTGCGCGCCCAGCCGGGGCAGAGCTGCGTCAGGTAGATGGCGATGCCGAGCGAGACCGGCACGCCGATGACCAGGGCGAGCAGGGCGGCGGCGACGGTCCCGATGACGGCGGGCAGCGCGCCGAACTGCTCGGTGGCGATGTTCCACGAGCTCGAGGTGAGAAAGCCGAAGCCGAACTCGGCGAAGGCCGACCGGGCACCGTAGATGATGGAGCCGAGGATGCCCGCGAGCACGAAGAGGACCAGCAGGGCGGACGCGTAGGCGGCTCCCTGGAAGAGGCGGTCGGCGCCCTTGCTCGGGGCAGTGCGGGCCGCACCGCTTTCGCGGCGGAGGGCGATGGACTGGGTCAAGGCGGTCATCCGCAGCAGGGCTCTTCGATCAGGGGGCGTTTAACGCGCCGGGGCGCGCGATGCGAGCCGAACACTCTACAAAGCGCCCCTCCCCGAGGGGGGAGGGACGCGGGAAAACTCCCTTAGTTCCCGAAGACGGGCTTACCGTCCTTGGACTTGATGGTCTTCCACTCGTCGTGGATCAGGGTCACGACGGCGTCGGGCAGCGGCACGTAGTCGAGCTCGCTGGCGAGCTTGTCGCCGTTCTTGTAGGCCCAATCGAAGAACTTCAGCACTTCCGCCGACTTCGCCGCATCCGCCGGCTCCTTGTGAACCAGGATGAAGGTGGCGGCGGTGATCGGCCAGGCATCGGCGCCGGCCTGGTTGGTGAGGGCGATGCCGAAACCGGGGGTGGACTTCCAGTCGGCGCTGGCGGCGGCGGCCTGGAAGGCCTTGTCGTCCGGCTGCGGGAACTTGCCGGCCTTGTTCTCGATCAGGGCGTAGGACAGCTTGTTCTGCTTGGCATAGGCCGACTCGACGTAGCCGACGGAGTTCGGCACCTGCTTGACGGTGGCGGTCACGCCCTCGTTGCCCTTGCCACCCTGGCCGACGGGCCAGCTCACCGTGGTCGCGGCGCCGAAGTCCTTCTTCCAGGCCTCGGAGACGGAGGAGAGATAGGTGGTGAAGATGTTGGTCGTGCCGGAGGCGTCCGAGCGGTAGACCGGGGTGATGTTCGCGTCGGGCAGCTTGAGGCCTTCGTTGATCTTGGCGATCTTCGCGTCCGACCACTTGAGGATCTTACCGGCATAGATCTCGGCGATGATCTCGCCGGTCAGGTGCAGCTTGCCGGGCTCGATCCCGGCGATATTGACGACCGGAACCAGAGCTATGCAGGATTTT
>NZ_NKUI01000207.1 GCF_014845115.1 Methylorubrum zatmanii | reverse complement strand
CGTTCCGCCCAGGCCCGCGCGGGCGGCTTCGGCGGGGTTCGCGAAGTTCGGGAGGGCGGGGCCGGCAACCTGGGCCTCCAGCTCCGCCCAGCGGTCCACCACCGCGGCCCGCATCGGGATCGAATAGCCCGTGACGAGGATGATACACTCCCGCTTGGGGAGGTTGAAGCACGGGAGGGAGCGGCCGGTGCTGTCGGTGTAGCTGCGCTCAAAACTGAGCCCAGTGTCTCCGAGATGGGCGAGCATCGCGCGGATGTCCCGCATGACGTTCTTATGCTCCTTACCGGTGCGCTCCGCGATTTCCAGGCTCGACATGGTGGGGGCGGTGGCCGCGAGGGCGGCGGAGAGAGCGTGCGTCACGGTGCGTCCTTTCAGCGGCCCGGCAGGGGTCGCGTTCCTTGGTTCTTCGGGTGGCGGGACCCAGGGCTGAGAGGCGTGCTAAGGGGCAGCGCGGCTGTGTGTGGTGAAGCGAGACGGCGCGTGATTTGGTTGCGGCGGGCACGATGCTGGGCGCGGTCGTTTGAGGGTCGATGCACCCTGATTTTCGCAGTGCTCGGTGCGTCGTTCGGCCTTTACATCGGCGGCATCGGGATTGCGGCGCGCGGCGGAGCCCGTGGAGTGCCGGCCGCGGTCGTGATGATCCTGGCGAGCGCGGCGTTCGGATACGCTGGAAGGTCCTTAGCGCGCCTCTTCTACCGGGCGGCTACTTCGCTGAGGAGAGCGTTGGAGCCCGCGCGACATGAGCCGCGGGAACCTCGTAGGCGTCGAAGCGGCGGATGACTTCGGCACGGACTTCACGGGCCCGCGGGGCGTCTTCGAGGGTGTCGCGCCGTACGACGCCCCTGAGAAGTGAGCCGCGGAAGCACCTGGGCAGGCTCGACAGGGTGGGGGCGGCTACCAGCGCAGAGCGCTCATCACGCCAACAAACCCGAAGATCATCAGGACCGCGACGCCTCGGGCGAGAAGCTGGAACCCCAGGCGGCGCCTAAAGCTGTCGCTACGGTAGGTCGGTAGTAGCCGCTGAGCCGCAAGGGTGGCGACCACACAGAGAGCAACGACGAGCCCGAGAAACAAGAGTTTCATTTGATAGACTGCGCAATCCGGTGGCGTCAGTCTTCCTAGCCTGTTTACGGCCAAGCCGTCACTGTCCTTCGAGGGTGCCGCCCCAGCACCTCACACGGCCCTGCTGGCGGCCTTCGACGCGGGCGTGAGGGGCAATGTTCAGCTTGCCTCCGTGGGCCTGTAGCGCCTTCCTATGCCCCGCTACGTGGCAGGAGCGGCCGGGTTCAGCACGCGATGCACGGACCCCTTCCCGATACCCAGCTTGGCCGCGATGGCGCCCATGCTCATGCCCTGTTCGGCAAGCGCCTTGATCTCCTCGGAGCGAGCCCGAACAGTCGGCTTACGGCCCTTGTAGGCCCCCTCAGCCTTGGCCTTCGCGATGCCCTCCCGCTGGCGCTCCAGCATCATCTCTCGTTCAAACTGAGCCACGCCGCCCAGCACGTTGAGCATCAGCTTGCCGGTGGGCGTCGTGGTGTCCACGCCCAGATCCAGGATGCGGAGGGCAACGCCCTTGGCTTCCAGGGTCTCAATGATCTTGCCCAGGTGGACGACGCTACGAGCCAGCCGGTCCAGCTTCGTGACCACGAGGATGTCCCCGTGGCGGGCGAACTCAAGGGCCGCTTCGAGCTGCTTGCGAGGGGCCACGGAGGAGACCTGTTCCTGAAACAGCTTCTCACATCCCAGAGCCGTCAGGTCACGGAGCTGTGCCTCGAAGCCGGCATCCTGATCCAGCGTGGAGGTGCGAGCGTATCCAATGAGCATGGGGTCGTACCAGATCCAGGCGTTCCACTAGGTTCCTAGACATAGAACCATCGCCCGTTCCGAAATGCAAGACCATTCTTTTGGAACCGCTTCGGTAGCTTGCTGGAACGTTCCGCTGGAGCTTGCCCTAATGGAACACGAACACCCTCCGGTCTCATGATAGTGCCAGCATCAGGTAGGCGTGATGTTCGGCGCTCTCGACAAGCATCCCGCGGCTCGGCATGAAGGGAAGCAAGGTGTCTCGGCAGAGATCCAAGCTCTCTCCATCAGGATCAACACGTTGCGCAACCGCGTCCGGCGGACATTCACCGTCGAAGCCAAGTCGAGCGGCACAGCCCGCTACGTCTCCATTCCCTCCAAGCAGCCCCGAGAGCCACGGAAGAGAGCCGGACAGCCCCAAGCGGAGACCCTGTGGCCCTCGCTCGATGCTGCCGCTCCCGCCTTTCAGGCCCTCGGTGAGGCCGCCCCGGAGCATCGCCGCATCCTGCCGAGCCTCCTGGTAGCGGAGGTGCATGAGCCCGAACCGAAGGCCGCGGTCGAGCCTGAGGAGCTTCCTCGCGTTCGCCGTGCGTCGTCACCTACCGCCCCGGCCGAGAGTGCTCCACGTCGCCGCGGCAGGCCCCGGAAGG
>NZ_NKUI01000206.1 GCF_014845115.1 Methylorubrum zatmanii | reverse complement strand
CGCGACCGGGGATGGCGGCGGCAGCCAGCCCGGCGCCGCCCTCGCCCCGCTGATCCGGGGCTACGAGGTCGAGGGCGGCGAGCGGCTCGAACTGGAGAAGCTCGGCGTCACCACCCGCGAATTCAGCGGGCGCCTGCTGCGCACCCGGTTCGAGCTGCGCTTCCCCGCCGATTTCGTCCCGGCCGATTACGGCAAGGTGATGCTGCACCTCGCCGGAGGCTACGCCGCGGGCCTGGCTTCGAGCGCCCAGATCGTCGTCGACATCAACGGCCGCAACGCCGCAAGCGTGCCGCTGCCCTATACGCGCGGCGAGGTGTTCGACGACCAAGCCATCCCGCTGCCCTTGAGCCTGTGGCGGCCGGGGCTGAACAGCGTCGAGATCAGCGCCCAGTTGCCGAACGCCTCGGACAAGGTCTGCAACACCCTCTCCCCGGCGGCGCGGCAGCCGCGCTTCCTCTTCCTTGATCGCACCCGCCTGGAAATCCCGGCCCTCGCCCGGGCGGTGCGCAGCCCCGATCTCGCGGCGGTCAAGGCCGGCGCCGTTCCCTTCGCCGCCCCGGGCGCGCGCCCGCGCCTCGTGCTGCCACCACCGACCGCGACACCGCCGATGCCGCCGCCACCCTCGCGGCCCGGCTCGCCATCGCCGCCAAGCGCGTCATCGATTTCGAACTCGTGCCCGATGCGGGAAGCACGGAGGGCGGCGCCAACCTCGTGGTCGCGCCGGCCCGGGCGCTCACCCCGGTGACGCTGCAGACCGTCGGCCTCGACCCTGACGAGATCCGCCGGATCTGGGAAGGCCGGGCGGAGACCGTGGCCACCCCCGGCCAGTTCGGCACCGAGGGCGTGCTGACCCTCGACCGGCTGCGCCGCAACGTGCCGATGCGCTGCTCGCTCCCCCCCGCCGCCGTCCCGGTCAGCGTGGCCGCGGCCGCGCCGAGCACGGTGCCGGTTCCCGCGCCGGCTCCCACCATATCGGCCCCCGCGCCGCGATCCGCGCCCCCGGCGGCGGGTGCGGAGACCGATGAGCAGCTCGTGGCGCGCTGGGACCAGACCCTGTCAGGCTCCGCCGTCGTCCCGGCGGTCCTGCGTGAGGGCTGGACCCGGCTCGCGAATTGGGGCCTGAAGCTGCATAGCGGGGTCACTGGTCTGATGGACGAGCCGGCGGCAGCCGTGCCGGTCAATCCCCGCGCCTCGCTGATCATCGCCGAGGGCAATGGCGGAACTCGGCTCAGCGACAGCACCGTGCTCGTCACCGCCCCGAACCCGTCCATGCTGAAGGCCTCGGTCTCCTGCCTCGTCGATCCGGTGGTCTGGACCCGCCTCGTCGGGCGCGCCGCCTTCCTCGACGCCTCGGACGGCACCCTCACGACCATTCAGCCGGACCATGTCGCGCTGATCGAGACGCGGTCTTGGTCGCTGCCGAACTTCCGGCTGGTCGCGGCGGCGTGGCTTTCCCTCAATCCCGCCTATTATGTCGGCATGACCCTGATGATGGCCCTGTGCCTCGGCCTCGCCACCACGAGCCTCGTGCGGCAACTCGGCCGAAGGAATTCCTGATGGACCTCGTCCGCCGCGCGCCGCGCGCTCGCCTCGGTGTCGCGGCGCGCGGCTTCGCCCTTGCCCTCGCCGCCACGCTCCCGGCGGCGACATCCGCCCTCGCGCAGCCTTCGGAGGCGACCACCGTGCCGCCCGCCACCGCCCTGCCGACCCCGCCGCGCCCCGAGAGTCCGGCCCGGTCGGATGCCGGCCCCGTGCTCGCCAACACCCTGGGAGACGACGCGGCTTGGCAATCCTACCGGCAGCGCTTCGTCACCGAGCAGGGCCGCATCGTCGACACCGCCAACGGCCTGATCAGTCACAGCGAAGGCCAGGGCTACGGCCTGCTGCTCGCGGTCGCGGCCGGCGACCGGGCCACCTTCGAGCGGATCTGGGGCTGGACCCGCGCCAACCTGATGGTGCGGTCCGACGAATTGCTGGCCTGGCGCTGGTCTCCGGACCAGCGGCCGGCGGTGGCCGACATGAACAACGCCACCGATGGCGACATCCTCATCGCCTGGGCCCTGACCGAGGCGGCGGAGGCCTGGGGCGAGCCCTCCTACCGCACCGCCGCGCGCCGCATCGCCGTGGAGTTCGGCCGCAAGACGATCCTGTTCAAGGATCCGCACGGGCCGGTCCTGCTGCCCGCCGTCGCCGGCTTCTCCGCCCGCGAGCGCAGCGACGGGCCGCTGATCAACCTGTCCTACTGGGTGTTCCCCGCCTTCCAGCGCCTGCCGATCGTCGCGCCCGAATACGATTGGGCCTCGCTGATCCGCAGCGGCCTCACCTTCCTGCGGCAATCCCGCTTCGGGCCGAGCGGCCTGCCGACCGAGTGGATCTCGGCCAAGGAAACGCCGCGTCCTGCGGACGGCTTCCCGCCGCTGTTCTCCTACAACGCCATCCGCGTGCCGCTCTATCTCGCCTGGGCGGGGATCGGCCGGCCGGAGGATTACGCCCCGTTCAAGACGCTCTGGGGCGGCCTCGAACGCGAGCGCCTGCCCATCGTCGACACCCGGGACGGGCAGGCGGTCGAGTGGCTGAGCGAGCCGGGTTACACCGCCATCCCCGCGATCACCGCCTGCGCGACGGATGGGACGCCCTTTCCCGAATCCTTAAGGACGGTGCAGGATAACCAGAACTACTATCCGACGACCCTCCACCTGCTCGCGCTGATCGCGGCTCGGATGCGGTATCCGTCATGCGTGAAGTCCTGAGGCCCCTCGCCGCCGGCCTCGCCGCCGCACTCCTGCTCGGTGGCGGCGAATCCGCCACGGCCCAGGGTAGCGCGCAGCCGGCGCCCGAACCCGCCCCGCGCATCGTCTACGGCGACGGCGTGCGCGCGCCGGCGATCCTCGTCGATCCCGAAACCGGGGGCACCCCCGGCATGGTCGACGAGAGCGCCCTGCGCTACTACGCCTCGCAGAAGCAGACCGCCCGGATGAAGGCCGAGATCGCGCGGCTGAAACGGCTCTATCCGGGCTGGACGGAGCCCACCGACCTGGAAACCCTGCAGCCGAGCCCGCCCGAGGAGGCTCCGCTGTGGGATCTCTTCACCGCCGGCCGCTTCCAGGATCTGCGCGCGGCCATCGCCTCCCGCCGCTCGGTCGATCCGGCCTGGCAGCCCTCCGAGGAACTCGCGCGCAAGCTTCGCCGGGCGGAGTTCCGCAGCAGCATCAAGGCCGCGGCGGAGAAGGGCGGCACGGGGGGCAATGCCGAGGAGGTGGTCGGCCTCTACCGCGGCGATCCCGGCGCGCTCGATCCGTCCGACGTCGAGAGCGTCTGGCGGATCGCCGACGGGCTGGCCGCGACGGGGGCGACCGAGGACGCCTTCGATCTCTACAAATCCGTCCTCGACGGCAGCGCCGATGCCGGCGCGCGCCTTGCCACGATCCAGAAGGCGATGAGCCATCTCAAGATGGAGCAGGCCGAGCGGCTCATCGCCATGGGGCGTTCGAGCCAGGAGGGGATGTCCGAGTTCGAGGCGATCCGCCTCGACATCACCCGGGCGCGGATCGCCGCCTTCCTGCACGACGAACCGGCCCAGACGCCGACGCTGGCCGACCTCAACGCCTTCCAGGCCTATGCCCGCAAGAGCGGCGATCCCGGCCAGACCGGGCTGCTCGGTTGGTACGCCTACAAGCGCCGCCAGTTCCGCGAGGCGTTGGAATGGTTCAAGCTCGCCATCGCCCGCGGCGGCGACGCCATGGTCGCCCACGGCCTCGCCCATACCCTGCGCGAGCTGAACATGCTGCGCGAGGCGGAAGAGGTGGCCTATGCCTGGCGCGACCGCTTCGTCGGCAACGAGCTGCTCTTCATCGACGTGCTCGAACGCAAGCTGACGCTGGCCAACCCGCCCTTCATCGAGCCGGCCCGGATCGAGCGCTACGCCAAGGTCGTGATCGCCTCGGCCTCGGGCGAGGGCGCGCAGGGACTGGCGTGGTACGCCTACAATTCCTGCCAGTTCGACACCGCCCTCGAATGGTTCCAGCGCGCCGTCGCCTGGATGCCGAGCGAGACCACGGTGTTCGGTTACGCCCTGACCCTGCAGCGGTTGAAGCGCCAACGCCCCTATCTCGAAACCGTGAACCGCTATGACGGCCTGTTTCCGAAGGTCGTCGACATGCTGTTCCGCGAGGATCCCGGCGGGCCGCCCCTGCCCTGCGCGGCGCCGCAGCCGCCCCCCGCCCGTT
>NZ_NKUI01000205.1 GCF_014845115.1 Methylorubrum zatmanii | reverse complement strand
CCCGCCGTTCGAGCCCCGGCGCGGCCTGGAGCGGGGCACGCTGACGATCGAGGCCCGCATCGACCTGCACGGCCTCTACCAGGCGGAGGCGCATGCCGCCCTGGTCGGCTTCCTGCTGCGCTCCCGCGCGGCGGGGCATGCCCGCGTCCTCGTGGTGACCGGCAAGGGCGGCGAAGGCTTCGGCGGCCAGGATCGTGGCTTTTCCGAACGCGGCGTTCTGCGCCGCAGCGTGCCGCACTGGCTGCGCGGGCCCGAACTGCGCGGCCTCGTCCTCGGCTTCGAGGAGGCGGCCCGCCACCATGGCGGGGCCGGCGCCCTCTACATCCGCCTGCGCCGCCGCTGAGGGGCCGCGTCGCGGCGGAGCGGAAATCGCCGAGGGGTCTTGAGCCGGGCGGCGAAACGCGCTACTGACCCATGCTCTCCCATTGCAGCCGTGTCGCATCCCTAGGTCACTTGAGGCCCAGCGGACCCGATGCGTGGGCCGGGCCGCGCGCCCGCGGCGGCTCCCGACCTGGGGCACTTCTCCGGTGCCCGGCCCTGCTCCCGAACCGGCCGATCTCTCCCCGCCCTTCGTTGGTTGCATCCTCCCACATGACGTCACAGAACGACGCTCTCGACCCCGTCGAACTCCCGGCCGAAGGCGCTGCCGCGCCGGCCGATCTCGCCACCCGGCGCGAAGTGCGGCTGCAGGACCTCAAGTCCAAGTCGCCCACCGAACTCATCGCCTTCGCGGAAGAGGTCGAGGTCGAGAACGCCTCGACCATGCGCAAGCAAGAGCTGATGTTCGCGATCCTGAAGCAGCTCGCGGCCAACGAAACCGAGATCATCGGGGCCGGCACCGTCGAGGTGCTGCAGGACGGGTTCGGCTTCCTGCGCTCGAACGACTCGAACTATCTGCCCGGCCCCGACGACATCTACATCTCGCCGACGCAGATCCGCCGGTTCGGCCTGCGCACCGGCGACACGGTCGAGGGCCCGATCCGCGGCCCCAAGGACGGCGAGCGCTACTTCGCCCTGATCAAGGTCAACACGATCAACTTCGAGAACCCGGAGAAGATCAAGCACAAGGTCCATTTCGACAACCTGACGCCGCTCTTCCCGACGAAGCGGTTCAAGCTCGAGCTGGACAATCCGACCAAGAAGGACTTTTCCCCCCGCATCATCGACATCGTGTCGCCGATCGGGAAGGGCCAGCGCGCGCTGATCGTCGCGCCGCCGCGCACCGGTAAGACGGTGCTGATGCAGAACATCGCGCAATCGATCACCCTCAATCACCCCGAATGCTACCTCATCGTGCTGCTCATCGACGAGCGCCCGGAGGAAGTCACCGACATGCAGCGCTCGGTGAAGGGCGAGGTCATCGCCTCCACCTTCGACGAGCCGGCCACCCGCCACGTGCAGGTCGCCGAGATGGTGATCGAGAAGGCCAAGCGCTTGGTCGAGCACGGGCGCGACGTGGTGATCCTGCTGGACTCGATCACCCGGCTGGGCCGCGCCTACAACACCGTGGTGCCCTCCTCCGGCAAGGTGCTGACCGGCGGTGTCGACGCCAACGCCCTGCAGCGGCCCAAGCGCTTCTTCGGCGCGGCCCGCAATATCGAGGAGGGCGGTTCGCTGACCATCATCGCCACCGCGCTGATCGATACCGGCTCGCGCATGGACGAGGTGATCTTCGAGGAGTTCAAGGGCACCGGCAACTCCGAGATCATCCTGGACCGCAAGGTTTCCGACAAGCGCATATTCCCGGCCATCGACATCACCCGCTCCGGCACCCGCAAGGAGGAGCTGCTGGTGCCGCCGGATTCGCTCAAGAAGACCTACGTCCTGCGCCGGATCCTCAACCCGATGGGCGTCACCGACGCGATCGAGTTCCTCATGGACAAGCTGCGCCAGACCAAGAGCAACGGCGACTTCTTCGACTCGATGAACACCTGATCCGCCGGCCGGCTTGGCCGGCCGCACCGGACCCGTTCGAGCGGAGACGACATGCCGGCAGGGATGCCGGCATTTTCGTGGGGCCGCCCCGCCCGCGCACACACAAACAATTCTGCCGGTCGGCGCGGCGGATACGTGAGAAATTTTGCAATAATTACAAAATCAACCGCCTGCCGAACCTTCGTCCTCGTCTGACGTTGGCCCGCCGTCACCGCCCGTCAGGGCGATCCCGCTTGGAGACGGCGCATGGCAACCCGCAACGTATCGGATCTGATCGTCGAGACGCTCCAGCAGGCGGGCGTGCGCCGGATCTATGGGCTCGTCGGCGACAGCCTGAACGGCATCACCGAGGCGATCCGCAGCCGGAGCGTGATCGATTGGGTTCATGTCCGCCACGAGGAGGTTGCCGCCTTCGCCGCCGCCGGCGAGGCGCAGGTCACCGGCGAACTCGCGGTCTGCGCCGGCTCCTGCGGACCGGGGAATCTCCACCTCATCAACGGCCTCTACGACGCGCACCGCACCCGCACGCCGGTGCTCGCCATCGCCGCCCATATCCCGTCGAGCGAGATCGGCCTGAACTACTTCCAGGCGACCCGGCCGGAAGAGCTGTTCCGCGATTGCAGCCATTTCTGCGAGTTGGTCTCCGACCCCGAGCAATTGCCCAACGTGCTGGAGACCGCGATCCGCACGGCGGTCGGCCGGCGCGGCGTCGCCGTAGTGGTGATCCCCGGCACCGTCGCCCTCAAGGAGGCGCCCAAGCGCGCCATCGCCGCCGCCGCCACGCTTCACCCCCGCGCGCCCGTCGCGGTGCCGCCGGCCGACGAACTCGACCGCTTGGCGGCCCTCCTCAACGGGTCGCAAAAGATCACGCTGCTGTGCGGGCGCGGCTGCGCCGGGGCGCATGCGCCGCTGATGCGGCTGGCCGAACGGCTCAAGAGCCCGATCGTCCACGCGCTCGGCGGCAAGGAGCATGTCGAGCACGACAACCCCTACGATGTCGGCATGACCGGCCTGATCGGCTTCTCCTCGGGCTACGCGGCCATGGAGGCCTGCGAAACCCTGCTGATGCTCGGCACGGACTTTCCCTATCGGCAATTCTACCCGGAGCACGCCAAGATCGCGCAGGTCGATCTGCGCCCTGAGAATCTCGGGCGCCGCTGCCGGCTCGAACTCGGCCTCGTCGGCGATGTCGCCGCGACCCTCGAGGCCCTGCTGCCGCGGCTGACCGGCAACGACAACGGACGCCATCTCGAGGCCAGCCTCAAGCACTACGCCAAGGCGCGGGAAGGGCTCGACGACCTCGCCACCGGCAAGGCCGGACGCCGGCCGATCCACCCGCAATACCTCACCCGCCTCCTCAGCGAGGCCGCCACCGACAATGCGGTGTTCACCGCCGATGTCGGCACGCCCACGGTTTGGGCGGCGCGCTACCTGACCATGAGCGCCGGGCGGCGACTGATCGGCTCCTGGGCCCACGGCTCCATGGCCAATGCCCTGCCCCACGCCATCGGCATCCAGGCCGCGAGCCCTGGACGGCAGGTGATCTCGCTGTCGGGCGATGGCGGCTTCGCCATGCTGATGGGCGACATCCTCACCCTCCGCCAAGAAAAGCTGCCGGTGAAGGTCGTCATCTACAACAACGGCACGCTCGGCTTCGTCGAGCTGGAGATGAAGGCCGCTGGCTATCTCGAGACCGGTGTCACCCTGGAAAACCCGGATTTCGCCGCGATGGCCCGCGCCATCGGGATCCACGCCCACCGGGTCGAGGATCCGGGCGATCTGGAGGGCGTGATTGCGGACGTGCTGTCCCATCCCGGCCCCGCCCTCCTCGACGTGGTGACCAACCGCCAGGAACTGGCCATGCCGCCGAAACTCCAGGCGGAGCAGGTGAAGGGCTTCAGCCTCTACGCGCTGCAGGCGGTGATGAACGGGCGCGGCGACGCGATCCTCGATCTGGCGAAGACGAACCTGCTGCGCTGATCTTCGCCGATGTCGTCGCGGGCCCGGTCACCGGGCCCGTCCCTTCGATGGTGCGGGGGCAGGCGGCGGCGTCCCGCATCTCTCCGCCCCGACGAGCCCTCGACGCAAGCGTTGCAACCGAGACACACGCATTGGATAATTTTTGACCGATCCGGCATCGGCGATGCGACCAGCCTCTTGAACGGTCTGGTCAATCCAGATTCCGTTTCGATTTGTAGTAAATACAATATATCGAAGTCCGACTTGGCAGTCTTGCGCACACCGACCCGGCGCAACATCAACGTCTCGACTTTCTCGACGACGTTGCCATGACTGCCTACCCCCCTCTCTTCCGCTTGTCCTCTATCGCCGGCTGGCTGCTGACCGGCACGGCCCTCGCCGGTCCGGCCCTGGCCCAACAGGCGAGCACGACCCTCGAAACCATCTCCGTCGAAGCGGACCGCGCGCGGCGGGAGGGGGCGCAACCGTCCGCGTCCGCTCCCCTTCCCGGAGCCGCCAACGCCGTCGGGGTAGGCTCGGAAACGAGCGGCGGCGGCGGTGGGCCGACCGGCGTCGTCGGCTACACGGCCAGGGGCAGCGCGGCGGCGACGAAGACCAACACGCCGATCCTCGAGACACCGGCCTCGGTCTCCGTCGTCACCCGCGAGCAGCTCAACGACCGTAACGTTCAATCGCTCAACGATGCGATCGCCTATACGCCGGGCGTCTCCTCGAACGTGTTCGGCTACGATCCGCGCTTCGATGCCTTCTTCATCCGCGGATTCTCGGTCACCAATGTCGGCGTCTACCGGGACGGGCTGCGCCAGCCTTCCGCCCCCTTCGCCATTCCGAAGGTCGAGCCTTACGGCCTCGATGCCTTGACCATCCTGCGGGGGCCGGCGGCGGGTCTCTACGGTCTTGGTGCCCCCGGCGGCATCGTTGACGTCACGTCGAAGCGCCCGACCAGCGTGCCCTTCGGTGAGGTCTGGCTGCAGCGCGGCAAGTACGACCGCTACCAGGGCGCCTTCGATCTGGGCGGCCCCATCGAGCAGACGGACGGGCAACTCTCTTACCGGCTGACCGGCCTGTTCCGGCAGAGTGGCAGCTTCCTGCCCGGCGGCCTCGACGACCGCGCCGTCATCGCCCCCGCCATCACGTGGCGGCCGAGCGCGGATACCAGCCTGACGGTGCTGGGCGAGTACCTCGACAGCACGACCCCCGGAACCGCCTCGACCTATTCGAACTTCGCCGATCCGCGCTTCCAGAAGACGAACCTTTTCGGCGGCGATCCGGCGTTCCAGGATTTCACGACGCGGCAATACCGCATCGGATACGCCTTCGAGCACCGGTTCAGCCCGGACATCGTGTTCCGGCAGAATTTTCGCTACCAGAGCGTCTACGCCGACCTGAAATACACCCAGATCGACACGATCAGTCCGGACCTCCAGAGTGCCGCTCGCTCGAACGGGCGCATCACCGACACGCTCGACACGATCTCCCTCGACAACCAACTCGAGACGCGGTTCACGACCGGACCGGTCGCCCACACGCTGATCGGCGGCATCGACTACACCAACTCGCGCTTTACCGAGCGAGGCGGTTTCCTCGTGGTGCCGAGCCTGCAGATCGGCGGCCTGATCCGCCCGAACTACGGCGCTCAATTCATCCCCACACCCGATTACATAGGCGGCGGGCGCCAGCGCATCGAACAGCTCGGGACCTATGTGCAGGATCAGGCCCGGATCGGATCGCTGATCCTCACCCTGACCGGACGGCACGACCAAGTCTCGCAATTCACGCAGGACTACACGGCAACGACTCCGGACTCGCTGATCGGAGACAGGGCCTTCTCCTACAGGGTCGGCGCCAACTACCTGCTGACGGACTTCATCGTCCCCTATGCCAGCTATGCCACGACCTTCGCACCGCAGCTCGGCTTCGACCGCGCTGGCGCCCCGTTCAAGCCCACCACAGGCGAGCAGTTCGAGGGCGGCATCAAGACGCAGGTTCCCGGTACCAACGTATTCCTCAACATGGCGGTGTTCGACATCGTTCAGGCGAACGTGCTGCGGCCCGACCCCGTCAATCCGATCGGGTTCCAGGCCGCGATCGGCGAGGTACGCTCGACGGGCGCGGAGCTGGAACTGACCGCCAATCTCGGCCGGGGCATCAACGTGCTGGCCTCCTACAGCCATGTCGATATCCGCACGACCAAAAATCCGGGCGCGCCGGAGACGGTCGGCATCCCCCTGTCGGGCATCCCGGCCAACACCTTCACCGCCTTCGCCAACTATGCGTTCCAGCCGGATAGCCGGCTGTTCGGCCTGAGCCTCGGGGGCGGCATCCGCTATGCCGGCACCAGCCCGGCCAACGACGTGCCGGGCAGCTTCCGCAACTCCACCGTCACGTTGTTCGATGCGGTGGCGGCTTACGATTTCGCGAAGGTCGACCCGCGGCTGACCGGCATGCGGCTTCAGGTCAACGTGAACAACCTGTTCGATCGCGCCTATTTCAATTGCCAGGCCGGAGCCTGCTATCGCGGCCAACCCCGGCAAGTCTATGCGAGCCTGATCGACCGCTGGTGAGGCGGTCTTTCGCCTGAGTATCCTGCACCTGAGCGTCCTGACCCAAGCCGATCTCGACGACGCCCTCTCGGGCAGCTTCGCCCCCTTCTCGGGCCGGCTGCGCCGGGATCCCGATCCGGCGGCGCCTGCCCTGTCCGCGCTCGCCCGGAGCGGCGGGCTTGCGGATGCGCTGGCCCTTTTCGCGAAGGCCCATCCGGGCGCCGAGCGGCCGGCCACCGCCTCGCTGTGGAGCGCCTATCTGTTCGCGGGATTGGTCTCTCCGGCCCTGGCGGCGGGTGCCCGGCTCGGGTTGGCCCTCTCCCCGGAAGGGATCCGCTTCGCGCCGGAGACCGGGTTGCCCGAGACGGTTCATCTGACTCAGGACTTGGCCCTTCCCGCCTCGCTTCCGGCCCAGGTCGACCGGCTGCTCGCAGATTGCATCGCCCCGGCCATCCACATCCTTCGGGCCGAGACCGGGCTGTCGCTTCGGCTGCTCTGGGAGAATGCGGGCGGCCACCTGTTCTGGACGCTCGACGAGATCGCGCGGGACAATCCGGATCGGGCCGAGGACATCGCCGAAGCGTTGGAGGCCCTGCGCTGGCCGCGAGAGGCCTGCGCATCGCTGACCCTGATGCGGGCCGACGCCATCGCCGGCGCCCCCTTGCGCCGCCGCGTCTGCTGCCTGCGCCACACCCTGCCGGGCTTCTCGGAATGCGCGGGCATCTGCCCCCTGCCGAGGTGCCGGGAGAAGAGCGGCTGAGGCCCGCCTCCTCCCGGGGTTTTCACGGGAAAACCGCCACGCTTCAGGCGCCAGCTTGCGACTTCGCCTTCCGGCGCCGCCGGGCCAGCATGTTGAGCCCCTCCACGCCGGCCGAGAAGGCCATGGCGGTGTAGATGTAGCCCTTCGGCACGTGCGCCCCGAAGCCCTCGGCCAGCAGCGTCATGCCGATCATGATGAGGAAGCCGAGGGCCAGCATCACCACGGTGGGGTTGGCGGCGATGAAGCGCGAGAGCGGGTCGGCGGCGATCAGCATCACCGTGACGGCGGCGATCACCGCGATCACCATGATGGGCACATGCTCGGTCATGCCGACCGCCGTGATGATCGAGTCGATCGAGAAGACGAGATCGAGGATCAGGATCTGGCCGATGGCCGAGGCGAAGGTGACCGCCGCCTGATTGCCCGGCTTCTCCTCCGGGTTCGGATCGACGCTGTGATGGATCTCCTTGGTCGCCTTCCAGAGCAGGAACAGGCCACCCGCGATCAGGATGAGGTCGCGCCAGGAGAAGCCCTTGCCGAACACCTCGAACACCGGCTCGGTCAGGTGGACGATCCAGGCGACAGTGCCGAGCAAAGCGAGCCGCAGGATCAGCGCCAGCCCGATGCCGATGCGCCGCGCCCGGCTCTGCTGCCCGCCCGGCAGCCTGTTGGTGATGATCGAGATGAAGATCAGGTTGTCGATGCCGAGGACCACCTCCATCACGACCAGGGTCGCCAGAGCCGCCCAGGCGGTCGGGTCAGTGGCAAGTTGCAGAAGGCTGTCCACGGGTCGTCCGTCGGTTCGAGAAGGGGATAGGCCGCCGTTCAGAACGGCAGAGGGAAGCGGGTCGCGGCTCCGGGCGGAGCAGTCTCCGGCGCCAACACGCGCACGGCTTTCGGCACCACCTTGAAATGGGCCGGCGTCCAGGTGGTCAGCTCACCGTCGGTGTTGACCGCCCGCGGCTTGCGGGTCGTCAGCACCAGCTCCGTGGTTTCGAAGGCGCGCACATCCGCGGCCTTGCCGTGGGTGCCCCGGCGCAGGGCCGGCAGCAGGGCGATGAGGCGCCACCAATGGGCGACCTCCAGGCTGTAGAAGTCGAGCCGGCCGTCATCGACGGTGGCATCCTCCTGTACGGTCATGCCGCCGCCGTAATGGCGCCCGTTGCCGACGGAGGCCTGGATGGTCGTCACCTTCTCGATGCGCCCGTCATGCTCGATCGTCACCGTGAAGGGCCGGGCCCGGCGCAGCAGCCGGAAGGCCGCGATGGCATAGCCTATCGTGCCCCACGTCTTCTTGGCATCCGCCGTCAGCTCGCTCGCCAGATCCGCCGAGAAGCCGATGCTCGCCACGTTGAAGTAATAGTGTCCGTTGACCCAGCCGAGGTCGATCGCCTTCTCCGGCGCGGTCGGGATCACCCGCGCCGCCGCCTCCGGTTCGAGGGGGAGCCCGAGGGAGCGGGCGAGATCGTTGGCGGTGCCGAGCGGCAGGATGCCGAAGGGCAGCTTCGTCTCCACGAGGGCGGAGGCCGCCGCGTTCATGGTGCCGTCGCCGCCGCCGAGGATCACCAGATCGACCGCGCCGGCATGGCGGCCGATCACCTCCTTGCAATCCGTGCTGTTCTCCGGTTCGACCAGCTCGAGACCGCCCTGGCGCAGGATCGCGCGGATCGCGTCCAGGGGCGCACCGCCGCTGCGGGCCTTGCCGTTGACGAGGAGGAGGGCGCGGCGGCCGGCGGAGGAGGCAGCACTCAAGCGACCGCTCCGCACAGGATCGGACGGGGCAGGAAAATCGGCATCGCCGGCAAGAGGCAATCCTCGCACGCTCTCGCGCCGCGTCCGCGCAAGCGGATAAGAATCCGACATCACGGCCGACGCCTCGACCGCCAGAGGGGCCCGGACCCATCTCGGCACCCTCACCCGACATTTCACCAGGGAAGCATCCGCCTGCCACGGAAAGGCAGGATGGGCAGGGCAGCCACGCTCAAGTGGGCTCTTCCGGCGGGATGGCAAGGGCCTGGGAGGGTGGTGTGAGATCGGGGCGCCACCGGGTTTGGACAGCGGGGGTAACACCCGCTTCGAGCCGGGGAGCGGTCGCAAGGGCCCCGGTCTCGGTGTAGGCAAATCCCACACGGCCACCGGCCTTCGCGGAACCGTAGCGGTATCGTCGCGCGTTCCTTTGAACCGGCTGCCCTTCACCGCGGAATGCCCGCGGCCGCCCCAAGCCAACGGTGAGAGCCGAAGGCGGCCGGGCGTTCCGCGAAGCACCTACAGGCCTGCTCGCCCGATCGGTCTCGTCATGCGCCCCGTCCTGCTTCTGACCCTTCTCCTCTCCTCGGCCTGTGCAACCGGTGTCGCCCTGGCCCAGCAGGGATCGAACTGGATCGATCCGCCGGCCAAATCCGACAAGCCGAGCACCGGCAGCGAGCGGGCGAAGCCGGCGGCGAAACCCGCCGAGCGCACCGAGGCCGAGGCGGCCTCCGGCTCCGCCTCGCGCCGGACCACGGCGGCGCCCGCCCGCAGACAAGCACGACGCCATGACCGCTCCCACGCCGCCGAGTCGCGCCGCACCCGCCGGGCCGAGCGGCGCGAACGGGCCCGCGAGCTGAGTTCCGCGAGGACCGCGCGCTCCTACCGCCCTGCCCTGCCCGCCACCGCGCCGGTCGCCCGGGCCGAGCCCGATCCGCGCTTCTCCGACTGGGCGGTGGCCGCCCAGCGCCTGAGCCTGGATTATCTCGCCAGCGTGTCGGCCCCCAACGGGGCGATGCTGGCCTCCGCGCCGCGCTTCTACGACAACCGGGTCGTCTTCTACGGCAGCCCCCTGTCGGTCGGCGCCCTGATGGCCGAGAAGCAGCGTTTCGCGCAGCGCTGGCCCGAGCGGCGCTACGAGGCGCAAGGGGCGCCGCAGGTCGCCTGCGATGGGCCCAGCGCCACCTGCGTCGTGCGCACGGTCCACGATTTCACCGCCATCAGTCCCGCCCGCGGCGCGCGCTCGCGGGGCGTGGCCGAACTCATCCTGACGGTCAGCTTCGCGGGCGGCCGCCCGGTGATCGTCTCCGAAACGAGCCGCGTCCTGAGCCGGGCGCCTGAATGAGACGACCGACGAGGCGGCCAGGAAGACAGGCCGCATCGACCGGATACGCCGGGCGGTCCATGCTGTAGAAGGACAGCCGGGCGCCTCTCCGACAGGGCGCCCGTGGCGGGAAAGAAGTGGGGCAGCACGCGCGTGAAGGGATCGGCAAAGGCCGCAGGCCGGACCAAGGAGGAGGCTGCCACGCCGCCGGAGGTGCCGGTCTCCGAGGACGACCGTCGCATCCGGGCGCTGATCCTGGCCGAACTCGACCGGCAGGGCGTGCGGCCCGTCGCCCGGCGCACCCTGGCTCTGATCGCGGAAGGATTCGTCGAGCCCGCCGACGGCATGCCCGGATAC
This sequence comes from Methylorubrum zatmanii, assembly GCF_014845115.1. Taxonomy (GTDB): domain Bacteria; phylum Pseudomonadota; class Alphaproteobacteria; order Rhizobiales; family Beijerinckiaceae; genus Methylobacterium; species Methylobacterium zatmanii. The sequence continues at coordinate 623 of NZ_NKUI01000205.1, read as the reverse complement.
CGGATCGTCGATCGGACCGGCGCGGTGCGTTTACGGGAAGAGGGAAGCGCGGGCGTGCCGCTCGCCCTGCACGAGCTGATCGCGGAACTCCGCGCCCAGCACGCGCCCCTGTTCCTGCCCCCTCGCCCGGAGCCCGAGCCGGAACCGGCCCGAGACACCATCGCCGACGTACGGGCCGCGGGCGCGCGCTTCGTGGAGACGCAATCGGCCCTGGCGCGCTCCCTGGCCAGCACCTCCGCCGAGCGCAGCCGGGCCCTGGCCAGCGCCGCGAGCGAGACGGTCGAGGGCTGGCGCAGCCGCCTCGCCGAGCGCCTGAAACCCCGCTCCCGTCCCACGCCGGATACGGTGGCCCCCGCTCGCGACGCGCCCACCGCCGGTGGCGCGGAAAGCTTTGCCGGGGCACGTGCCCGCCTTGGAGACGGCTGGCAGCGTCTCGCCGGAGGGCTGCAGCCGGTGCGGAGGGCGACGCGGCTGCGCGACCTCGCGGAGGATGTTCTTTCCGTCGGAAGCCGCCAGCCGATCGCCCTGATGGCGCTCGGCGCCGTCGCCGGTGCCGGCCTCGTCGTGGCGCTCACCGTGAGCGGACGCGAGACGGAGGAATCCGGTCCCTCCCCCCGGCAGAC
>NZ_NKUI01000204.1 GCF_014845115.1 Methylorubrum zatmanii | reverse complement strand
CCGCGCTCACCGCCTACGGCGCGGTGCAGATGTACGAGGTGATCTCGGTCTCCGGCGGCGCCACCGCCGGCTCCCGCCCCCAGCTCTGCCGGTAATCGAGGCGGATCTCGCGGCCGCCGGGCAGCTTCGCCTTCGGCCGCCAGTAAGCGATGACGTTCTCGTTGACCTCGGCGTCGCTCGGGATCTCCAGCAGGGTCACCGCGCCCTCCCCCCAGAGCCCCTCGGCACCGGCGGCCTCCCCCGGCTCGACCCAGAGCGAGGGGCAGCGCTCCCAAGGGTGCGCGTCGTCCTCGAAGGCCACGGGATCTCGGTCGCGCTGGGTCAGGCCGAAGCCCTTGGGGGCGTTGTCGACGAAGCTCGAGATCTGCAGCGTCTCCGGGTTGCGCACCGGGCGCCAGATCGCCTCGTCGCTGCCGCTGCGGATCTGCAGCCCTCCGGCGGCATAGGCCGCGGCGCGGGCATCGTCCGCGCCGCGGCGGTCATGGGGACCGAACAGGAACGGTGCCTGCATGCCGCCGAGCCCGAGATGGTCGATCTCCTTGCGGGTGACCAGGGTGGCGGTGAGGGCGGCGGTGGAGGTCTCGCCGGGGCGCAGCTCCAGGCGCAGGCTCGCCGCGAGGGAATCCGAGTCGATCAGGGCGTGGACCACGAGGGGCGCGTCGGGCGCGCGCGGCCGCTCCACGAACAGGGCGCGCCAGCGGGGGAATTCCTCGCCGCGGGGATCGGCGGGGCGCAGCAGCAGGGCGCGTCCGTCGACGCCGAATTCCTGCCCCTGCCCCACCAGCCGGAAGAAGCAGGCGCCCTGGAACACCGCGAAATCCTGATGCGCCCCGCCGAACCGCGCCCGGATCCGCAGGCCGGAGAAGCCCGGATCCCGGTCGGTGGCGGGCATGGCCGTCTCGCCCGCTTCGGAGCCGGCCTCGTAATTCAGCCGGTCGTAGGCGATGGGGCGGACCACGCCGTCCTCCACGAGGAACAGGGCGACCCGGTCGCTGTAGAAGAAGCCGCGCACCAGGGGCTCGACCGCGAAGCCGTGCGGCTCGCCGCCCCAGATCAGCCGGTCGGGACGGATGCGGATCGCCTCGTACTGCTCCCGCGACAGGCTCTTCAGCGTGTCCGGCACGTCGTTGGTCGCCGGGGCGACGAAGGGGCGGTTGCCGAGCGCCCGGGCGAGATCGGGCACCGTGGCATCGGAGAACGGCGTCCCGGCGGCGGGCAGGGCCAAGGGGGCGGTCTCCGCCCTCGCCCCGCCCGGCAGGACGGTCAGGGCGGCGGCGCCCGCCAGCCACTCACGCCGGCTGAGGCGCAGGCCCCGCGCATCGCGCGGCGCAAGATCGGTCGCAAGATCGGTCGGATGCGTCATGCCCTCGCCGGGTCTCGTCTCGGAACGGTTCCAGATAGGATCTCAACACCTGAACCGGGCGTTAAGGTTGCCGGTTTCACCCGGCCCTTGCGGTCTGTCGGCCATGCCGGGAGGCCGGACCCCACGGGGCGCACGGCGCCGGACGCATCCTGGCCTCCCACCTCCGGCCCAGGAGCTCCGGTGCGAAAGGTGGTTGCCGGCTCGCCCGAAACAGTCGATGCACGGCCGTAAGCCTCCCGCTCCCCGTGAGCGGCGCCTGCCCTGTCGCGTCCCGCGCGTCTCCTGTCCAGCCTCGAGCCGACATTCTGCCGATGACTCTCACGCAGATCACCCACCACGACCTCGACGGCTACGGCGCCTCGACGGTGGCCGCCCGCTTCGCCCCGGTGGGGCGGGTCATCCATGTCGCCCGCTATTCCGATGTCGGCCCGGTCGTCGAGGACGAGCTGAAGCGCCTGCGCGCGGCGGAGGCGGCCGAGACGCTGCTGATGACCGATCTGGGGCTGGAGGAGCCGACCATCGCCTTCCTGCGCCGCTTCGCCACGATGAATCGCGGACGAGCGGAGGGCGCGCGCCACCGCCTCGTGGTGCTCGACCACCACGCCTCCTCCCTCGATCAGCTCCGCCGGCAGAATCTGGAGCCGCTGCCCGACCCGGAGCGCGCAGGGCTGCTGCGCACGGATCTGGGCGATGCCAACGTGTTCGTGCTCATCGACGAGGCGCATTGCGCCACCCGGATGGCCTATGACCAGCGCGACCTCTACGCCGCCGAAGGGGTGGCGCCCGACGCGACGGCGGCGGCCGATCTGGCGACGATGATCGAGGCGGTCGAGGCGCTCGACCTCTGGAAGAAGGGCGATCCGGCCTTCGCCGGCGGCCTCGCCCTGGACGAACTGTTCTGGGACAGCGTGACGACCCTGGTGCCGCCGGGCCATCCCTGGCACGACCGCTTCGTCTCCGACCTGTTGATGGACGCCGCCGGGCGGCTGCGGGCGGGGGCGACCCCGGCCGAGCTGGAGCGCCGCTCCGGCGAGATGCGGGCGCGCCTCGTCGACGGTCTCCTCGCCGACGAGCCCGGCGACGACCCGAGCCTCACCGCGCGCCAGCGTCTGGCCCGGGCGCTCGCCCGCTCCGACGTGCTGTTCCACCCCCTGTCGGACGGGACGCTGCTGTCCTTCGGCCTCGATTCCGGCACCTTCCAGCGGGTTTCGGATCAGGTGATGGAGGCGGGCCGGTCCAAGCGGGTGGTCAACGTGCAGCGGGCGGGCACGCTCTCGTTCCGCTCCATCGACGGCACGGCGCTCGACGGCGCCCGCGCCTTCCGCGGCGGCGGCCACCGGGACGCGGCCGGCGGCAAGCTGCCCAATGGCAGCGCCCACTCCCTCGCGGACGCCATCGCCCAGGTCGAGCCGGTGCTCAACCCGCCGCCGCCGGACCTCTCCGCCAGCCCCTTCGCCGCGCTGAAGAACTGGAAGGGGTGAGAGCCGTGTCGACAGGCGGTTGATCCCTTCGGGAGGGCGGATTTGGCTTCCGCCCAGGGGCCGCGCGGGCTGGCCGATACGGCAACCGCCTCTATCGAGCGGCCGCCGGATCAGATCCGCAGATCGAACGGCAGGTCGAACAGCGTCGAATGATCGATATAGCTGACCCGCAGGGTGTGGTCGCGGGCGCCGTTGGGCAGGGTGTCGGCCTCGCGCAGGGTGCGGATCATCTCGCGGGCCGCGCGGAACGCCATGCCGCAATCGGGGCAGTCGCGCGTCTCCCGGGGGCCGACCCGCCGGCCGTTCCGGCAGAGCTCGAAATGGAAGAGGGTCATCGGCGCGGGGCTCCGAGGAAATCGAAGCGGCTCGTGCAAGCCCTGCGCCGTGATGAGGAATACAATTCGAGCGTGACCGAAGCCGCGTCTCGGCCGGTTGCCGGAACGAAAAGACCCGCCGGCTTTCGCCGACGGGCCTTGCAGGGGTCACGCTCTCGCGCGCGGTGGGAGCTGCCGGCCCCGCCCTCGGATCAGCGGGGGAACTCGACCTGCCGCAGCGTCTTCAGGGAGCCACTATCCCTGCCGGTTCTGGTTGGGTGGAGTATCCTGGTCTGCGTCGGCGGTGCGCGCGGGGGAGCCGTTGATGCCGTGATGATTCATGGCCGATCTCCTTTCTCAGGACGGCGTCTGAAGCGCCGGTGAAGACAGGCTAGGACGGCTCGCACCCGGAGCGCAAGCCCCCTTTTTCTTTGCCCCGCAACATTTGTTCGGTTCTCGCCCCGGCCTCATCTCGGAGGGCGAGGGCGCGACATTCTCCGTCCTTGGGGCCCCCTTGGCTCGCCCTTGGCCCGTCCTTGCGCCGGGCCCTCCGGCACACGATCTGGCAGGCAGAGGGGACGGAATTCTGCGCCTGCGAGGGCGCAGTGCTCAGGCGCGTCGGGCCTTCATGTCTCTCTCCCTGCCTCCCCTCTCCGTCCTCGATCTCGCCCCCGTCCCCGAAGGGGCGACGCCGGGGCAGGCGCTCGCCAACAGCCTCGACCTCGCCCGGCACGCGGAAGCCCTCGGCTACCGCCGCTTCTGGCTCGCCGAGCACCACAACATGATCGGCATCGCCAGTGCCGCGACGGCGGTGGTGATCGGCCATGTGGCGGCGGGCACGGCGCGCATCCGGGTCGGCGCGGGCGGGATCATGCTGCCCAATCACGCTCCCCTGGTGATCGCCGAGCAGTTCGGCACCCTGGCGGCGCTCCATCCCGGCCGGATCGATCTCGGCCTCGGCCGGGCGCCGGGCACGGACGGGCTGACCCTGCGGGCCCTGCGCCGGGACTACTCGGCGGCGGAGCGCTTTCCGCAGGACGTGCTCGAACTGCAGGCCCTGTTCGGGCCGGTGCGGGAGGGCCAAGCCGTGCAGGCGGTGCCCGGTGCCGGGCTGAGCGTGCCGCTGTGGATCCTCGGATCGAGCCTGTTCGGGGCGGAACTGGCGGCCACGCTCGGCCTGCCCTATGCCTTCGCCTCGCATTTCGCGCCGGAGGCGCTGCTGCCGGCGCTGGAGACCTATCGGGCCCGCTTCAAGCCGTCGGCGCAGTTGCAGCGGCCCCATGCCATGGTCGGCGTCAACGTCGTGGCGGCGGAGACGGATGCGGAGGCCCGCCGCCTGTTCACCACGCCGCAGCAGCAATTCGCCCGGCTGGTGCGCGGCACGCGCGGCCTCCTGCCGCCGCCGATCGACGACATCGAGGCCTTTTGGAGCCCCGCGGAGAAGGCGCAGGCCTCGCGGATGCTGGCCCGCTCCCTGGTGGGCGCGCGGGAGACGATCCGCGCCGGGTTGGAGGTCCTCGCCGCCGAGACCGGGGCCGACGAGCTGATGGTGGCCACGGCCCTCCACGATCACGCGGCCCGGCGTCGGTCTTACGCCATCCTCGCCGAGGCCCATGGCGGCCTCGACGCGGCGGCCGACGGCGCGCCCGAGCGGTCAGCGGCCTGAGCGCGGCCTCTCCGCCGCATGTCCCGTCATCGATCCGGGCCTGGTCGCCTCGGGCACGGACGGGAGTGGCGTGTCGTCTCGTACCAAATCCGCCATCCCGCAGGGATCGACCGGGTTTGGTACGAAGCGAAGACGATGGGCTGAACGCGAGAGGCGTTCAGGTCGACCGAAGGGAGGCCCGCGCCGCGATGGCGCGGCGGCGTCTCGGCTCTGCTTTCAACTCCAGTCTCAGCTCCAGGCGTGGAGCGGCGGATTCACGCCGTTGAGGGCATGGTTGCCGATGATCGCAACTTTCCAGCGCACGGGATCGTGAAGGGTGTGGGTGCGGGCGTTGCGCCAGTGGCGGTCGAGATTGTGCTCGGCCAGCGTCGAGCGGGTGCCGGAGAGTTCGAACAGGGTGTTGGCGGCGGCGAGCGCCACCTCGGTGGTGAGCACCTTGGCCTCGGCGGTGGCGAGCTGGGCCGCCGCCACGCTCTCGGGGGTCGGGTCCGCCACGGCCGCGTCGATGGCGAGGCCGGCCCGGTCGAGCAGGGCTTCCGCCGCATGCTGGCGGAGGGTCAGGTCACCGATGGCGCGGATGGTGTAGGGATCGTCCGAAGCCCGCTCCTGGCCGCTGTCGATCCAGGGGCGCGCCTTCTCGCGTACGAAGGTGATGGTGTCGTCGAGCGCCTCGCGGCCGATCCCGGCATCGACCGCCGCCTGGATGATCTGGAAGATCGCCCCGTCCGCCCGCGGCGCCTCGTAGGCCCGGTAGCCCGGCACGAGGTGGCTTTTCGGCACGCGGACATCCTCGATGAGGACGGTGCCGCTGGCGGTGCCCTTCTGGCCGAAGGCCGACCAGTCGTCGATCACGGTGAGGCCGGGCGCGTCCCGCTCGGCGATGGCGTACCAAGCGCGGCCCTGGTCATCGAGGGCGACGATCGGCACGAGATGGGCGAGCAGCGCGCCGGAGGAATAGAATTTCTGCCCCCTGACGATCACGTGGTCGCCGTGATCGGTGAAGCGGGTCTCGAACTCGGCGGCCCGCCGGGTGCCCTTCTCCGAGAAGGCGTTGCCGAAGCGGGTGCCCTTCAGCACCTCGGCGAAGAGGAGCGCCTGCTGCTCCGGATCCGACACCGTGCGGATCGCCGCGACGATGCCGAGATGGTTCTGGGCGATCTGGGCGATCGACGGATCGGCGGCGGCGATGATCGCGATCACCTGCGCCAGCGTCTTGTAGGAGACCTCCGGCCCGCCATACGCCCTGGGCACGTTGATCGACCACAGGCCGCTCTGGGAGAAGGCATCGAGTTCGGCGAGCGGGCGGGCATTGCTGCGGTCGCGCTCGGATGCGCCCTCGCGGAACTGTGCCGCGAGGGCGTGGGCGATGCGGATCGCCTCGGCGTCGTCGCGGACGATGTGGGCGGGTTTTGGCGGACGGGCGGGGCCGGGCACGCCCTGCGGCCGGCTTCCGGCCTCGGCCGTGGTGGGGCTGACGGCAATGGTCATGGGCGGTCTCCCAAAGCAGGAAGGGATCGTGAAGGACGGAGGCCACCCGCTCCCTCATCCTGAGGCGGCGGCGCGAAGCGTCGCCCGCGAAGGATGTTCCGCGAACCGCGGGGGAACGGGAGAAGCCTTCGAGGCGCGCCGACGCGGGCACCTCAGGATGAGGAGGTGGCGGATGGGGGCGTTGGGCTTCAGGCCGCCTCGGCCCGGCGCTCGCGGGCGGCTTCCAGGGCGCGCACCCGCGGGATCACGTGCTCGCCAAAATATTGCACGTCCTCCTGGAAGTGCAGGAAGGCGAGCAGGGCGAGATCGACGCCGACATCCTTCAGGGCGACGATGCGTTCGGCGATCTGGTCGGGCGTGCCGATCAGGTTGGTCTTGAAGCCGTCATTGTACTGGACGAGATCCTCGAAGCTCGACTTCGCCCAGTTGCCCTCTCCTTCCGGTGAAGCCTTGCCGGCATTCTTCACCTCGTGGCCGAAGGCCTTCACCGCCTCCGGGTCGGCATTGTCGATGATCTCCTGGAGCACCGCGCGGGCTTCCTCCTCCGTATCGCGGGCGATCACGAAGGCGTTGACGCCGACCTTCACGGAATGGCCGTTCTCGCGGGCCTTGGCCCGGATGTCGTCGACCTGCGCCTTCACGCCCTCGGGCGTGTTGCCGTTGGTGAAGTACCAATCGGAGACGCGGGCCGCCATGTCGCGGGCCGCCCGCGAGGAGCCGCCCTGGAAGATCTCCGGCAGGCGCGCGCCCGGCTTCGGCTTCAGGGTGTAGTCGCTGTAGCGGTAGAAATCGCCGCGGAAGGTGAAGTTGTCCTGGGTCCAGATCCCGCGCAGGGAACGGATGAACTCCTCCGAGCGGCGGTAACGCTCGTCATGGTCGAGCCAGGGCTCGCCGATGGCCCGGAACTCGCCGGAGAACCAGCCCGAAACGATGTTGACCGCGATCCGCCCCTCGGTGAGCTGCGCGATGGTGGCGATCTGCTTGGCGGCGAGCGTCGGGTTCCAGGGACCGGGCAGGATCGCGGCGATCACCGTCAGCTTCGTCGTGGCCGCCGCCAGCGCGTGGCTGAAGGCGACGGATTCGTGCTGGTACTCGGCGCCGTAGCCGGCGGTGAAGCGGATCTGGGTCAGCGCGTAGTCGAAGCCCGAGGCTTCCGCGATCTGGGCGAGCTTGCGATTGTAGTCGATGTCCCAGCTGGTGCGCTGCTCGACCTTGCTGATGACCAGCCCGCCGGAGACGTTGGGAACCCAATAGGCGAAGCGGATCGGATCGGGCGAGGAGGACACGGTCCGGACAGTCATGGCGGCACGTCGCTCGTCTTCGAGAGGGATGGTTGATGATATCTTGCGAAGCTTCCGGGGTTTGCTTCCGGATTGCTTCGCCATGTCAAATCATTGCTGCGGAGGAACCTTTCGTCAAAGGAATGATCCGGCATTTTCTCCCTGAAACACGAAACTCTCTTCTTTGCGGGCGCGGCGCGGACGAAGATCGTTTCATTGCATACAATCCGGGGCGGGGCTTGCGCTGCACCCGCGAACGAAAAGAGCCGCCCGGGCAGGGGCGGCTCCTCGTCGTCGCGAAAGCGAGGCTCGTTCAGTAGACCCCGCCGGCCTGGGCGGCGGCGCCGGCATCCGGCGGGACGGCGGCGGGCGGGGGC